>CACECO010000009.1 GCA_902558075.1 uncultured Litorivicinus sp. | reverse complement strand
CTCTTATAGTCGTCACCCTTGGCATGCAAGATTATTGACTTGTTTAATATATCGTTATCACTGCCGCTACCCAAGGAAACCTTGGTATTCAGGATCTCTATCCGTAGCGACCCATTTGCTGGCACATGGATGTTAGGGTTGGTACCCGCGTGCTTTCCAACGCCAAGCCCGTGTGCAACACCCTTGGGATTGAAGTGACCACCAGCCGCTTTGAAGTCAGGAGTGCATGATCCGTTTGCGTGAATATGGAAGGCGTGCTCGCCTGGTGGGAGCCCTTTAAGTTGAGCGTCCATCAAGACACCGCCGGGTACTCCGTAAAATTCAACGACGCCGTTACTCTGTCCATCGCTACCCTTGATAATCGCCTTTACCTTGGCGTGCCCACCAGCAAACGAATTCCCAGCCATTAAGGCTGAACACAATAAAACTGTTCCGACCGACCGTATTAACTGATTACCGACGCTCATGTTAACTCTCCACACGTTACTTATTTGAGGAATAAAACGATAAAGACTCCAGTGGCAGGCAAGTACATCGTTTGACCCAAATTAATTTCGTTCCCCAGCCAATGCATCCAAGATTGGACAATCGGGCAGATGATCGCCAGAACAGCGTTCAACAAGCAATTTCAGTTGATTGCGAAGCGAATTAAGCTTGTTTGCTTTCGCATCCAGCTCTTTCAGTTTCTTCGAGGCAATGATCTTCACATCCAAACTCGAACGATCTGGCTGCTCATAGAGAATCAGCAATTCAGAACAATCTTTAATACTGAAATCAAGCTGCCTCGCTTTCTTTAAGAACCGTAACTTGGCCAAATCATTCTCTGTGAAAGATCGATAACCTGTGAACGGATCCCGACGAGGCGCGATTAGGTTTCGATCGCAATAGAACCTGATAGTCTTAGTGCTCAGCCCGGTCTGTTTTGAAGCCTTGCCAATCAACATTTACAGCCCACTTCCTTCTCTATGGTTTGGATAAAATTCTTTAAGGATTACAGAAATATTTTCCTTCCAGTTGCAGGAAGGTCAACGATTAAGCTGGTGAAATGAAATTGTATTTAAAGTAATTTAACATCAGGATCAAAGTATTTTTTACTTCGAAGGCTGTGTATTGACGTTTTCGATAAGGCTAGAAGAAAGAGAGATCAGCGATCATATAGTCGCACTTACGGTAAGATTCTGGAGAAAATCGACCGATGCACTGTGAGGCTTCCAGTCAGCTGGCTATCGATAGAAGTTAATTTTTTTGGCTTTAGCCAACACGTTTGTAATAAAGAATATAAAGCTAGTTTTAGCTCTAAATTTCAGACTAGTTTAAGATATATTTCATAACTGTACCTGACTACGCGATAATCAAGTAGGCAGTCAAATATAGTAAGGAGAATCTCGATGAAAGATTATATGGTCGCACACACATTCAAGTCTGAAGAGCATCGCGCGAAGCATTTTGAAGCCTCAAGCCAGCTCACTCTGGAATACATGCGTGAGCACATGAAAAGCGACAGCGCGTCCTTCCAAATGAACTGGGGCAACCCAGACGAAATGGTAACTTACTGCTGGTGGAAGGCAGAAAGCCCAGCCGCAATATTATCTATGTTGGGCGAAATGGCTGAGCTCTATCATAATGATATTAAGGAAATGCCGATGGTGGCTAATGTCGCCGACTAGACTATCTCCTGACCATAGGAAGCTTAAACGGACCCAGAGTTTCGTCGCATCCACGACATTGGTTCCAATTTGTTTCGCTCCAGGTTTGTTTGGCCGTAGCCCGGAAAGCGGGCTCTGCCTCTGGTAGACAAGGTCTGAGGGCCTAGACAAACTTAGCACTCGGTTGATGCCACTTGGCGGACCATCCTGCCACGACAGATAATACCGGCATGAAGTCAATCCCTGACTTTGTCAAGTAATACAGGTTCTTCTGGTTGCGTCCATTCGCTGGGACGTTTGTAATCAGACCAACATGCTCGAGACGTTTTAACTTAGTTGCGAGAGAGCCCGAGGAGATACAGTCCAAGTTTTGCCTTAGAAGCTGATTAAATATGCGACATTCGAGCAGGCCAATATCTCGAAGAATAATTGGCATCGATTTGTCACACGCGAGTTCTGAGGCCAGCCCTATCGAGCACACCGCTATTGACCATTTCGATGACACACTCATAATAATTCTTACCTCTGGATTGGTTTGAAGATAACCTCGGTTATCGAAAAAACTTTCCATTTACTTTTAAAAACTTAATGAGGAATCATTCAATGAAATTTATATTTTTAGGGATCATGAGTGCAGAGTCGGTGAGTAACATGCACACGACATCCCACGAAAAGAGACGAAAGATGGCAGATATCGTTGCTACGGGGTCGGGGGGTAATGTGTTAGACATGACGTTCTGTCAGGGAATCTATGACATGGTGGCAGTCATGGATTTGCCGGATGCGTCCTCAGCGATTGGAGCGAAGGCCGCGGTGCTAGCGAGCGGCGCATATTCCACGGTCGATATTTTGAGTGAATTTGACCTCAACCGCGCAGGTAAAGTTCAAGAACAAGTTGCCCTAGGATATAAAGGTATGGGTCGGGAATAAGGGAGACATTATCGAGCAAAGAGTTACACCTCCAACCGAAGCTATGGACATCGTAAGGCCGTCTAGGAGGATATTTAGGGACCCTAAATTATCGAAGTATCTTGCTGAGGAATTTTTTAGTGCGAGGGTTATCTGGATGCTCGAAGAATCCAACCGGGTCTCTGTCCTCCACTAAGGCCCCCTCGTCCATAAAAATTATCCGATGAGCAACCTCCCGAGCGAAACCAAGCTCGTGTGTCACGCAAATCATGCTCATACCGTCCTCGGCGAGACTTACCATCGTCTCTAAAACCTCTGAGATCATTTCTGGGTCGAGCGCCGAGGTAGGTTCGTCAAAAAGCATTAACTCTGGTTCCAAGCAAAGGGCCCTGGCGATGGCGACACGTTGCTGTTGTCCGCCCGACAACTGGGCTGGTCGTTTAGTGGCCTGGTCCGCTATCCGGACCCTGTCGAGGTATTGCATGGCCTTTTCGTCTGCCTGAGGTTGAGTCAGACCTAGCTCCTCAGTCAACGCTAGCGTACAATTTTCAAGCGCTGAAAGATGCGGAAACAGGTTAAACTGCTGGAAAACCATTCCCACCAGTGAACGTATCTTGGCCACACTATCCGATCGTTGAGTCAGCTCTATACCATTCACCACGATTGATCCAGCGTCACACGTTTCTAGACCATTGATACAACGGATCAGTGTCGATTTGCCCGATCCCGAGGGGCCACAAATAACGACTCGCTCCCCCTGTTCGACAGAAAAATCTAGATCCTTCAATGCGTGATAATCTCCGTACCACTTTTGCACGGCTTTCATCGAAACAATCGGCAAACCATCTTCCTTAATTTAGAGTACCAGCGCGTGAGAGACATCGGTCCCTCACGCACCACTCTGTTACAGAGACGGGAGTGGCGGAAGGTCCTGCCCTAACCACTTCTGAGAGATTTTATTGAGGTCTCCACCCAACTTTTTGTGAAGGATAAATACATTCACCCAACGAAGTAAGTCCTCGTTCCCTTTTTTCACGCCAATGAAGCACGGGCTATCCTTCACGATCATCTTGCGCTCAAGATCTAGCGATGGGTCCTTGGCTGTCAGGGAGGCGGCCGCCGTGTTACCAGTCACTAGTACCTCGACTTGCTTCGATGTAAATGCGGATAGAGTGGCCGCATTGTCGCCAAACCGGACAATCTTTGTCCCCTCTGGAGCCATGCTTGTTAGTTCTAAATCCTCAAGGCTTCCAGATGTCACCCCAACAGTTTTACCTTTTAGGTCAGCGGCACCATTAATAGTAACTGTGGATGGTGCGAAAATTCCGGAATAAAACGGCGCGTATGCGCTAGAGAAATTGATCGACTTCGCACGGGAGGGGTTAGCGCCCATCGTCGAAATAACAAGATCGACTCGATCGGTCTCAAGGAACGGTATCCGCTGCTTTGAAACAACCGGGACAAGCTCGAGCTCAACACCCAGATCCTTGGCGATAAGCTTCGCGACATCAACGTCGTAGCCCTCATGCTCTCCTGTCGCTCCTACAGACCCAAATGGTGCAAAGGCTTCAGGCACAGCAATTTTTACCTTGCCAGAGCTCAGAATGTCACTGAGGTCAGCAAGAGCTGAAGTGCTGACCAGGGCCGTAGCCAAAAGGCCCGACCGGATAATTGAATACAAATTTTTCATAGAAGTTTCCTCTTTTAGAATTTACTGGCCTCGGGCCAGGGCTTTTTGTTCCAGCTGCCGAGCGAAGAGCGCCAGTGGATAACAAAGACAGAAATAAAGAACCGCCATAATTGGAAAAATGACAAATGGCTCTGAGCCATCGACAGGGGCATTCGCCCATCGTTTACCGACCAGCATCAAATCCTGAAACCCAATTATGTAGGCGAGCGAGGTTCCCTTGATAATTTGTACGAGGAATCCAATCGTTGGCGCCAGTCCGAACTTGATCGCCTGCGGAATGACGATTCGCCGCAACATGACGACGTATCTTAAATTAAGAGCATTACCGGCTTCCCACTGGCCCGTCTCTACCGCACCAATCGCGCCACGCCAAACCTCGGCAAGATAAGCCGACGTAAAAATCGTGAGCGCGACAGATGCCGCGGTCCAGGGAGATATTTGGAATTGAAATAAATGAGGAAAACCGAGCCCACAGAGAAATAACAGCATGAGCAACGGGGTTGACTGGAATAACCATATGTATCCGGTAGCCGCTGATCGGATTGGTTTGTAGGGCGCGATCCTGGCCAAAGTAATAAAGACCGCAGCTATTCCCCCGCCAACGAATGCGATGAGCGACAGATAAACGGTGTATTGTGCCGCAAATATGAGTTGAAAAACGATGGTACCCAGAGGTGCCCCTATAAGCTCAATTAACAACTCTTTCACTCCGGCGCCCTCTTCCCAAGTGTTGATCTAAACCAAATTTGTAGGGAGCTTTTGAGCATCAGTGATATCAGGATGTAAAGCCCGGTCAGGGTGATGAATACCTCAAACGACCTGAAAGTTCGACTGTCGATAAATACTCCTGCATGAGTCAGGTCAGGGACGCCAATCTCAGAAATCAGGCCGGTTGTTAAGAATAAAAATATGAACTGACTACTCAACGATGGAAACATCGTGACAACGGTTTGCGGTAGGACGATATGCCTGAATATCGTTTTCTTCGATAGGTTCAATGCTGCCGCGGCCTCCCGCTGGCCAACAGGTATGGATGCAAAACCACTTCGAAAAATTTCTGCAAAATAACCAGAGAAGTTTATCGTTAGAGCAAGTAGAGCATGAGCCCAAAATGGCCAGGTGTAACCAAGCGCCGCGGGTAGCCCAAACGCGATAAAAAATAATTGGACTATGAGCGGGGTGTTCCGAATAAAGTCCACATAGGCAGCAGCAAACCCATTAATAACCGGCACCCGCCAATATCTGACCGACGCTAATACCAAAGCTAGCGCTACCCCTAAAAGACCAGCCACGATCGTTAGACCCGCGGAGATCAAAATCCCGTCGAAGAGCAGTCCTAGATATTCACTAGACCGATAAATTTCAAAGAATCGTAGACTATCCATCGCACCATATGTCCAGACCGGCTTCAGTGGTCAGCTAAAACCATGCCAGCCTAATCGGCTTGCTGATCAGCGTCGATCCCTAAACTTATGTGCCCTTTTGGTGCGATGGTCGCCAAAGCCTGGGCCAAACAGGTGCAGTTACGGATGCTTTTACGAGATGTAGACATAAAATAGGGCGCACACTTACGATTCTTAGTATTAGGCTAACCTCCTGCCAACATAGACGGTCAAGGCAACGAGCGATGCAAATATCCAAACATCGAGTGTCACGACTTCACCGAGCAAAATGCTACCCCATAAGAGCGTCAAAAACAGTTGGAGCAGTTGTACTTGACCCACTTCAGCAATCCCGCCAAGTGCAAGCCCTGTGTTCCAGGCAAAAAAGCCAAAGAACATCGAAAAAAATCCAAGACCAAGCAGAGCAAGCAGAGAACTCTCTGGCCGCACCCAGAAAAACTCAGGCCACACCATTAACGTTGAGAAAACAGAAATCGGCGATAACAACACGAGCGACCAGCAGATCACCCATGGACCCGGCCGACGTTTCGCTAGATCACCTGCGATGACATACCCTGAAGAGGCCATCAAAGCCGCTAAGACGAGCCACAAATCGGCCCAACTGACTGAGCCCTCCTGCTCTTTCAAGGTAAACAGAATAACCAGCCCTGCTCCAGCAAGAGCACACAACCAAAAGCCAAGCCGTGCTCGGTAACCATGCACAAGCGCGCTCAGCCCTGCTGTCACAAGAGGCAAGATTCCGAGCACCACGGCGCCATGATAGGAAGGAACTGTCTGTAACCCGATTGCCATGGCCAACGGAAAACCGAAAATCAAACCCAAACCGCTGACGACTAATGGCTTGATCTCCAAGCGTGTTGGTCGTGTTGAACGACTCAACGTGATCCAAACACAGGCAGCGGCAGCGGCAATTACCGCCCGAATCGTTGTGATAAACGTTGGAGAGAAGTCAGCCAATGCAATTGCAGTCAGAGGCAACGTTGCTGCAAAACACAACACGCCGATAAAGCCGAGCAAGTATGCGTAAGCGATTGTGTGTCGTCTCGGTTCGTTGAACAACTTTTGAAATCCTCAAGATCCAGACTGTTGGAGGTGCCTGAGTAATGTCATGTGCGTTGATCCAAGAAACACGCGAACGACTGCAGGCAATCAATACTGTTGTCGCATAGCCAATCACCACATCGAATCTTGTCGATCAACTGCATCGCCTCAGTTCGGATACGTATCAATACCGTTAATCGGATTGAATCGATTATCAATTCTACGGACTTCACGCTCAGAACAACACACTCTCTGCAATCGTGGCTCTCAATGATAATGCGTTGGAGTTACCGCGAAATTTGAGCAGTCTGCAAATCCATTGTCTCTGCGTGCATGCAGACTATCGGCGTCAAGGCCTCGGACAACGGCTGATCGAAAACGCAGTAAGGCTTGTTTTAGATGAGGCATTTCAACGGCATACTAGTGAAATCTTACGAGAGTGCAGTATCTTATTCTGAGAAGCAGGGATCTCTGTTGATGCCATTGATCGACGAAGTCTTTGACTATCCTTATCGTTTTGTACGATCCATCATGTAACTATCAACATCGAATAAATGTCGCCCAGCATCGAAGTACGGGCGCATCGAGTCATTGAGCCGTCGAACTTCATCTCGGATAACAGCTTCATCATTCTCGTTCCAACGGGCTTCAGTTTGTTGTAAGTAGTACGAAGACAGCCTTTCGAGCTCCTGAAACACCGCTGCGTTGTGATAACGAAGCTCGGCATCGATTGCTTGCATGATGGCCTCATTTTGAGCTTCCATCCGAGCCATTTCGGTTGCCACCTCAGCCTCCCACCATGGACGCTCGGCAGCGATGACAGTTGCAGATGGCAACAGAATCAATGCAAGATGCATCAGGCGTTTTCCAACAAAATACAACAGCAAATCCAAAGGCAAAATATGACTCTCAAAGTAGGTTTTATCGGGCTCGGAACGATGGGATTACCGATGGCCCGTCACATGGTTAATCGGGGATTCAAACTAAAACTTTACGCGCGACGCGCTGAAGTGTTTGAGGGCAAGGCGCAAGAACTGATTAGCCAGGGTGCGATGCCTTCCCTCAGTCTCTCCGAGGTTGTGGCGGGTGTTGATGTCGTGATCACCAATGTAACAGGGACTGAGGATGTTGAGTCGATATTGATAGGTCAAGATGGTGCGATCCATAGTGCTTCGCCAGGCACGCTGTTTGTCGATCATTCGACGATCGATCCTGCTCGTACAATGCATATTGCCTCGACATTGCGTGAGGCGGGAATGGACTTCGTTGATGCGCCTGTATCAGGCGGCGTTTGGGCATCGGAAGAAGGTCGTTTGATCGTTATGCAAGGTGGCCATCCCGACGCGTGCGAGCAAGCCAATCAAGTCATTGAATGCTATGCCAAAATGATCACACGGGTAGGCGACGCCGGCCATGGACAGATTGCGAAAATCAGCAACCAAATTGCGCAAACAATTACCATCGAAGGCGTGGCTGAATGCTTGACCTTTGCGAAAAATTTAGGTGCAGATCCACAGGCAGTATTTGCAGCGATCAAAGATGGCATGGGTGGTAGTCAAATGATGTCACTAATGGCTCCAAAAATGATTGCCGAAGATTTTGACGCCGGAATCGAGGCGCGACTGCATGCGAAAGACGTGGAAATCGCGATCGAGACAGCGAAGGCTCAACAGCTTCCACTCCCCTGCCTCGAATTCGTCGCACGCCAATATCAAACGATCATGGACCAGGACCTTGGGACCCGTGACTCATCTATTTTGTTTGAACTCTTACGACGACTGAACCAAAGTTAACCCGCCCGTTGCATAACGAATGCGCGCTCTTGAACGAATTCACCGGGAGCGCGATTCGTTCCATGCGTAAATCCAAGGCCTTCAAGCCTACTTCGTAAATCTTTATTAAATTCTGGCGAACCACAAATCATCACTCGATCCTCAACGATCGACCATGGACTCAAATCAAGATCCGACCACAAGGCGCCACTATCGATTCGTTCAGTGATTCGTCCGGGGGTTTGAAATGGCTCGCGCGTCACAGTCGGGTAATAGATAATTGGAAGCGAGGACAGCAAATCAGCATAGGCGAGTTCCTGAGTGGCTCTCACAGTGTGTGTCACGATGACTTGCTCAAAACGTTCAAACGTATGCCGGTCGCGTATGATCGATAAAAATGGGGCCAGACCAGTGCCGGTTGCAACACACCATAAGCGTTTGCCTGGTTTCAAATTATCGAGGACCAAAGTTCCGGTCGGCCGGTCGCCAACTTCGATTTGGTCACCCACTTGAATATCCTTGAGACGTTCTGTGAGTGGGCCACCGGGCACCTTAATCGAGAGAAACTCAAGATGCGCTTCATTTGGCGCTGACGCGATACTGTAGGCGCGCAGTATATCATCATCAGCCATCCCAATCATCGTAAATTGGCCGGCCTTAAACGAGCGAATATCTGGGCCACGGGTCGTTTTGAACGAAAACAAGGCATCCGAGTAATGCTCGACGTCAAGCACAGTTTCTAAATTCATTGGGTTGTTAGTCTCTTCTCTGATGAGGGTAGTCTATTAGCCTGTTCCAGAATCGAGCGAGTGGATAAAGGCATGAGCAAGCCGGTCACTAAACCGTCTTAAAAAACTCACTTCTGTTAGCTCAATGGCTTCCTCAGATACCTGATAACCCATTGACTCTTCAACCAATAAGTTGTTTGTATCCAATCGATACACGATCCCGTCCGTGTTGATCATGACAGGATTTTGGCCCACGTCAAAATACCGCACGAACAGTCCTCCACACAAATAAGTAGGGATTATTTTCCAATTTTCAGGGCCCTGAGCTCATCGAGTAGTCTTAGAGGATCATCAGTAAACACCGAATCAATTAAATCCAAGGGTAAGGATGCGAGTTGTCTCGCAGAATTCACTGTGTAAGCGCAAACCTTGAACCCTCGCCCGACAGCCGACTCGATGGCTTGACCATCGAGATAATCAATATCTAAGTGTACAGAGACGACTCCCAGCGATTCGAGTGCATCAAGCGGCACATTGGCAAGTCGAACAGTCGCAATACCGACATCAAGCTCAGGACGACACCGACGAATCAGCTGAATGACATCGAGCGAAAATGAAGAGATACGTACCTGCGATGCCTTGAGTCCTGCCCGATCAAATGCATCGAGGGTGGCATCAACAACCCGCTGCACTTCTTGGTCATGCACTTTAATCTCGAGATGGAGAAACAAATCCTGATTCTTAGCCGCTCGCATCCAATGCTCAGCCAATGGAATATATTGGGTTAGGCAGACATGGTGAGTCATCAGCGGAATTTTAGTGAGCTCAGCGCTGGTCAGCGATAAGACTGAGCGAGGATCACCTGTCATCCGTCGCAGAGACTCATCGTGAAAAATCACGGCGACGCCATCGGATGCAACAGAAATGTCGCACTCGATCTGTTTAATATGTTGAGCGGCCGTATCATGAATTCCCGCCATTGAGTTTTCAGGGACTCGGTTTGCAGATCCGCGATGTGCAATACAGTTCATAAACACCTCCTTGACGGAGTCTGACAGAGTTTTATGACAAAACGTGTGACACAACTCTCAATTCCATCGCTATCGCTACGGAATGCGGCATTAGATGCGGTCGATAACAAATGGTCATATTCGCTTTGGGCAGATCAATTTGCCTATTTAAATGAGTTGCAAATCATTTCGGGTACATCAGCCGACCGGAACTGACGGCAGAACGCTGTCAGATCATGACCTCATCACATGTGAGATCACCCTTACTCAGATTCGGCCGCTTTGGACTCGCATTGCCAAACGGTCGTAACCATGTCCCAGTTGAATTCAGGATCCTTTTCAGCTAGCCGGCGTAGGGTTGAGGCACGAAACGCAGTCTCGCCCATGCGGCCACTAAATTTATCCAGATGGAAGAACCTCGAATACAGGATGTTCAGACGTTGCGTTGCCATTGTGAGAAGACTATCGGTATCTACAATAACGGTAAGCGGGTCAAGGGAGCCAAGCTTTTGATGTCGCCAAACGACCGTTCCATCGGGTTTTGGCATGAAGGTTAACTCTTCACGATCGGGGCTGTCATGACGACACACCCAAGTCTCTGCCATGGCTGGCAGTGCCGTGAGTAAACACCAGGTAACAATCAGTAGTCGCACAAATTTCTCCTCCGTGGCTGGATAATCGGTCGAAGTCACCAAAACATGACATCGAAATGCGGCATTCGACCACGAGCGGCTTGCAGTCACCGACAAACCTGTGCACGATGGTTAGACCAAGGTGGTAAATCATGACATGGATCGTCACTGACCCGAGTAATCAGGAGTAGGTGATGAGTACAGACCACAAGCATGCAGGCACTTTTTATCCCCACCAAATGTCGAAAGATGAATTTGCGAGTTGGTGGAATCAAATTAATGAACAATCAAAAGAGACACCAAATAAAGTCCCAGGCGTTATTTACTTGGGACAAGACGAAACTGAGGAATCGGACTCGCTCTAATTGACACACCGATGCTTAAGCAGTTTGAGGCATCCGATCAAACAAAACTATCTTAGTACTACAGTGGCTAGGAACGACTCGTATTATTCCAGAGTGGGCTTTCAATGGATCATCGTCAAGTCATAGAAATTTGGCCCGATTTCGACAACATTCGGTTGATTTATCTTGACGTACGGGTCACGGATTCACAGGACCACCAATCTCGGACACACTTACGCTTCAGCACACTGGCCAAGACATGCTTGAGCTCTTCAAGCACCTTCGTCAGATGCCAACGATCGTGGGTGCATTTCTTTAGGTACAGCGATCACGATGGAATTGACCGTGCACCTCGAGGTCGAACAATTGATCGTGTGTTGCCCTGCTTTTGCACCCGTTGGTGCTACCTTGCATTTTGATATCTTTCATCGTTTTCGGGACATCTAGCAGTCGCAACCCCAGCACCTATGGGCAGAGCGCCTCGCACAGCAACCTGAATTTCAGAGCCTTGCGGAAACAGCCCACAATCAGGATACATATCTAAGACTTCTGAAACATCTGCATCTTCAGGAACTCATGATTTGGATGGATGCTCAGGACCAAAGTGATGACAATCACTGGCCCCGAACTCGGTCAGCTGAGCTGTCGTACCGACATCATCGGACAAGAACAAGATGCGCTCCATCCCGCTCATCTTGCCAGATCCGTTTCACGCCAGATTCCTCATGCAACTCTCCATTATGTGGCATCCGGTTTGTCTTCGGAGGATGCCTATGGTGAATCGATGCAACACACATTAAGTTCGATCTTAACGTCCTAGTCTGCATCTTGTTCAAAACTTGTGAGTACAGTCTTTGATGGCAGATACAACGGATGCTTAGGTTCGCCAGCTTTGGTTTTCCCAAAACACAGCGGATCGTCAAATCGATCAATCAGTCGATGCCGAAACGGACACCGCACTGCACCGTTCCCCCAAGCCAAAATCACAGCATCAACGTGAGCAGCTGTTTGCACGATCACAGCCTGATTTTTTGCTGATAAACGCCTTTGGTATGTGCCCAAACGCTCCGGATAAGGTGTTGATTCAGGTATCAAATTCACAAGAACATAGCCCTGAAAATCCTGCGCATCCAACAATCCAATCAGCCGACGATTAGTTGGATCATCCATAGTATCATCGGCAATAGACGGATTGAGGCCAACAATGCAAGCGACCCTACCATCACCCCAAAACCGTCCCAGACGATAGCGGCGTCGACTACAGGACGACCACTCGCTGAATCGTCTCATTTGTTTATTCGTCAACTGTTAACCCGGTAGCCTGGATTGCCGCAATTGCAAGTTCTTCGTCATTATCCGACGTGTCACCAGTCACACCAACCGCACCGATGATTCCACCTGACTCATTGCGAACCAAAACACCGCCTGCAACAGGGACAAGTGATCCATTACACAACGCATTCATTGCCTGAATAAAATAAGCCTGCTGCTCGGCGCGTTCGCCGAGCTTTCGGCTGCTGAGTCCCATCATCACTGCGCCATGCGCTTTACCCTTTGCGAGATCAACGCGAATTGGTGAGGCACCATCCTGGCGCTGAGAGGCAATCACAGCACCCCCTGCGTCGACAACAACGGCAGTCATTGGTTTTAAATCGGCACGTTTGGTTGCAGCATCTATAATATGACTCACAATCGCGTTTGCAGTTTCTAAATTGAGCATGATGACCTCCTTCGTCAGCCCTACATGATGAGGGATCTCAAAAATGTTTCAATTCTCAAAACTTTTTCATCCACCGTATTGACAAACCGGTTACCCAATAAACCTGTGGATAACTTTTTGGATAAAAACTGAAGCATTTGGCTGACGCCACGGCACACGTGCACTTGGTGCGTTTGATCAATTTTTGATCATTAAAATTAATTCTATCTTTAACAATTATTTAAAACAATTTTCTCATCATCAAGTGAGGAAAATTCTCGAAGCAATTCATTTTGAGAATTCGCGTGACTTGACTAATGGCCTGTGGAAAGAGTCGGTCGAGTTTCCTCAATTTTTATTGATCTCTTTCACACTTCTTCAAACCAACTACAGTAGCAGTTCATCGATGAAACACGCGTTGTTCAGCAGTTTTGAGGGAAATAAACCGCGTCAGTACGACTTAATTTACTGATGTCATGAGCTAGTTGAGTAGACTGGATCGTCAACCCAAGAAATTTTGGCCATGCTGCAAGGGGTGTATACACTTTAACAGCTATTAGGAACGCGTTATGACAGCATCACAATTTAAAGTATGGCGACAATCACTCAAGATGACCTAGAAAGAGGTAGCGTCTGTGCTCGGGCTGAAATCACGCACTAGCCAGTATTACGAAAAGGGCAAGCGTAACTGCAAGAAGTTAGAAAGTCCCAAAGCCATTATGTTTGCTTGCTACGTCGTAACATTGGGCGTTGATTCGTATTCAGGTCCTGAGCCTGACAAAAAAATAGAAGCCAATCGCTTCGCGTTCGCTCGTTTGTTCAACTTGTGATCTCATGACTTTATGTGTCAACCTCAGCTAAACTTTCTAAAAAGCTAAAAGGATCGGTATGGCGACGTACAGTGCGCGACTCGCACTTTTGACAGGCCTAACCTGTGCTGGATTACTGGGAACTGCCTTGTATATGGAATACGTAACCGGTCTAGTTCCGTGCGCGCTGTGTCTGGCTCAACGCGCCACGTTTGCTCTGATAGGCATCGCTTGCCTTCTCTACATGTTGCCGTTTTACACGTCGCGACTCATTTTTTCGCTTGCTGCTTTCATAAGCTCAACCCTTGGTGTGTGGCTTGCCTCCAGACAGCTATGGTTACAATCACTCCCTGAAAACGAAGTGCCCGCGTGCGGGCCGGATATCTATTTCATGATCGAGCAGTTTCCGTTGACAGAAAGCTTGCAAACGATGCTCATGGGCTCTGGAAGTTGCGCCGAGGTGCAATGGACGTTCTTGACGCTCTCGATTCCTGGATGGACTTTACTGTTCTATCTGCTCACCGCATGCATATCAATCGTACTCATGATATTTCGTGGTCCTCGGCCATTTCGCCTATTCAAACACTAAACGCGATATTCGAGATGATTCACGCCCTGCCTGCCGAATCTTATCAAACAAGGAAATTGGCCTCCACCAGCGATCCGATGTCACATCCGACCATCTTGGTCCACCGATCGTGTATTGAGTGCATCAGATCTCTCATTAAAAACGTAGGACTGCATTCCATCCCCATGATCAACTTACCGGGAAGAATTTTTTCCAATATGTGACTGCACCACCTTTTTGTGCGTGGATCTCACTAGTGACGCTCTCCGTAGAACAAAGTCACGACGTGTTTTGCTTCTGCAAAAAACAACCAACGTTCAATTAAAATTCCAGCGAAATGGACGATTGGAATCAACATGATTAACCAGGAAATCCCAGACCATAACAGCGCCAGCGGTAAAATAAATGTCAGTGCAACTGCAATCTGTGACAGTCGATAGACATGCCGCCTCGCCACGACAAATCCCATTTCATGTTGCAACCAGTTCTCTTCAGTGTGCGGGGACATCAGTAGATCGACCTGACCAAGCGATCCGAGACCTGTTGCAGTTTCTGGCGTTGATTCTGATTGCTGACTTCCGGCACGTTTCCACCAAATCGACTTCACCCCAAAAGCGATGACTAATCCAATTGTTGTGATTTCAATCAGACTCGACTGCCCGACAATGATTTGCTCCCACGCATTCAGAGTGATCAATCCCCCGCAAACCGAGAGAGCGAGATATACCCAAGGTGTGAGCGGATGATACCAACGTAAAACCGTCCTTAAGCTGGCGTAAATCATTGCGGTTGTCCAAACGGTCAGCAGGCTCAATATCGCAATAAATAGACCTAGGGCTGACGGACGCTCACCGTAGATGTACCAAACCCCCGAGTAAATGAACGTGCAAAGAATGGTCGCAACGGCACAAACGCCTTCGCGAGATAACCAAGACGAACGCCACTGCGATAAAGCTCGCCACGCACGCTTCGGATGCCCAAGATGCAAAAGCGAAGACATAAGACCGATCGAGACCGCCATGACCCCGAGGACGGTGAAGAGGATGACGTCTATCAGTTCATTGATAACAACGAACCCAAGCCCAAACCAGAACAATAGGCCAAAACCGAGACCGGACAAGGATGTAAATACAATAATTGACCATGCAGGACGCATTCAACTGATCTCCATTAACCCAATTTCGTTAGGGTGGAATCAACCCATCCCCAAAACCCGTTGACATCTGGCGATTGCAGCTCAGTTTGAGAGTCCGGCTGCGATCGATCTGAAGCAACCAGATGACGCTTCTCACGGGGGGGCAAGTACTTATTGACGGGGGATGTCTCCTGTTCAGGCAGTAAGTCGAAGCCACCGCGGTCTCGAACCGATTGGCTCACATCAGATTCTGGGTCTCCAAGATCACCAAATGCTCGGGCCCCAGTGGGACACGTACGAACGCATGCTGGAACACGGTCCTCTTCAGGTAGATTCTCGTTATAGATCCGGTCGACACAGAGGGTACATTTTTTCATCACCTGCTCGACTGGATCCATTTCGCGGGCTCCGTATGGACAGGCCCAAGCGCACAGACCGCAACCGATACAGTGATCTTCGTTAACCAGCACAATGCCGTCATCGACGCGTTTATATGAGGCACCTGTCGGACACACAGTCACGCAAGGGGCATCAGTGCAGTGAAGGCATGACTTCGGGAAATGTACCACTTGTGCGACGGAATCAGTTTTCACCTCGAAAGTGTGGATTCTGTTTAACCAAGCTCCGGTCTGTTGTGCTCCGTAGGCATTCACATCCGATAATGGAGCGCCCTCCGATCCAGTATTCCACTCTTTACAGTTCACCACACAAGCGTGGCACCCAACACAGATATCGAGATCAATGACCAGCCCAAGCTTTTTTGCACTCGGTTCTTCCGGCAGCATTGTCATGAACGCTCTCCTTTCTTGATCTGGAACTGCACGCCATAAGTCACGGTCGATGGGGGTTTAAACAAATTTCCTGGCGCCTCGATAGTTGGAAATACGGGATAGACACCTGGATCGTCTGGATCAGCTTTTTCTATCGATACTTTCAGGTCGTACCACGCGGCCTGCCCAGTAATCGGATCTGAATTTGCCCATCGGAGACCATCACCTCGCTCCGGTAATAACTCGTGAATCAGATGATTTAATAGAAATCCTTTGGTCGCTTCCGGTGCATCAGGATCCAGCTGCCATGCACCCTTCCGTTTCCCAATCGCATTCCAAGTCCAAACGGTATTCGGATTCAATGCATGCATCACCACTGCCTGAACTTTAATACGGCCGTGATAAGAGCGGACCCAGACCCAATCACCATCAGTAATTGCATGCTGTCTGGCAATCTCCGAGGACACAAACAACGGATTGTGGCCATGAATCTGTCGCAACCATGGATTTTGAGACCCCCAAGAGTGATACATCGCCATCGGACGCTGTGTCAGCGCATAAATCGGAAACTCACTTTCTGAGACCATCGCACCCTCGAATGGCGCGTACCACTCAGGAAGTGGCGTGAAGCTTTGATGCACACGCTCACGGAGGTGTTCTGGTGGTTGCTTTGATCCGAAGCCTTCAGCTGCCAATCGGAACTTCTGTAATTCTTCGCTGTAGATCTGGTAAACATAGGGTGCGGGCGCATCATAAAACCCCATCTCGACCGCAAACTGCTGATAGTCGGCGTTTTGTGCTTTGTAGTAGCGAGCTGCATCGGGCAATTCCTGCATCCAGAATCCGCCATTCTCAATGTAGGCATCCAATTGCTTGGCATTGGGCTCTCCACGACCAGATTCGTTCCCTGTCCCCCGAAACCCAGCCAATGGACCCACTCCTGGTTTGCGCTGGTGGTGCATTATGTAGTCGGCATAGTCGTGGTACATTGGCGCACCAGACGCGTCAACCATTCCCGGTAACCCGAGTCGTGCGCCCAAATCCAACAACACTGACTGGAAACCACGCACATCGCGTTTCAATTCGACCACAGGCCAACGGATCGCGTCAGCGACAGCATCGGGCTCACAGATCGGACGATCCAGTAGAGAAATGCAGTCATGCCGCTCTAGATAGGTCGTATCGGGTAGCACTAAATCAGCGTAAGCGACCATTTCAGACGCAAATGCATCGGAATAAATCAATTTTGGTATCTTATAACCTCCAGTCTCGGGATCAATGTCAGTCAACATTTCAATGACACCGGCTGAGTTCATCGACGAATTCCAGGCCATGTTTGCCATATACATGAATAAGAGATCTATCGAATAAGGATCGCCAGCATGCGCATTTGAAATCACCATATGCATAAGCCCATGTACCGATAATGGCGCATCCCAAGAAAACGCTTTATCAATACGAATTGGACGACCCTCATCATCAATCAATAAATCATCAGGACTCCGTGGGTATCCAAGCGGTGCTCCTGATAACGGCTGGCCGGGTTGAATGGTATTGGCATGCCCAGCGGGCTTCGGATGCATCTCAACAGACTTCGGATACGGTGGTTTGAACCGAAATCCGCCGGGCACGTCGACGCTTCCAAGCAGCAATTGCAAGATATGTAATGCTCGGCATGTCTGAAACCCATTCGAATGTGCCGAGATTCCACGCATCGCATGCATTGAAACTGGACGCCCTTTAATTGATTGCTGTTTTTCGCCCTTCCAATCCGTCCATTCAATCGGAATTTCAATTTCCTGCTCAAATGCGACTTGAGCTAGCTCAGCAGCTAGTTGTTTCACTCGAGAAGCTGGCACCCCGGTTCGGCTCTCAGTACTCTGAGGTGCAAATTCCTCAGACAACCATGCCTCAATCATGAGTGAAAAAACAGACACCAAACGGACGCCGTCTGGACCCACTGTCGCATCGGTGAGATTCGGAATAATTCCTTGGCTTCGATAAGAAATCAGTTGTCCTGTTGTTCTACATAAAACCTGGGGATCACCATCCTCATTACGCGCAAACAGTCCGTACTTTTCAGTTCCTGGAGCATCGATCACGAGCCAAGGAGCGTTGGTATAGCGGATAAGATAGTCGAGATCGATCTGATTTGTTCGCAACAGTTCATAAATCAACGATTGGATCAGCAAACCATCTGTGCCTGGCGTGATCGACACCCAGTCATCAGCGACCGCCGAATACCCGGTCTGGACAGGGTTTACCGAAATCACTCGGACACCTCGATCTTTTAATAGCCCAATGCCCATTTTGATTGGATTTGAATCATGATCCTCAGCGACACCAAACATCATGAACAGTTGGGTCAATTCCCAATCAGGACTACCAAATTCCCAGAAGGCACCGCCTAATGTGTAAATACCAGCCGCTGCCATATTAACCGAACAAAATCCGCCGTGCGCTGCGAAATTGGGGGTGCCGTATTGTTGCGCCCACCATCCAGTCAGGGCCTGACTTTGATCGCGACCTGTGAAGAATGCGAGCTTTGTGGGATCTTTCTGCCGAATATCACCGAGCCATTGTGTCGCTGTATCCAATGCCTCAACCCAGCTGATCTCTTCGAACTGACCGGATCCTCGAGGACCAACGCGCTTCAGGGGGGCGCGCAGCCGAGCGGGAGAGTTGTGTTGCATGATCCCGGCAGATCCCTTGGCACAGAGGACTCCTCGATTGACTGGATGATCCCTATTCCCCTCGATGTATCGAATATCGCCATCTTTGAGATGCACATTGATTCCACAACGACACGCACACATATAACAGGTTGTCTGACGGACCTCGTCGCTGACTTTCGGTTGAGTATTTATGACTGGTTGAGATTTCATTGTGGGCGTTTGCTATCTCTAACAGGCTGAAAATATTCGCTGTGTTTCAAGGTATGATCACAATCTTTCTACCGATTGGCCTCTACTGGTGATAGAACTACTAAACCTCGATTTGTGCTTAGCCGGCTTTTTTTTCACATTGCTGATTTTATGGTCAGGTGTCGGAGCGGGAATTTTAGTCATTCCCTCTCTTATCGCAGTATTTCATATTGAACCGATCGTGGCGATCGCATCGGGAAGCGCGTTTGCATTTATTTCAAAAATCATGATTACCATCGGACATGCACAACAGGGCTCCATAGACTGGAGAGCAGCCCGTAGCTTCCTTCGAGTGTGCCTTCCTATCACTTTAGTAACCGCGATTTCGATGGTATACCTATCCACCAACCACCGCGGCATCATTTTCGAATTCTGTTTAATCATCGCCATCCTCTTGGCCGGATGTTTGGCTCTATCTGCACTGCTAAGTACCCGAGTCAAATCAATTATTTCCCATTGGCCGATGATAAACATGAGCGGAACAATCGGGCTTCTGATGGGGCTCACAGGTGTTGGTGGTGGCGTTATGGTCGTACCGGCTCTGACGACCAGCGGTGGTCTTACGATCAAGGTCGCCGTCGCGACGTCTATTCCGATCGGACTGATTCTCTCACTTGCAGTATCTGTCACTCTCGGTTCCAGTGGACTCATCGACTATAATCTTGTTACTTCACTCCTCATCGGCGCTGCCGTCGCAATTCCACTTGGTACGCGTTTATTTCACCGATTTTCGGCAAACTTCATTCAGCACCTCACATGCGGACTTATCTCAGTGGCACTGATCGACCTCACCCTCGAAGCTCTGGAACTCTTTAAGAATCTTTAATCCATCTTAAAAGTCGGTGTAATCATATACCCAGGTCCAATCTGAGGATGAAAAGTGATTTTTTCTCTAATCGGGTCCTTCGCTATTGCCAATTGAGTAGCATCAACTCATTACTGAGCACAGGGCTCAACAAGCCAACAGCGTTGGTGTCGTCGAATTCGCGAGCATGCGAGTTGTTTGACTTCCGATGAAAAACTGGCGAATTCTTGAATGCCAGAGGCACCCATGATCCTCAGATCGATCACTTCTAGAACCAATGCGAGTGCAACCACTAAACCAGACAACAAATCACCACGAGTAATCGATAACCAATCCCGACTAAATGGATGCAGCAAGAAACGTCCTTACTAATTGCTTCTGATCTAGGCCAAAACGACTTCCGATCAGGGTTCACGGAAATATTGTGCACTGCACAACATAAGATGATACCCTAGGCTTACACTTATTTTTCAAACACATGAACATGTACAGGATTCGGACGGAGCGAAACTATGTCGATTGAGGTCGTTGTATTATCAGCAGCACGCAGTGCGATCGGGTCATACGGGGGTGGTCTTTCATCATTTGAGCCTCAAGAACTGGGAGCCACCGTTCTCGCAGAAGCAATCCGCCGGTCGGGGGTTGGAGCATCAAAACTCGAGTCCCTCACGTGCGGTAACTGTATTCCGACCAATTCACGGTTTGCTTATGTCTCTCGTTGCATTGCCGTGATTGCAGGCATGCCGATGGAATCCATTGCGCTGACAGTGAATCGTCTTTGCTCCTCAGGTTTGCAAGGCGTTGTGAATACAGCTCAACAAATCCTACTTGGCGATATTCAATATGGCGCCGGTGGTGGCGTTGAAGTCATGTCAAAAGGTGGCTACATGTCTCCTAACCTCCGTTTCGGTCAACGAATGGGCGATGCGCAAATGATCGACCTGATGGTGGCAACTCTCACTGATCCCTTTGGTGCTGGGCATATGGGGATCACTGCAGAAAATCTGGCTGAAAAATGGAACCTAACGCGTGAAGCACAGGATGCATTTGCCGTCGAATCACATCGGCGCGCAGCAGAAGCGATTGATGCAGGACGCTTCGAAGAGCAAATCGTTCCAATCATCAAGGCATCCCGCAAAGGCGACATCACGATTGATACGGATGAAAATGTTCGTCCGGGAACTACGATCGCTGATCTGACCAAAATGCGCCCAGCATTCAAGAAAGATGGCACTGTCACTGCGGGTAACGCATCTGGGATCAATGATGGTGCGGCCTTCCTCATTCTGGCCAATCGGGCACAAGCCGAAAAAGACGGACATCAGCCTATGGCGCGACTTGTATCCTATGCACTAGCGGGTGTTCCGAATCACATCATGGGCGAAGGACCTATTCCCGCAAGTCAACGCGCGCTCGCAAACGCAGGTTTGAACATAGAGGATATGGATGTCATTGAATCCAATGAGGCGTTTGCGGCTCAAGCGCTGGCCGTGGCCAAAGGCCTCAATCTTGATATGGGTAAAACCAATCCAAATGGCGGTGCGATCGCGCTGGGCCATCCAGTCGGTTGCTCAGGTGCATTTATCGCCATAAAAGCGCTTTACGAGCTTCAACGCATCAATGGCCGGTTCGCATTAGTTACCATGTGTATTGGTGGTGGTCAGGGCATTGCTTGCGTCTTTGAGAACCTATGACGCGCAGTCGCCGGTGGCAATTGGGAGGTCATCACGACCTCCCCACTCCGACCATGATCCGTCGTAGAGTTTCGGCTCCGGTAACCCAGCAAGTTCAAGACCCAGCGCAAGGACACAAGCTGTAATACCAGAACCACAACTCACAACCACAGGTCGATTATCCACACCTGCCTTAGCGAACCGCTCTCGCACTACCTCACTTGACTGAAAACAACCGCTATCGGCGTTTAACAAATCACTGAACGGCACATTTGCACTGTAGGGAATATGACCTGAACGCATCCCTGGTCTCGGCTCTGCCACCTCCCCACGAAACCGGGGATAAGCACGGGCATCAAGAACCAAATACTCGTTGGATTTGATGTTTTCGAGTAGATCTTGAGCATCGATGACCCAATTCAATTGAGCTTGCGATTTGAACGGATGTGGTGGCGGGATCACTCGACCTCGACCAGATTCGACCGCCTGTCCTGCACCGATCCAAGCTGGAAGACCACCATCGAGAACAGCAACGTCATCGTGACCGAAATATCGGAACATCCACCACGCACGAGCCGCTGAAAATAAACCAAGGCTGTCATATACAATTACCTGCATCCCTGCACCGACCCCTAAATCCCGCATCGCTTCGTCGAATCGATCGGTCATAGGCAACATATGTGGCAGCGCAGCGTTGTGATCGGAGATCTCGTCGATATCAAAGCGTAAAGCGCCTGGAATGTGTTGCTTCACAAATTCAGCATCGGGATCCCTTTTCGCTGTCGGCAGATGATAGGACGCATCCAACACAATGACATTTGAATCATCAAGGTGCTCGAGTAACCAATCAACGGAAACTAGCGTATTAGCCATAGTCGTGAATCCTTCATTCGAGATACCAGCACCTTAATTCCATTCGCTCCTCTTCTCAATGGATTCTGTATGACCGCGGTCAACACGCATCAAAGACCAGACGAATTTATTGCGCATGCGGTCAAGATTCTGCGAATAACGGGCGAGATCATTCACTTAAATCCAGAAATCAGCCTGATCGTTGTCGACCCCTAGGCGTATAGGATGCAAATGGAGAGCCATCTTGGTGCACTATCGCAAGACGTATACTTTGTATTTCATGCAAGAGCTGATCGATGCGATCTTGATGTGCCAATGGAGACATCAGTTACCTCGTCCTTTTTCTGTTTGACTGTCTCTGACGAGTACTTCGAGTGTGTCAATTTTAGCCAGTAGCGCTTCGAAATCCTTCCTTGTGACAGGTTGATCACCCTGCTTACCTTCCTCTTCAGCTTCAAGTTTCTGAGCAATCTGCATCGAGTCAACAATAATCCCTATGAAAAAATTCAACACCGCAAAGCTTGTAATGATGATAAAGGGTAAGAAGAATGACCAGGCCCAAGGAAAAAGCTCCATAGTTGGGCGTACAACTCCCATGGACCAACTCTCAAGCGTCATGATTTGAAATAACGTATAAGCCGACGCGCTTATCGAACCAAACCACTCTTGCATATTGGGATCCTGATGCATGCCAAATAGTCGAGTCGCAAGAACCGATGACACATAAAAGATGAGACCTAAAACACCGACGACTGAGATCATCCCCGGAATCGAATGACCGATTGCTGAAATGACTCGGCGCATCTGTGGAACCACTGAAATTAGGCGTAAGATGCGTAATACACGAAGCGCTCGCATCACTGACAAATTGCCGCTCGCCGGGATCCAGGCAATGCCGACGATAATCAGATCAAAACAATTCCAACCCGATCTAAAAAATGACAGTCGATATGCGTAGAACTTCAAGATCAGCTCAGCAGTAAAAACCAGCAGAATGATTGTGTCGAAGACATGTAATTGAGGGCCGACCGCTGCCATGACATCTCGATCCGTCTCAAGACCCAAGGTCACCGCGTTGATGAGAATAAGTATCGTGATAAAAGCTGTAAAATACGGGTGTTCGACAAAGTGTTCGATCTTTGCCCTGAACCCAAATATTGAGGATTGAGATTCTGTACTCATCGATACTTGCTTCCCTCATTCGTTAGGTTTTATGAACTGACACAAAAAGCTTCACGAAGAAACCCTCAGCTCTCCATTCCTTCTCCATTATATTTCGGAATACTTGTAACATCGAATTCAAGCGAGGAACTGACGATGACTGATGAATTGAGCCGCATAATGTTTGGAATTTGTTTGATCGCCAGTGCCTTGGTTATCAACTTGCATTTACCCTAAGTGGACGCTCCGATGAGCCAAAGTTGAAGGCTCTTATCCCCGGTCACTCGGGGATTTTTTTACTGCGGTTTTCTAACAAAATTTTTTCTCAGAAAACACCACAGTGTATACTTTTTCAAGACAAGCACGAGCATTTACGATTCAACGCTAATAGTGGCAATATCACGGGTTGACGACCATCACCGACTTGATGGCCGTGTAATTTCCCTCTCGATATCCGTCACCGGATCATTCGGTTAAAAAGTCACTGTCACTGAATTTGCGATATTTTTCGCTTTCTCTAACGCGTCTTCAATCGTTGCACCACGAGCGAGACCAACACCCATCCGACGTTTACCCTTGATGACCGGCTTCCCAAACAAACGAATCTGGGTATCCGGTGCGGAAAGCGCCCGATCGATATTCGAGAAAACTGCTTGCTCGGAATCACCACGTGGCAAAATCACTGCAGACGCACTCGGGCCGTGTTGCGTGATATTCGGGATTGGTAATTCGAGGATTGCACGCACATGGAGTGCGAATTCCGACAAATCCTGAGAAATCAATGTCACAAGGCCTGTGTCATGTGGGCGCGGAGATACCTCGTTGAAGAAAACGTTCTCTCCCTTAATGAAGAGTTCAACGCCAAAAATTCCACGGCCACGGTCACCACATAAGGCGCCAGTGACCTGATCTGCGATGTGCTGGGCTGCCTTGCTTGTTGCTTCTGGCATCGGATGCGGTTGCCAGCTCTGCTGATAATCACCGGATTCTTGAATATGACCGATCGGATCGCAAAACGATACTCCATCTTTATGACGGATCGTGAGCAGCGTGATTTCATAATCAAAATCAATGAAAGACTCGACGATCACTTCACTCACGTCCTTCGTGCGGCTTCCACTCTGTGCATATTCCCACGCTGTTTCAACATCGGCCAGGTCTCTAACGATACTTTGCCCTTTGCCTGAACTACTCATGATGGGCTTGACGACAAATGGGATCCCGACATCCTGAACGGCTCGCAGATACGAATTATGTGTGTCTGCAAACCAGTATTTCGAGGTTTTCAAACCCAGCTCTTTAGCGGCAAGCTCCCGGATTCCTTTGCGGTTCATTGTCAATTGAGTTGCGCGAGCAGTTGGAACCACCCGAAAGCCTTCGCTCTCTAATCGAACAAGCGTATCAGTCGCGATTGCTTCCAGTTCGGGAATGATAAGATGCGGATTTTCATCTTCAATCACAGCGCGCAGAGCAACTGGATCAAGCATATTCAGGACATGGCTGCGATCGGCCACTTGCATCGCTGGAGCATTTGCATAAGCGTCGAGAGCAATGACTTCAATTCCGAGACGCTGCAATTCAATCACCACCTCTTTGCCGAGTTCACCTGAACCGCATAATAATGCGCGTTTGGCGGTTGCAGTGAATGGGGTTCCTATTGTGCTCACAAATTCACTCCCGGACTCTAAAAGGTGACCAACACAGAGATCTGATACGCCGAGTTCGAGTCTCAACCAATATCGGTCGATTCAGTTCGTTCTGATATCAGATCGCTAAGAGATCACATTGTTGTAGGCCACAAAACACAGAGTTTTGACGGATAAAAGAGAACAAGCAATCACAAACCATGAATTATGCATATCAATCTCCTTTGGACCACTACCGGCCCAGAACGATTCCTTCACGACGAGGATCGGCTCCGCCCGTCAATTGATCAGACTCTACTTTAATGACGTGGATTCCACTATTCAAATCACGTTCTTTGACGGAGTTTCCTCTGCTCCTCAGTGTGGATGCGAACGCCAGCATCCCGGTCTCTTTTTCAATGTCAACAGAACCGTTCCGGCTACTGATCCGCCCCTGGTTGACAGCCACTTGGGGCGACATATCAAAATCTATCAAAGCAACAATCATCTGTGCGACGTAACTAATGATTCGGCTGCCACCGGGAGATCCGAGCACATATTTCAAAGATCCATCTGGTCCATAAATAATCGTCGGAGCCATCGAGCTCCGAGGCCGTTTTCTCGGCTCGACGCGGTTAGCAACCGGCTTTCCGTTCTTTTGCGGACGAAATGAAAAATCAGTCAATTCATTATTTAAGAGAAATCCAGACGTGAATAGTCCAGATCCGAAGCCACTTTCAATAGTCGTTGTTAGCGAGACCGCATTACCATCACGATCAACAATTGAAACATGACTCGTTCCAGGTAATCCGTCTCTTGTATCTGGCGATAGACTCACGCTCTCAAATGGCGTACCAGCTTTCACTGGAACGGCCATCGCAGAATTCAGATCGATCAAGGCGGCTCGATTCCGCAGATAATCTCTCGCAAGCAATGCATCGATGGGAGCCTCAGTGAAGTCGGGGTCTGCCAGAAATAAATTGCGGTCTGCAAACGCTAATTTGCCTGCTTCGACGAATAGATGCCAAGTCATCGGATGATCTGGGCCAAGCATATCTAAATTAAAGAACTCAAGAATGCCGAGTATCTGTGCCACGGTCACGCCACCGGATGAGGGTGGACCCATACCGCAGATTTGATGCCCACGGTACTGCGAGCAGACCGGAGTACGTTCTATCGTTTGATATGCCGCAAGATCTGCCTTATCCATGACGCCTGCGTTGAGAACAGATTCTCTGACAGACGCGACAATCTCACCGGCAATCTGCCCCCGATAGAATGACTCGCCCCGATCGCGTTGAATCGTTTTCAACGTCTTCACAAATTGCGGGTTTTTAAGCAAGTCGCCTGGTTGAAGTGGGCGACCGTTTGGAAAGAAATAATCGGATGCTTCGGTGAATTTTTGTAACCGTTTGCCACCATAACCTTCCAGCGACTTCGAAAGCCGTGGAGACACGGCAAATCCGTTTGTCGCCAGCGCAATTGCCTGCTCGAATAATGTATCCCACTCGAGTCGTCCAAACCGAGCATGTGCATGATCCATCAAGGCAAGTGTTCCCGGAACACCAACGGAAAGCCCCCCGGGAACCATGTCAACCCAACGACGGGGCTTACCGTCGTCGTTAAGAAACATGGTTTCGTCCACACGTTGTGGCGCAAACTCTCGTCCATCGAGAGAAATCAGGGATTGGGTTTGAGCATCGTGATAGAGCAAAAAAGCGCCACCACCGATTCCAGAACTTTGGGGTTCAACCAAATTCAGTACCATCTGAACCGCCACCATGGCATCGATCGCTACCCCTCCGCGCTCGAGAATTTTCAAGCCGGCATCGACTGCTAAAGGATGAGCCGCGACCACCATCTCACGTGTTGCAACGACAGAGCCTTTGGACGTGATCGCGACAGTCTGTTCTGGCTGGATCTCAGTCTGTGCAAGACTGATCGAAACTGAACAAAGCAACACAAAACCCAAAAACGATGCGAAAACTGAGCGAGTAGGACCAACCGCTTGCTGGACAAATCCAAGCCTTCTGATCACGACCAATCTCGTCGCCATAGGCCTATCCGAGGACTGGATCGAAACGTGCGACCAGTTCTGATTCGGTTAGATCCGTTGAGGCTTCAAAAGCAATTTCGAGTGACTGTCTCGACTGCTTATTGCGTATCGCATTTAAAAGAAAGTCACCTTTGTTTGCAGGCTCACCCCGAACATAGATTTGAGTCACCAACTCTCGCAAGCCATCGATCACCTTCATGTGAATATGCGGCGCCCGTCCGGAGTAGGCGACAGGCTTTATGGTTTTGAATAGATAATTACCGTCGTCATCTGTCGTGGTCCGCCCATATCCCTGAAAGAAAGGATCAACACCGCCACCGTCGCGAGGGTGATGATATGCCCCAAACGCGTCACATTGCCATATTTCAACCTGAGCGTTCTTGATCGGCACACCACTCTGATCCGTCACTCGACCCGAAAGTCGCGTGACTTGACCTGTTGCTTGGCCGTTTTTGTCGTCAACAGATGTGAGATCAGCATCACTGTCGACAGGCAGTTTTTGCGGATAAAACGGACCGAGACTCTGCCGAGGTGTGACGCGTGCACTAGCCGAGCTCGCGATTGAACACAATGTGAGACCTGAAAACCCTGTCAAAAAGGTCCGTCTTGATAGGCTCATCTATGACTCCTTATCAAATCATTATTTATCGATCTGGAGACAGCTCCCCTCCATTCTCAGTAGGGGCTCTGTCCAAAGAAACGAAAGATCTCTTCAACCACTGGGCGACACCGATGACCTCGACGCGATATACAAGGCTTGCCACGGCAACGACTTTAGCTGGTGTCCTTTAGTATTTCACATTAAGACTCAGGCGACTGTCAAAAAATTGTACATTTTTTGTACTGCAAGCCACCGCAATACCAACTATTCTACCAATGTCGATCGCCCGTCGACGCAATGCTCTGGATTCGCCTTGGGTATTGCTCTTCCAATCCGGGACATATTGGATGTGTCCTTCTTTTTGTCCGACAATACAAGAGGAAGACCGTGTGTCTGATGATCAAATTTTTTACGCGGAAGGCGTCTCGCTTGCACTCACAGTGTGTTGGAGTAGGGCCAGTATAATTTTTGGTCCATTCTGACCCTGATATGGACCTAGCGAAACAAGCGCAAGTTCTAAAACCCTATTTCTGGACACATCAGCGCGATGATCTGAAACTCAAATTGATTGCGGCTCTCGCATGCTTGGTGTTGGCCAAAGCAAGTAACCTTGCCACTCCTTGGTTACTCGGCTTATTGGTTGACAAATTAAATGGCGAAGCGCTTGTCTCAACATGGGTTCTTGGCGCAATTGGCCTGGTTGTGGTCTACGCCATCAGTCGGCTTTTGGCACTGGTGTTCTCTGAGTTGCGAGAAGTCTTATTTACCCATGTTTCGCAACATGCCATCCGTGTCTTGACACGTCAGACCTTCGCACACCTGCATCAATTACCGCTTGATTTCCATTTGTCACGGCACACAGGATCACTCGATCGGCTCATCGACCGAGGAACCAAAGCAATTGATTTTCTATTGCGATATATCGTGTTTAACGTCGGTCCAACGTTAGTCGAACTGGCTTTGGTCTGTGTCATCGTCTGGAGTCTTTTTGGAGGGTTCTACGCACTGATCATTACGGCAACAGTCCTCGTCTATATCGTTCTGACTCTCAAGGTCACAAGCTGGCGATTGCGTTTTCGGCGTGAGATGAACTCCGCCGATAACCTCGTCGCTGGCTGGATGGTCGACAGTTTTGTGAATGTCGAAAATGTGCGCTTATTCACCAATGAACACTATGAGACTGAACGCCTTGATCGTGGGCTGGCTGAGTATGAGCGCGCAGCCAATCAGAGCAGGATGTCTCTTCTGTATCTCAATTTAAGTCAAACACTTGTTGTCTTGGTTGGGGTCACCGCCGTCCTAATCTTGGCTGCACGCAATGTTGAAAGTGGCATATTAACGGTTGGTGGATTCGTGACTCTCAATACTTACGTCCTTCAAGCATTCCAACCACTCAATTTCTTGGGATCAATTTATCGCCAAATCAGGCAATCACTGATTGACATGGAAAGCCTTTTCGATGTGCTAAAAGAACCGACAGAGTCTGATGCGACAAATGCATATACAGAGATCAAGGGATCAACAATTACGTTTGCCGATGTCCACTTCGCCTACGAAGCCGAACGCCCCATTCTTCAGGGTGTTTCATTGACAGTACAACCAAAACAGACAGTGGCCATTGTCGGAGAGACTGGATGCGGTAAGACGACCATTGGTAAGTTATTGCTAAAAATTATCGAACCTAACCAAGGTGTAATTCGCTTTGGCTCAAATAAGCTATCACAGTTGAAAAGGAATACCGTTCGCGACGCAATTGGAGTCGTACCTCAAGATACCGTATTGTTTAACAATACACTCGGCTACAACGTCAGATACGGAAATATCGCCGCCAGCGATCGCGAAGTGCGTGAAGCACTAAACGCAGCCGGCATGGGTGAATTCCTTGAACAACTTTCTGCTGGACTAGAGACAGAGGTTGGCGCAAGAGGACTGAAGTTGTCTGGTGGAGAAAAGCAACGAATCGCGATCGCTCGAGTGATCCTTAAAAATCCTGACATCTTATTGCTGGACGAGGCCACCTCATCACTCGATATCTCAACTGAACGCCAAGTACAAAAAAACTTGGACGATCTCGCGAGTGAACGGACAACACTTGTCATTGCACATCGCCTCAGTACGATTCGACATGCCGATTTAATCCTTGTGATGCGAGAAGGCGTGATTCAGGAGTCAGGAGACTTCGAAGCCCTGATTGCGAAAAATGGGCTATTTAAATCGTTATGGGACCTGCAACAAATTGCTAACAAAAACCATACAAGTAATCCGACTAACCAGTCGACTCATGCATACTGAACAAATAACAAGATCGTGACGATGATTTGTGAGCTGACGAACGAGCCAACCGACTATTTTCTCCGTTACCAGGAACTTGGCATCCAGTATTTGCCTGCAGTATCAACGTCAGGCAATCTAGCGTCTACAGAACAGATCCTCAAGCTTGTAAATCAGCAGATTTCACGTTTGCTTGATGAACACGGCCTTCATTCCATTCCCAAACATTAATCGTCTCAGTCTGTTGATCGGAGGGGACTCCTCTGAATCATAGCAACAACTGTAATAGGGAGTACGATGGTGATCAAAGCTACAGCAATCAATAACAAGCCAAGTTCAGAATAATCAGCGGCCGTTGTGATTTGTTGAGTGACTGGATCAATGATTTGCCTTGACACCTCAAAAATTTGATTGATGTACTTAGTCGCTAATGCACTCGCTGATAACGCTAAGTTGGTAAACGATGCAAAGACTGCGAAAAAGGTCGCCTTCAACTCATCGGGCGCATTTTTCGCAATCCATGCCAATAACGGGATCATTGAGATTTGACCCAAGGGTGATTCGAGAGCTGTATTCAGGATCGCGATAAACCGCGCATCAACCACGCCACCTGTCAGTGCTACGGTCCATTGATGTAACCCGTAATACATGCCAATGCTTGGCAAGAACAGACATCCACCAATCAATGACAACACAACGATAATTCGAGCGATCGAATAATGTGCAACCAGCGGCCTTAACAAAATGATACCAAGCAGCGTTAGGGCCGAAGAAATAGCCGCCAGGATCGACAAAAACTGCTCATCGAATAAAAGCACATCGATTTCAAACCAGGTCAATCCGGGCCCCGGTAATGGAACTGCTCGAAACACGAAGATCGCAATCGCTGTACCGACCACCATCATCCGCGTTTCTGCACTCAAGTAACCCAATAGTTGCCCCATTAAATAGACAATAATTGCCATAGACCCGAGGAACACAATTTCCTGAGCAAAGGGGACATCAAAGCTGCCAACAGAGACTGAAAAAATGACAAACAGTAAACTGCCATTTAGTACCGCCCAATTCGGACGAATATCTAACATCGTTTCATGATTTTCAATTTGGGCATAACGAACATGCTTCGCCAAAAACACGCCTGCTATCGAAACACAGGGTATGGCTAATGCGTACAAATAAATACTCGCATACACCGAGCGCTTGGCATCATCGGTCAATGATTCAACATCGCTGAACAAAACCACATTCAGAAGCGCGACTAACAAACTGCCGCCAATTACCGCAAAGCGACCCAATGCCTGCATCGTCGTATGCATTTCCTTGATATCTGAGGCTGGAAGCGGTCGACCCGATTCATCCTTTGTCGGCACCGCCTCAACGGTCATAGCATCTGCCACAACGTCCTGTAGCACATAGCCCACCGGGGCTAGGATCACACTGATGACATACCACGCCTCGGCTGACATCACAGCACGCATCGTCTCGGTATGCGCTATGAGCCCAAACATAATCAGCAAACTCGAAGTAATGACAAGCGCACCGAGGTACACAAAATACGTCTTATGTCGCCAAAACAGATCCACCAGATGACCGAGGGGCATCTTGAGTGCCCAGGGAAGTCCAGCCCAAAATCCAAGGCCAGCCAAGAATGCGGCCGACAGACCTAAATAATCCTTGACGAAAAACGTGCCCACGATCGCGGTCAACCCCGAAATCCCTGCTGCGAGGTACACCATTAACGGGGGGAGATAACTCCAACGGAGTGAACGCAGAAGCCCGATAAAAGCACTATGTAAATAGCTTTCATTTCGATTCATTGGATAGTGCTCTTCTCGTTACCATGTCGGTCGATCCAAAGTCAAAGCTGATCACTGGAGACTTGCCAAACAACTCACAATATACCCTAAGGCTTCGTATCGCACGTCTACCACAGACGATCAACGAGCAAATCTGAGACCGGTGATCCTCTTCACTCCGAATTGGCCTTCACGAGATGTGGAATGCCATCAGGTTACAAAAATATATCGGGCTGGGTCGCCTCAAAATGTTGATACAGTGTCTGAAAATGCAACCAACCGATGTAGTCACTGCCGACATGCTCACGACTATAGGCCGCTGTTTTGTCATCAAGCAGTTGCGGTTTGACGCCCGTCGACTCGACAAGCATCTGCTGCTTACAGCAACGCTCGAGAGCTATGAACCAAAAGGCAGCATCGTCAATACTGTGTTGGCTAGTTGTTAAGAGACCATGGTTTTGGTGAAGAATCCCGCGATGAGCACCCATGGCTTTGGCAACGCTCAGTCCACTCTCTTCTTCCACAGCAACAGCGCCGCTAGACGCTCCCACTACCACGTGACTGTTGTAAAAAGCGGCCACATCTTGACTGATCATGTCCAGCGGTCGTCCTGTTGAGCACCATGCGGTCCCATAAACGGTATGCGCATGACACATTGCAATCACTTCTGGGTATTGTTCATGCACCGCCCCGTGCAGAACAAAACCTGCCCGATTCACCGCATAATCGCCCTCAATGACCTGACCCTGGTGATCAACCAGAATCAAATTTGACATTCGTACCTGAGAAAAATGGATACACATTGGGTTTGTCCAGTAGAGTTCTGGAAACTCAGGATCACGGATCGTCAGATGCCCAGCAAATCCATAATCAAAGCCGTGGTAATCGAATGCCCGACAAGCAGCAATCAGATGCTTTTTTCGATACTCGCGTTCATCGGCAACGCTCTCAAAAACTGGAATCTCAGGAAATATAAGGCCTTGTTGGTCAGGCTGATACAGGGAAATTTTTTCTGCCGTTGCATTTTGAGTCGACATGACGTTCTCCGGGATTCATTTGTACTGACTGCCGGGGGCTACTATACGAATTATTGACGAATGAAGGTACTAATGGGTTACTACGCGCGAGTTCAAGCTCTGAAAACAGAAGCCGATTATTCATTCGAGTCGAGTTTTTGAGCACATCCGGACAATCGAATACAGTCGCGTGAAATTAAACCTAAGTCAGGCAAACATGAAGAGAAAGATCCTTGTCATCCTTGCTAGCCTCGTCGCCCTCGGTGGTGGCGGGGGCATTTATTTCTACATCAATGCGAATTCGGTCGATCCCACAAAATCCCTCGGCTCGAGTTACTGGGGCGACGCCTGCGGGTTGTCGCCAACTGGATTTATCGTCTGCACCAATGAGTTTGGAGTCCGATTTGACTCATGCATCGTCGGTCAAACGAAATACAGACTCAAAGTCTCGGTTACTGAGCCGCGATATCACCCTGTGAGCCTGGAAATCTGGACTCAATCGCCGAATACATATCAAAAATCGACCAAAGCCAAGATTTACGCCGATGGGATTGACGCGTGTTACCACGAAGGGTTCCGTTTCACTGACCCTGCTTTAATGATCAACCGCGGATCGAGTTGCGATACTTCATCAGGTGTTTCAGAGGGATTAATGATGATGTTCTGGATAGGCGAGCGACCGGGGCAGCTACAGTCGTGTACCTTCAGCAACGAAAAACAACCTGAAACAGAAAAACCATAACATCTTAAAAAGGCATACCCTTTGGCCAAAACCATTCTGGCCGAAGCAAGCCCACCGAATCTTTCAGAAGCGTTGACTATTTCTGATTACCAATCCAGAGAAAACGATAAGGTCCAAGTTCAACTCTGCCTCTCCGGTCAATGAAGTCAACTCCGCCGATCAAATCAATCCAGCTCTGCTCGGTAGTCAGATTTAAAGTTTCGACCGAAAAGGTTCTCATCTCTTTACTGATGTTGAATATCGCAAAGATTTTTTGCTCGCGATCGAGAGTTTGCCTCCAGAATCCCAACAATCCGTGTCCCAGAGTAAGCATAAACATTGGCGCATTCGGGTGGAAGGCTTTCTGCTGTTTCCTCGTTTGGATCAACTCAAGAAGTCTTACCAATACCTTGCTATGGTGGGACTCTCGATTTCCAAGATTTAACTGGAGCTCATCATGGTCCCAAATATGACGATTGATGGAACGCAGATTGCCTGTATTTTCAACCCGGGAGTGATCATTTTTTGTTGCCAAAAGGCTGTGAATGTAGATTGCTGGAATACCCTCAAGTGCGAGTAGTATTGCATGCGCACAAACAAATCGGTCGAACTGGAAGTCATCTTTACCGTGTTTGTCTGTCCCGGCAAGCGCATCCCAGAGCGCAATATTGATCTCATATGGTTGATCAGTTTTGGATTGCGTCGCTCTATAGCTTAGCCGACCCCCGAACTCCACCATCGTATCAGTCAAATTTTTTAATTCAGCTGTCGACAGAAGCCCCTCCACTGGTCTGAGTCCGATTCCATCATGCGATGCCAAAAAATTGAAATACGCGTTTCCCATACTTGCTGATGGCATCGTCATCATCCAACGCTTAAGCTGAACAGCGTTACCTGTAATAAGGGTATTGATGAGTAATGGCGGAAGTGAAAAGTTATAAATTAAGTGAGCCTCATCCTGATCGCCGAAATAGCCCAAATTCTCTAGATTAGGGACATTTGTTTCTGTGATGATAATCGCGTTCTCCGATTTATTCTCAACTAGTAATCGGATCAACTTGATGATCAGATGAGTCTTTGGGAGGTTGATACACGAGGTACCTAACTCTTTCCAAATGAACCCGACCGCATCGAGCCTAAACCAAGAAATACTCTTCTCAAGATAACGACGAATGATTTTCAAAAACTCGATCAATACAACGGGATTTTTAAAATTGAGATCCACTTGATCATGACTGAAGGTACACCAAACGAAAACCTCACCGAGAGTCGTACGAGTCGGCCTAAGTAGATCTGTGGTGCGCGGCCTTACAACCTCATTAAGGGCCACATCTGGTTTCACGGTTATAAAGAAATCTTTCCCCGGATTCCTTCCCTCTTTAAAGTTTTCAAACCATAGGCTGCGTGCTGAACAATGATTTAAAACCACGTCCCCCATCAATTTGAAATTCTCAGCAATAGCCTCGATTTGATCCCAATCGCCAAGGCTTTGATTCACTATCGAATAGTCAATCACACTGAACCCATCATCGGAACTGTACGGAAAAAATGGGAGAATATGGATCGTCGAGATCCGTTCGAATAAGTATTGGTCTGCAAAGCGCTTCAAGGTTTCAAGTGGAGTTCTAGCGTCTGATGTAATGCTGTCTGCATAGGTAATCAGAACGATATCTTCACAACCCCAGTAATCCTCTCGGGCCTCAGACAGGGGAACTATCTCAGTGATCTCCATTGCCGCCAGGCATTGGTCTTTCAATAGCATGTTGTCGTGATCAGGGTAGAGTTCCGCTAGATATCCAGTGACCTTTTGAATAAATGCTGAGCTCTTCACCTAGCTGAATTCTCGCATATCCGCATCGACACTTTTCAACAGCTCATCCATGAGCCCGGGTAACGCACTATTCACACGGTTCCAACTGGGGATGAACGGCCGCTCGGTCGGGTTTTCCAAGAAGTGATTTCCAGCTTTCATCAAGTTCAAAGCAAACAACTCGACAGCCTTCTCTTCCCGATGCAAATCCAAATCGAGACCATTTATCACCGCATCGTTTTTATAATGATCAACAAAGTCGAGGGCTACACGGTAATACATCGCCTTGATGGTTCTGAAAGTCTCCTGATTGAAAACGATTCCATTGGTGGCGAGTTTCCTAAAAATAGCCTTACTGATGTCGATCGACATCCGAGACAGACCCGTATTCGCGTCGTCTTGCGATAGCTCCTGATGCTTGTGGTCGTAGCAATCCGCAATATCAACCTGACACAGGCGTTTTTTGGAATAGTTCCGAGTCATCTCGCTCAGAATACCGATCTCAAGACCCCAATCTGACGGGATGCGGAGATCCTTAATGACATCTCGGTTCAAGGACATCTCACCGGCAAGCGGATATCTGAAGCTGTCTAGATAATCTAAGTATTCCAATGATCCAAATATTTGCTTAAGCGTTTGCAACAGGGGTGTCACCAACAACCGGGTCACACGCCCATTCATTTTTCCATTGGAAACACGAGTATAGTAGCCCTTACAAAACTCATAGTTAAATTGCGGATGGGCGACCGGGTATAATAACCGAGCAAGTAACGCGCGATCATAGGTAACAATATCGCAATCGTGGATCGCAAGGGCATCTGCCTGGTTTGAGCCGAGGGCGTACCCCATACAAAACCACACATTCCGTCCCTTACCCATCTGATCTGGGGAAAGTTTCGCGTCCTTTAAATCCTGATCAACTGCACGCAATCTTGGTCCATCATTCCAAAGTACCTTGGTCTCCTGCGGGAGTTGATTAAACACAACAAGGGCCTTCCGATACTCTTCTTCGTTTGCACAGTCTAGTCCGATGACCAACTGCGAAAGATACGGAACATAGCTCAATTCCCGAACGATATTTGGCATCGCTTCGGTTTCTAGCTCAGAGTATAGACAGGGAAGTATCAGCCCTAGCCGTTTGTTTTTCGAAAACGCCAAAAGCTCGGACTCTAGTGCATCCGTACAGCGCTGTGTTAAATTGTGAAGCGTTGTCACAATTCCTGTTTGGTAGAAATCCCCCATCCGCTCGACCTTCAAATAAGTTGGTGTGAAAAGATTCTCTGGACCGCCTCATGCCAGCCACTTGGACCAGTGAGAGTCGTTCTGTAGATTGATGCCTTGGTTTTAATCTCTGGAAACCCATGTTTGTCGGATCGAATCAATACTGGATAGTCGGCATCCGCCAACATTTGCGCGTCATTCTCACTATCACCCAGAGCCATTACCTTAAAGTCTTTGCCATGGATTAGCCTTAGTTGGTTCAGTAACCAGCGTTGCGCAAAATTTTTATCGGTTGATCCCATCAAGTGGACAAAACGCCCGCCCATGACCAGACAAAACCCTGCTGCTGCCGACTTCGTTGCCAGTCTGTTTAAAGCATCGTCGTTATCATGCCAAAGGAGCGGCTCTGAGAACTCACGTTTTTGCGCCATTAGCACATCAGAGCGAGTAAGGCCGGTTACCCGCATACATTCAGCCTCTGACATCTCCGTTAGCGGTCTAAATCGAAACTCAGCCTGCATTGACCTCATGAAGCTTTGAATCTGTTCACGCTCTTGGCCAAGTACATAACGTCGATACCCATAGACTGATTCGAGCCCCTCAGTAGCTGCGATTTCATGATCAAGTGGCACGTAGACCGCGGATCCATTTTCAACTACGAACGGCTGATGATTATCCGTCAAACGCCTGATCTTAATCATCTCGGGGAAAGTCTTACTCGAATTAAAAATAACTGGTATGCCGTGGCTGTCCAGAAGCCCAAACAACATGTCGGCCGGCGAGGCTGTATAACTCTCCGAATCCAAGAGTGACCCATCGAGATCTGTAAAAATAATTAAATCCTTCATAGGCTCCATACACATCTCATCAACATCCAGCAAGAGGAATGCCAGCCTCGAAAAATTCCCAGAACCGGCCAAGCGAGCAAAGTGAACAACGATCTAAAAATCAAAAGCACGTAATGATGATATGAAATTGACCTCATCTGGTGCAACGGTAAAAAAATTGCACCGATTGAAGCGCCTTCGGGCGAGAACTAAAATCCTGTTTAAACCGCCATAGTCGCCATCCAATTGTTGAACCTCTTACCCCATGATGACTGGTGAGCGCTATATTTCGGCAATTGCACATGCCTCACCGTGCACTAACTATTGTCGTAATCTACCGTTATTTAACCACCAAGGGCCACAGTCTGGGCTGAATTCTAGGATCAAGGCCACAAAATATAGATGCTACCGAACTAACCTGTGCGTGCTGCACTTGTAGTCACGGATGTGATCCTCGTTCGCTTCAAGTTTTTGACACTTGACCTGCGCTTTATCTCAACCAATGAGGGCCTCGCATTTTTGTCCCATTGTCATGAGTGGGTAACTTTTGCTAGCAGAAAACAGGCGCCCTGTGAATCGAGTCTCTTCACTAGGATCAAACATTTCGAGATCTGTCATCACTTGGCTTTCAGCCCTGGGCCCATCGGCAAAGGTCACAGCCTGGTGAAGTTGGTCGGTTAAACAAGTCACGATCGCAATCAAGCCCACTTGAAGATCGCGAAACAAATAGAATCTCGCTTAAACAGCTTTTTGGGGTTCGGTGAGCTTATTTGTCATCGCTAGTCATCATCAGCGATCGATGGTTCTGGTTTTTGGAATTTAGTATTCGCCCAAGTTAAAACAGCAAAAGAAATCGCAAGAAGGAATATAGCACCCGCCTCAAAGAGTAAGATTGAGGGATCAAAGTCTTTGCCCTGAAGGATGATCAACCGCGTTATGCCAGTAATTGCAATTAATACAGGCAAGGTCACTGGAAGCGTCTGAGCCCGGTAGTAAGCAACAGCCATCCCAAACACTTCCAGATAGATGAACAGCAGTAGCAAATCAGCCAAGCCTACTGATTGGGTTGCCACCAGTTCGGTCAGTTCCAATATCACAGCTATACAGGTCAGGAGTGTGATAATCACGAGTAAAACTTTCTCGCCGATCACGAATGATCTCTGGATCAATGTCTCCAAAATCGTTTCTCCCACAACTGCATGAGTAAGTTTATGGGGTCTCGTGACGAATATTGCTACTAACCGTTATCCTTGAGGTGGAACGTAATTAGCTAACGTGGTTTGCGCGAGGGTAGCCGCCTTCGAGATATCGATCGATTCCAGTATATGGAATTGATCAAACGACCCTGTCGAGCCCACAGCAATCTTGATTGCCATCGCCTGTTCGATAGTCCCCTCAGCCACAGCGACGAAATCAAAGATCCCTCGAGTGATCTGGAAGTCTTCTAATCGAATCCCCGTTGAAGCAGTCATTGCTTCAACAATCTGTTTCCTGTCTTGAGCTGGATTCGTTACAAACCCTTTCAGTGCTGCCGACGAATACGTGCCCACTATATACATTTTAGCCATAGGAATACTCCAACGTGATGTTCTCGACTGTGCTATAGACATTATCAAAGTTAGAAAGTTCAGGTTGCCATCAGTGTTGACGTCTTGAGGCATCAGTTCATCTTGCCAATCGATACCCTTCCTTGACTGGTGTTGTATATCTATTGAACTCTAGGTCACCTTAAAAGCCTGCTTACCAACGATACAAAGATTTGAGGTGATCTCCCACCCACCACCAGATCAAATATTGATGATGGATTCAGTCGAATCGGAACGAGGAGATCTTTGAGCCGTCGTCACCGTGCCAAGTCACACGCTCCAATCCGTATTGAGAGATCACCAAGACTGCGAAGTGGTTCTCCCGGATCGGGATTCCCAATTGATTCGGTAAATACTCCGTCGATTGACTCCAAGCCATGTTCAAGCCACTAGATGTGACTTCGATAAAAAGCTCGTTGCCATACTCAGTCTGATAAACACCTCCAACATGCCGATCACCTGAGATTAACAAGAGATCACTTGACTCGCGCTGTTTGAGGAGATCAAGTAATCGGTCACGCTCATGTGGAAGATTCCCCCAACGCTCCCAACCATGACCCTCCGCGATCACCTGAATCGAACTCATGATAATCCGGATGTCTGCAGAAATGTTAAGTTGTTGCTCTAACCAAGCCCACTGCGTCTCACCAAGCATGGACTGAGAAACATCAAAATTCGGCACATAACGCTCGGCGCCTGGCGTATTGCGGATAAGTGTTGGTTTGAGTCGGCCGCGAAAAGAACGTGCATCAAGCGCAATGATCTGAACTTTATTCCCTTCGATCACACGAATCCTTGAATTATAAACGCCCTCCGATGCGGGTTGAGAGACGTCCATGAGTGGGCCGAAAAATTGCCAGAATAAACGCTGGCTTAATAATCGCTCGCTAAAGTCTGCGCCCCCATCATTCCGACCGAAATCATGATCATCCCATGTGGCTTGAATCGGTCCCAAGCGATCCCATGGGATCACTACACTGGCTTTTGCATAGGCAGCCTCGAGCTTGGCCCGACTGAAGCCTCGCGAAGCGTATACGTTGTCTCCAAGAAATAAAAAACCATCTAGGTCCAAGTCACCGATTGTCTTCCAAATTTTGGCGCTTTTGTCTTGATTGAAGCATGAACCGAATCCAATTCGCGTGTTGGCAGCGGCACCTACCGAACAGACTAAAAGACAACAGATGACAAGTCGCATTTCTTATCCTTACAGAAATAATGAGTCATTGATCGAGTTCATACTCAGTCCTTGATCAATAAAAGCGAGACGACCTAGCCTCATCTCCGTTGGGCACGCCACTGTGTCCTCTGAATTTGACCAGTTCATTACCTTAGCAATCTGTTATTTTAAGCGTGGTTCGCCTGACTGCGGTAGCGAGGTTCTGTTGATTTAAACGGCCATGTTGGGATCATCGTCTGGTAACCCATCACGACGAATACACATCTCACGGTTGGCCACCACCATCGTGGGTCGGAAACGTGTCGATCGTCTCTCATATTAGGACTTCCACTTTATAGAACAACCAGCAGACGGCAATTGCACCCCTGAATACTTCCCCGCCTTCTTGATCTCGCGCATCGCGTTCAAAAGATCTGGAGATCGCTCTCCTCCCCGCTCCATCCGTAAATTATCAAGTCGACCCCGATACTGAAGACGAAGCGCTCCATCAAATCCAAAAAAATCTGGAGTACAAACAGCGTCGTACGCCCGTGCAACCTCTTGGCTCTCATCGAGAAGGTACGGGAATCGAAATCCGTGTTCATCTGCAAACTCAGACATATTTTCAGGACTATCGTCCGGGTAAGATCGAAAATCATTCGACATAACTGCTACGATGCCAATATCTTCTTCGAGAAGCTGGTTAGCATCAGTGACGAAATCCTCAATCACCGCCTTAACGTACGGACAGTGATTACAAATAAAAGCGACAACCAGCCCTGACTTTTGTTTGAAATCATCCAGACTCCACAGTCGGCCATAGACGTCCCTCAGCTCGAATGATTTCGCAGGCATACCGTTGTTACACTCAGGAGTCTCAATTGGCATCTAAATCTCCATTAGGTTTTATTGATGCTTGATCAAATACTCGATCAGTGTGGCAAACGCTTTGGTACCAAGCTTTTTGTTCACTCATAATTGCTCAGCAGACAAACAGGTCGCTCGCCCGCCCCTCGCACTCACCATTGGCATCGTCAAATACGCACGGCCTCTTAGAGTTACCGATAGATCTACAGATTCGGCCAAAGCCTCCAAACCTAGCTTCAGAGTATCCCTTATCGATCAATCTTTTACTCGACAACCGCAAAATTTTTCCATCTTTTAGATCCAAAAGTAAACAATTCGTAAACTCCATGCAAAGCGATGCGTTGTGTGGTTTCACTCACCTCCCACAATTGATCGCAGAATAAAAAGATCTAATTTTCTGCTGAAACAAAAGACAAATCCTTTACTCGGGGAACTAAGGTTACCTTATTTGAGTGAGTCCCCAACTAGCTTAAGCCGTCTGACTAGCAATCGAACAATTTGCGTGGGCCTCGAGCCATAATGCATCTATGTATGCCAAGGCATTTGCGTCAAACTGCTCAAAGGACTCCCAATACCGTCCTGAGGGTACTCGATAGCCCAGTTTGCGCTCACACATCAATACTTGATCGATCGCCCGGTGATCCGGTTCTATGCACTCGACTATAGACAGGCTCTCAAGCGTCGCCCTCGGAAATACCAACCGACTTCGATCTTTAGAGAGATTCAAGCAAGTACACCGGTGTTTTGCGGCAATCAGCTGTAACCGAGCAGCTTTGGCTTCAAGCGACTGGAGCGTCACATCTTTGCGTAGCGGATCCGGCGTCCCTGTCCCATAAAAATGAGTCGGTCCTGATTCGGGATAGACAAGGTCACATCCAAAAAATGCCATCACATCGGGTTTCAGTGCGCCAAGCGCCCAATAAGCTGCGGTAAAGGCCATGGTGCCGCCCACATAGACCACACCACCAAACTGGTTCTGCTGCGGCACGAAGTGCTCCGCTTGAATCAAAGTCTGCCCTGACGCTGGATTAAACGGTCGATTTTCATCCGGAAAATCCTCCGGAAACACGCAGGCATCCCAGTCGGAACGGATTCGCCATGCGTTGTTGATGACCACCAGCTGATTCCAAAAACGCGCATCCCATTCGGCTGCCTGACTCGCCTTAGGACCACTACCAAGAATAACCACAACATTGACAGTATCCTGGTGATGCGCCAAGTGCGCACTGAGTCGTTGCATGCTACGTCACCTCTTCCTTGAGTACACCTCGTCACTCACAAACTGCCCCGAGCGTCAAGCATACCGACAGTCATCGAACCAGCAAAGCTGAGATTACCCAGAGGTTTATTTTGTCGGCTTGGACCCCTGTGCGAATGCAAGCCGGCATCGCTCCCCGTTCAAGCTTTCATGGTTTTAAAAAACAACCCTGCCCCAATTCATAGTAGTGGAGATTTAGGCTACCTCAGTGTCTCAAGAAATTTAGTGATTCGTTCGGCCGTCCCACTGTCGCTTACGCTGAGTCCAGCGCGGGTCTGATCGTGGACGATATCGAGTTTGGTGCCTGTCCAAATCTCAAGATCAATCTTTTGAAACTGGTTGGGATTAGCAAAATTACTAATGCAATAAACACGAGTTCAGGAAGGACCTGTGATCTCACAGTCAATCTCACGTGACAAGTCGGACAAAACCGAGTCTTCATCAGCTCGCCACTTCCACCCTAGTAGTCATAATCGCCTTCAGGACCAGAGCAAACAAATTCATCTTCTTTGTAGCATGCTCCCAGAGAGTATGAACCATTTAGTTTTCTGCAAGATTCACAATTACATTGATAAAGGAACATAGGATCGTAATTTGTTTCAAAATTCCACGACCCACAATGGCAACCGCCTGAATGTCGCATACTTAAACTTCCCCTGCATCTTCTCCCGAACAGCTAAAGCCTACAACCGCTTCATTTCAAAATCATCCAGAAAAATTCGAAAGTGTAGATCTTTACAAGTTAATATCATGGGCTCTGGAAGGATCCCAAGCTTTTCTGTACCAAAGTCAAAGATCCACGAATTATGAGTATTCTAAACGTACTAGGAACCGTACTGACTTCTGCATTGATGCCTCAAAAGCGGTTCTAGGTAATCGGAGGGTGTTAGGAGCTATAGAGCTGGTCCTTACACTAGCTCCTTTCATAGTCATAGGCGGTACCGCACAAACGTGTACAAATTCTCATCACACTGCATTCCACTTTTCGTCAAAAACTCTGGAAAGCCAAAAACCACCCTAAGGCAATTAGATACAGTTTCCGGAGGGTGAGCTTTTTCATTTTTTGCTCTTTGATTCACATTATGAAATGCATCACAGAGCAGTAGAACCGCGACGGTAGAAGTTTAGTGCCTTAATACGATACGATACAGAAACAGAGGAGGAGAGACATTTTGAAAAAAATAGTCAGAGCATTTGAAGAGAATGGTTGGGTAGCGTTGACCAAGTTTGGCTTTGGATTACTGGACGCCTCAAAGAATGCACTCAAGTTTGCTCCCATGGAGTACAAGTATTTGTTGAGCATCTTGCTGGCCGCTATGTGGTGTATTGCTTTTGGTATATACACGGTCGAGTTGCTCTATATTGGTTATAACATTATTGGACACTGGGTAATTATTACCGCTGTGTTCTTCACGTTTTTTGTGTTCAAAACGGAGAAATCCCGTAAGCCAAAGTCGTCGCCAAATAAGGTGAAGTGGGACTTGGAAAAAGAGGGATGAGAAACAGTCTGTACCGAGTTGCGGAAAGGATTTGAGATATGACGAACAAATTATTGCTGCTGCCATTACTTGCATTCAAGGTCAAGACTGCCCTCGCTATTAAAACTGGAGTAAGTTTATTCGGTTTAGGATTAGGGGTCGGATGTTTACTCAACTCCTCCTCAAGCGGAGGAGAATCGAAAGTAGGTAAACAAACAAATAGCAATGGATCGCCAAACAAAAAGGCGCGTACTGGTCGTAAACCCGCTTAATAAATTTAGGTTGTGACTGACGAATGTGAACAAATTTTTCATTGGGAAAGAAGTTAGATTGCAGCAGTTAGGGCTTTTTGGCTCAACTTTCTGACTGCATCAGTCCACTTGCCATAAACTTGGTAGTTGTTGCCTTTTTCAGACTATTGATGTCGTTGCGGTCAATATCCTTCAAGCACTCTGCTGGGCATAAAGACTGAAACTGGCTTGGAATATTTGGTGCTATTGGTCCTCCAGCTAAATGTGCTTCCCATCCCGATCTACAAGCCCTATAAATTTGTTGCAAAGCCTGACTTCCGCGCAGGGCACTAATAGAACGCGATAGTTCTTCTATGACTGAAAGGGATCAGAGACAAAGGGTCGACATAGGCTCGTCAGGACGTCAATCAATAAAATAGAAGGAGTTGAATCTATCTAACGCGCATAACAAAATGAACGTCCATTCAACCCGTATGGCAATTGAGTGAATCAATCCAATTCCAACGTTGCTAATATGCAATGTCTAGATAGAGCTAGTTGGGACCCATAAAGTTTTATGGTGAAAGTTACGAACTTATGATTCAAAAAATTTTGTCGCTTGCTTAACCCGGATACACATTTTGATTATGATCTCAACGGCAATGTCTCCGGGACATGTATGATTTTCACAATTGAAATGAGTCGGATTACTGAGGCGCATTCCCTAACGGTTCACCCCTCGTAATTACTAAAAGATCCGCCATCGCGTGGTTTTCGTCCATGTGTCCCTTCTCATCTTCGCGTACTCTGACCACAACATCCCGTAGGGTGGCACTGGCACTTAAGCCGTAATATTCAATAGCCGTGGTTGGCGCCGGTATGTTCTCGATTAATCCCGAGTCAATCTCTTCTAAATATTGTGTGTAACTTACTACTGCTTGCTCTTCAAAATAACCAACCATTCTGTGGGCGATTTTCGGAAAGAATACATACAATAAAAAATAGAAGTTCCAGAAAACTGCTTGAGCAAACAAAATGATATAACGCTCGAATGCATTGGGTTTAGCGATCTCGATAAAAATCATTAAATGCATTCGCTCATTCTCGGCTTCTTCGAGAAGTTTTTTAATCCAGCCTCGAGAGTCGTTTTTCATTCCTCTCAGACTACGTAAATGTTGCCACATCCCAGCAACCATACCCGGTACACCCGCCACTGTCTCCAGAACTACCGCCCGGTGCCCATATCTCTTGGCGAAGAACGTGTCGGCCAAAAAACGAAGCATCATAGTAATCGCTAAAGCAATATGATCTGATATGGTTTCTGGTTTTCGATGTGACACGCCACTATCCCCTATTCACTGATAGATCAAGGGTTGGTACCAGCCAGACAGTTTTCAAGACCTAATACGCTGATTGGTCGTAAAATGACAGGCAATCTGGCTTGACCCATTGCTGATGCTCGACCGAAACTTTTAATTCTGTCAAAGACGGTTGCTTTGGGCGAAAAGTCGGATTTCTGTCAAAGCGGCGATGATCTTTTAGATTGCATTGTTGCATCAGCCGCAGATCTGACCTCAAGTAACTAGACTAATCTAAAAAAAACTGATAGACCAAGGGGTTGCAGGATGCGAGAACCTAACGGATCCAACTCTCGTATGATTCCCTTGGGGGAACTTTAGTGGAGTGCTAGTAGTGTACAAAATAAGACTTTCGACACTGAAGTTACTGACTGGTGTTGGTGACGTCGAAAGATCCAGTTATATGTTTGTAACAAATTTGAGGCAGTAACATGCTGGCGCAAGTTACATACTTCCTGTTTCAAGCAAAGGCTGGTTATCCTGATAGTTGGAAACCAGCTTTCCTTGCCATGCAACTCGGTTTTCTAGCTGGCGCGCTCGCTGTGGTAATTCGAATTTCGGTTTTGTTTTTTGCGGTCGACGAATGGCAACAAGTTGTTTTTTGGGAGATTACATTTGCGACCGTGGTGGGGATTGGATTTTTATTGCACACCACCGGCCGTGCAGAAGCAGGCGTCTTGTTAGCCTGTCTCGGGGGTGTGGGATCCGCAACAGCATATATTTTACTATTAGGTTGGGACGTTTACTTCCATATCTGGTATTTGAATCTGGCGATCCTTTTGATAGCCGTTCCACTTAGGGGTTGGATCAAATGGTCATGGGCTTCAGTTTTTTTACTAGTAGATGTTCTGATGTTCGTGTTTGTTTCGGAGTCGCAACCTCTGATCCCCGCTAACCCCGCAGTAATACAGTTCCTAGGGGTATCGAATATTTTAGGGTCCCTATTTTTACTGGGACTACCCATGGCGATGTACTCACACTTCCTAGTGCTCGAGCGTAAAAAATCTGAAAGTCTACTTCACAATATTATACCGAAGGATCTTGCCAATATCCTGCGCGAGGGGGATGGGGTTCTTGCTCTGGATAACGCAAATGTGAGTGTGATGTTTGCAGATATCGTTGGGTTCACTCCCTTGGCTTCGAAACTATCTGCACGGGAAGTCGTCGATCTCTTAAATGGTATTTTCTCGGAATTTGATGACATTTGTCGGAAGAAAGGAATTGAGAAAATAAAAACCATCGGAGATGCATACATGGCTGTCGCTGGTCTCCCAGCAGCAAGAGCGGATCACGCTCAAATTTTAGTCGATGTTGGCTTTGAGTTTCTCGAGATAATAAAAAAATATCAGACCGAAACTGCTAATCAGTTGGAGATGCGTATAGGCATTCATTCGGGTGATGCCGTATCTGGGGTTATCGGGAAATCAAAATTCTCATTCGACATTTGGGGTGATTCGGTAAATTTGGCGTCAAGACTCGAATCAATAGGACGGCCGGGTACTATCCACGTCTCTGAAGAAACTCTGAGCCTATTGGACAAACCGTTATTAGAAGTCATTCCTCAACAGTCGGAAATTAAGGGAAAAGGGACCATGCGGACCTTTCTCATACGCAAAAAGTAACAAAGGTTGGGGCAGGAATAGGAAACAAGATTGGGATGGCCCCGCAAACTGGTGGACCGTCATGATAGGGTATCCGTGGCTGGAGTTAGTGTGAGCGCTGAACATCTAGGCTACTGCAATCGAGTGATATGGAAGGAGAAGTTTCCAGGTGAGTGATCTCCCAGATTTCGTTAGGCAAAAGTCGACAACCAATCCGAATTTTTACGAGGTGTCTGTTCCAAAAGGTTATGTATTGTTCACCGAGGGAGACGATGCCCGTCATCTATATGTAGTGACATCTGGTAGTTTGGAAATATTCGATGATGTGACGAAACAACGGATTGCCGTCATATCCAAAGGTTCAGCGTTCGGAGAACAAGCGGTTTTGTTGGGCGGGAAGCGAAGTGCATCAGTTCGTGCAGTTGAGGCTTCAGTTTGCTTGGAAATCTCGGGCGTAGCACTCAGAAATATTTTGGTGAACCAATCCCCGTCTTTGCAAGCCTTGTTGAATTGTCTTTTACTCCAGCTAGCAGTAACGAACCAAATCAGACAAATTAAAGATAATGATACCCAACAAGGTCGGCTAATCGACTTGGACGTCAATACAATAACGAACGGAAAATCACGACTTGAATTACAAGCCTTACTTAAAACGTCTGAACATACGTTCTCAGCGGTCCAATCGCTTTTTTTAAGAGTAATCGTGACTGATGAGCTTGAGTCGATCGTAATTAGTTCGCCGCAAGATATCTTACGTGAGTATCAGAGAGGGAATGGTTTGGTCATAACAAGCGGGGCTGTAACGATATCCAACCAAGCAAATATGAGGATTAACGTTGGACCGGGAGGAGTGATTGGTGTTGCGGAGGTACTAGCGCAAACAGACTTTGCCCATTCATTTGAGATAACGAAGACTGTAAATGCGCTGGTTATACCTGTCTCCAAAGTTTCACGGAACATCCGCGCATTGAATAAGGGACTGAAAGGAGTCTTTCGGGCGGTCGTAATGCGGACCTTACGGATAAATGAGAGGCCAGATATTTTTCGGGATTAAGGTATGAACCATAAACTAACGGTAAAATTCTGGGGTACCCGTGGAGCGTTTCCTTATTATAAAGAATCCCACCAATATCTTGGTGGTGATACTTCGGCGATTGAGATACGTTTTAATAATGATCGAATCTTCATTGACGGTGGCAGTGGTCTTAATTATCCCGAAGAGTCTGACAGGGACGAGATCCTTCTCCTAAGTCACTGTCATCTTGATCACGTTATTGGGCTTCCTTACTTTTTGACAAAAAAGAAAAAAGGCACGGTCAGCATAGTCTCGGGTAAATCTAATTCCGAGAAATCTATTGAACATAAATTGAAAACTATTTTCGGAAATGTCGCTTTTCCAGTAACGCTGGAGATCATCCACGCTCATATTGATTATAAATACATCGATGTCGGTGAATGGATGCAACAAGGCTCTTGGCTCATTTCAGTTCATCCCTTAAATCATCCAGGTGAGGCGACAGGTTTTCGACTTCGACATCGCGATGATTCCCGCGAAATCGTTTATCTGGTCGATCACGAGCACGGTTCAGCTCTAGATGACCAGTTGGTCGATTTTGCAGATAGTGCTGATCTTCTGATCTGGGACGGTTGTTACAATGATGATGATCTTGAGGCTGTGAGGGGTTTTGGACACTCGTCGTGGGAACAGGGCTTAAGGTTCCAAGATCAGTCCGGCTGTCGAAAACTGGCTATAACCGGTCATGCTGTGAAGAGAGATGATCAAGAAGCTCATTCTATAGAGAGCAATCTTGATCCAGCCAAAGCTTTCCTTGCACGAGATAGGCAAATATTCTGTTGTGATTGAACATTTACGATTTAACTGGATTTTTGAGCAGTCTGGGGAACGTGTCGGCTAGATAAATGGCGGAGAGGAAGTTGGGTACCTGAATATTCACCCATGTTTTTGATTTCTTTCATTGCGTTTAAAAGATTTGGATGTCGCTCTACCCCACGCCCCATTCGCCGATTATTTAGTTTACCCCGATATTGAAAACGAAGAGTTCCATCAAATTCTAAAAAATGGAGTACATGCGGCGTCTAAGCTCTCGTAAGATCCTGGCTCTCAGTTAAGATATAAAGAAACTAAAATAAGTGCTTATCAGCAAGCTCGGCGATCTTTTCAGAAACATCATCCGTGTAGTCACCGCCTGATGCAAAGCTAACATATCTATCGAACCAACCCCCGATGGCCGCTATCACTTCCTACAACTTTATCCTTTGACCAAGTGCCAATGTAAAGTGTGACTTCTGTCCCAAAAAATTAATAAATTTAGATATAGTCATTAATGTGCTAATAATTGATAGAAATCAGAACACCGCCACATTGGCTTTTAAGTATGAATACTATTATCAATTGTGAGGTTGATTAATCTTGTCCGAAGTTTACCGCAAGTTCGTAACTATTCTTGCCGCCGATTGTGTGGGTTTCAGCAAGCATATGCTTGCCGATGAGGAAAAAACCCTCTTCAGCCTAAATACCTGCCGCGAAATTATCGATGCTTTCATCACAAAGCATGGTGGCCGAATCTTTCACACTGCGGGGGATTCGGTTCTGGCCGAATTTGCCAGCCCTGTGGAATCCGTCAATTGCGCGATCAGTTTTCAGGATGCGATCCAGGAACGCAATGAAGGCATTAGTGCGACCGATACGGATCGTAAACTGGTCTGGCGCGTTGGTATTCACTGCGACGATGTGATCGTTGAGAAAGATAATATTTATGGAAACGGGGTGAATATTGCGGCCCGGCTAGAGGGTCAATGT
>CACECO010000008.1 GCA_902558075.1 uncultured Litorivicinus sp. | reverse complement strand
GTGCGTGAGGCGTTAACGTCCTACCCATCCGCTTGCCGATTAAACTGTAGAGCACATGAGTGAGGGTGTCTTCGACGAGATCATCCACCGCTGAATCGATCCAATACCAACGACACATCTGTTCACCATTCGGTTCGGTTCTTCCCTCTTCCTCAAGCTTTGAAACCTTGGCCAGTGCTTTACCGCGTCGCCATAAATCTCTTAGACATAACCAGCAAAAGGTAGGAAAGACATAAAATGGTAATAAGTCATATTCATGAATAAATCTCGCTTCTGATTCGTACCGGTTTCGTCCAGAACGCATCATTAAGCAAGTTCGTTCATGATTCAGCAACTCAGAAAATTGATCACCCCAGTATCGGCAATTCAGCCGTTCATCTTGTTTCTTTAGGGATATCGGAATGGTATATATGAGCGTTGTGTATGTGTTGCCCTGTCTTTTACCAGAAAAATTTAAGAAAAATTTGAATCCAATCGCTATAATTTTTTTAAAAAATATCACAGCAATATGTATGCATTTTTTTATAGAAAAAAAATTCTTTTGCTTATTATTCAGTAAATAATTTACTGCTGTACTAGAACCTCCATAATCAATCGTCTTATCGATCGTGCCTTCATGACAGATCAGTAGTTTTTGTAATGTTGTAACTATAGGGCTTTCAAGGTAGTCATGCCCTTGAAATTTGCATGAAATGACCATCTCGTCGCGCAAATATTGCGATAGTGTGCTCGAAAATTTATTTCTATGGTTCTCTAATTTATTGCGCAACCATACATTATTTTCCGCGCCTAGAATCTCACACGAGTTATCGTTAAACCCAGTTAAACTCATAAAGGATTGATTGGATGGGTCATCGCCATTGAACGCGCAATAATCTTCTATAATCAAATTATTCATTTGTTGTAGAAAAATATAATATTTTCGTCGAAAAAAATAGACTCAGAAAGCCTAAAAAAAGACCCAAGACCCAAAAAAATTTTATCAAATTTACAGAATAGTAAGTTCTTTGCTTTTTTATCAGTCTCTCGGAGAAAAATTTAAAAGATTCTTTGCCCCATATAAATTCAAAAATCTTGGTAACAGTATTCAACGTGAACCTAGAAACATATTCTTCATCAGGAAACAACATTATTTTGCCCATTTGGATCCCAATCATTGGATGATTGGTTGTTACCATGAAATGTTTTGACGCGGTCCCTTGATCGTAAATCGCCATATACCTCGAAAATACCGGGTTTACCAAACTTTGGGACTTTAACTCCAACTTAGTCTCAACGTCTTGCCTAATAATCTTCAGGTTTAAAGCTGGTAAAGGTCCAAACACGTTCATATTTTTACCAGACAGTGTACGATTAAGCCGTTCTTCCGCATAGTCTTCCGTAGTCGGCTTCGATATCTCAGTTGAACCGACTAATTCGATACTCACGGCTAACGCAAAAAATGCACTAAGGCATATAGACAATATTATCGACATTGACTTCAGCTTTTGTGACAAATGAAATTAAATTTTCAGCAGAAATTGTTTCCATTGCTACTCGCGATGAAGGCGTCATAGACCCGAGGTGCGCAGTACAAAAACAGTTAGCTAATTGTGTGAGAGGACCCGTGTAAGGCTCTTCCTTAAAGACATCCAGATACGCTACTAAATCACCACGGCTCTTCAACAGACTGATCAAAGCATCTTCGTCGACTAGCTCTCCGCGCGCCAAATTGATAAAGCACGATCGTGAACGCATTCTGGATAATAAGTCGTAATCAATAAAATCGTCGAATCCAGGCTCTCGAGAAGCATGAAGGCAAACCACATCGCACTGAGAAAAGACAACATCTAGACCAACTGATTCGCAAAAATCAGGAACCACAACAGTTGGGTTGATTTCCGAAACCATAATTCTTTTACAACGAAGTGCATGTAAAGCGCTGGCAAGGCTCGATCCAATTCGGCCAAATCCGATTATCCCTACAGTCAAATCTGGAAACCCCCGTCTAAGCTTACGAGCCCATATTTTATTCGTCATTGCGTTGTAATGTTCGTCGATTCGCTGCCCAAAGTGACATATTGAAGCGATCGCCTGATCAACCACAGCTTGTCTAGGTGCATTTGGTGTAAAGAAAACCGGAACTTCATGTTCTCGACACAAATTTAGGTCGACGGCGTCATATCCGACACCAACACGGGAAATAGCTTTCGGGCGGTTCAGTCGAAAAAAATATTCACTAAGTCTCTCTGTTCCTGCTATAAGGTAATCTGCTTTGTATTCACGAAATAAATCTGCTACTTCTATTTCATTCAATTTGCGCTCGCATGGGTTTTGAATAACTTCAAAACCATTTGTGCAAAGTATATCAATAGGACTACACTCAAAAGCGCCGTAGGGATGGGTAGAAATAAATACACGATGATTCATTTGATTAGAACCGGAGAATATAAGCAACGCATTAGTCTAGCCTTGAAGCTTTTTAGGGTCAACAAATACCTAGGCCCTCTCATTAATTTTCGATATTTCGTTAAAGGTTTTCTTATCGCTAAGAAAATGCCGAAAACGAAAGTATTATTTCTGATTTACACGCCTGGTAAAGTTGGGACCGCTTCTTTATACTATGCACTCGCGGAGTGCAATATACCTGTTTTTCATACACACTCGCATCTATTCGCAGAAGGATTTTATTTCTTTTATACGTATTTTAGAACTAGCACAAAAATTATCGCAATTTCAGGCAAACGACCAATTCTCGATCAAGCAATTTCAGATTTTTGTCAAAATATTTCAAACTATACCTCACCTTGGTATCTTGATTTTCCTAGGCATAGTGAAACGGAAATAAGCGATTTCTTTTTAGAGAAACTACCATTTTATAAAAATGAAAAGAGTGGCTGGATTGAAAAGCAAATATCTATAATTTTTAAAAACGATGACTTCGAAACACTGTTAGAAGGACCGCTTACTATTATTCAAAACAAGAAAAATCTTCAATTATGGCTATTTAACTTCCATGACATTAATTTAAGTTTACATCGTATATCAAAAAAAATTTTACTAATGACTAACCGTGATATAAACATAAAACATCTCAATGCATCTATTGACAAATCTACCTCTGTCATTAAAGACATAATCCACTATCGTTTAGAAATCGATGAAACTTACTGCCGGTTGATTGACGACGTTTTAGGCGCTTAACCTCAGCACACTTGACAACTAGCACAGACTCCGGCGCGCTCTGCTGCTATGTGACTCGCTCGAAGGTTGGTATATTCCTCACTTAACCATAACTGCGAAACAGTTTTACCAGTATTTCGGACGTTACCGATTTTAATACTTTGTAAATAATCTACGTCGCAAACACCCACACTACCATCCCACCAAATAAACATCCGTCTCCACAAATCAGAGCAAGGTTCTTGTACTCCACTGAGTTCAGAATTGTATGGGTCTATCCACGGAACCATCTCAACCAGCGCAATCTGATCTAGTGACCCACCAAAACAATTTTCCAGCGAGCTATACCCCAGATCATTGCCCTCATAATTTACCCCAGATACTCTAAGTATCGTTCTTGAGTTGGTAAAATTGGTCTGCTTAATGTCGACTACTCTCTTTATATTTTCCACAACGTGGGTGAATTTAGCATTTACCCGCATGGACTCGTATTCAGCTTCATTGGCTGAGTCCATCGAAAAAACGAGTACAGCCGGCTCCGCATCTAATATACTCTCGATAATTGGCTCTTTCAGTCGAGTCGCATTAGTGTTTATTTTAAGTCCGACAAATTTACCTTTTAAATAATTCATCATATCCGGAAAGCTTTTTGCTAATGTCGGTTCACCGCGGCTGGCTAGGGTTACAGCGTCAACATTACCTTCGAGTTGATCAACCACAGACTTGAACAGATCAAGCGTCATTTGACCCATATGGCCGTTTGCCTTGTTGGATAATTTGTCATCTACTTGATAACAGAATTTACAACGCAAATTACAAATAGATGTCGGCTCGATCTGAACACATGGCGGGAAAGCATCTAACTGTCGCGTTTTGGGGAAAACTACATACTTATATCGATAAATCAGATATCTCGCCCACAGATCTTTTGGAAGCCGGTCCAGCTCAAATAAATCAAAAGAATTGAAGATATCGCTTTGGAAATCATTCTGATTTGAGGCCCTTTCTAACTCAACTATTGCCTTTTCCAAAATATCAGAGTATGCGGTTTGATTTATTAAACCAAAACCTTGGGCTAAATTTTGTATTTTTTTCTTGACTGAAAGTTTTACGGAAGCAAGATCAGATCCTCCTACCGCACTGAAAGAGTTATGCTTCTTGTAGGGTTTTGCCATCAGATAAAGTCTCCGCCGTCAACACTCAAGGTCTGTCCATTGATGAATTCGCTATCGCTAGATAATAAGAACCGTATCACCGACGATGCATCCGTAACCGAGCCCGCTCTACCCATAGGAATAGATGATACGCGCTCCGTGTAAGAAAACATCGAGTTATTTTTCCCATGTAATCCAGAGTCAATAAATCCGAGTGCTACACAATTAAATCTGCACAGTGTGTCGGCGTGACTTTTGCCGTAAGCCTTCACGAGATTCTGCAAAGCGTATTTTGCTACAGCATAGCCAGGATTACTGTCGATTCGTCCACCACGATTTGCCGACGCTGTTCCCACCAGTACAACGCTACATAGCGTATTTTTTCCATTCAACTCGCGCGATGCTAGGAAAGCTCGTATGATCACGTTAGTGAGTAGAAGGTTGCCTTCTATATTTTTGCGAAAGGTTTGTAAAAAACCGTCTTCCCTGTCAACGTAGTACACTACACCATGAAGCAAAGCTACCCCTGTGGTTTGAGACCCATACTTTTTAAATATGTTCAGATACTCTTCATATAATGTCTGATCATCGCCTGATTTAGCGACCCTAACATACTCAATTAAATCATTGGTATCTTTAGGTATCTCAGAGGTGGTAATAGCTAAACAAGGCTGATTAAGTTTCTTAAGATCATTCAACAATGCAGTGCCGATGCCGCCCTGTGCTCCTGTGACTATAATCATTTCGGCATTCGTTCTCTCAAGTATTCCGTCGACCAATACAACGAATCAAAATCGGGAGAAGAACCGGCTGGGGTCACATACTCAAGGCCTAGCAATCGACTATAGTCATGTTTGTGAAGTATTCGAAAAAATTTTTCCAATTCAGATCTTCGCTCATCTACTTCTACAGGCCTAAAATCGAGTGTGTTGATATGGACATGCCGAAATGTCTGCAAGTCAACCGATAATAAAAAGTCCATGTCACCAGCTGCAAGAAGCGAGTTTACGTCAAGATGAATCCCAATACGGTCACTCTCGTAACTTTTGGATAATGAAATAAGATCCGAGGCTGTCTGGAAGACCGAACACATAGGAAGAGCTTCTGTAAGTATTACAACATTTGACTCTTTTGTGCGCTCCAGCGCTGCATCTAAAAGCCAGCGATAGTTTGCTAAACTCAATTCATGATCAAATTTTGTTCTTCTGGCGGAAGGTGATCCTATAACCAAGAATCTACCACCTAACTCATCACAGTATTGAATACGCGAAACGAGAAACTCAAGGGTATCTGCACATTTATCAAATACATTTAAACCACAAGCTTCAAAAAATACAGAGTGCAAACCTACTACGTTGACCCCGTTCTTGTGTAATCCCGATTTAATCCGGGTTAGACGGCGCAGTATTTCGCGGTCGAATTTGCCAGATCGTAACCCGGGCGAGTCGGGCAGCCATGAACTCAAAGCTACTTCCATATTTGTGATATCGAGATCAACAAGTTGTTCGATTTCACACTGATCCGGAAAACCTCTGGACAAAAACAGCGACGAAATAGAAAACTCATACGGTACCAAGTTTATTTACCCACCACTCAGCTTGTCCGCATTGCCATTCATAATCAATATCTAATCCACCCTCGTTTGCTATCGGAACAATTTTTTGCCCCATCCATTTTTGAGGTAATAACCCGCTGTCTAGATTGTCAATATTGATCGAACGTACAATCGACACACCCATATCTGCAAACCATACATCCCCTTGACTATCTCTATCACAAGATAACTCGAGCGAATTTGGATGTTGATCAAAAGGAAGATAAGGCTGCAGATATCCGTGTGAGTCCAATATCCTTGCTCTCAACGGACTCCACATATTATATCGAGAGCAACTTACTGCGGAGTCAGCATCCGGATCATCTAACAGGATTTTTATCCCGTCATTAATCAACTTTGAATTAATAGTGGGAGCGTTAGCCATTAGCAACACCAAGATATCTGGATCCACGTTACTAGCACGCATAGTCGCTAAAGACTGGACAAAAACATCCTCCGCTAACGCTCCGTCAGTCGCCAGCTCAACTGGTCGCGATATGATCTGCCAGTCTTGTTCTTCAGCCTTCTGCTTCATGATTTCACAGTCAGTATTCATCCAATAACTGGAAATACCTTGTACCTGGGTCACAGCTCTCATGGGCCATTCGAAACAGGGATACCCTCCGAGAATACGCGTATTTTTTCCAGAGAGTCCTTTAGAACCTTTTCTACCGATAAGTAGCGCCGCTATCACCATTTTTTCTGTCCTCACCGTTAATCAAGCCTATCCCAAGATCAACAATAACCAAAAAGAATCCGTAAAGACTACCGAAGAATCTCGTAATGCCGATCCTTCCATGAAGACCTTCCCACAAACTTTTTAATATTCTCAAACTAATCATGGTTAAAAACATGACTACCGAACCATTTTTCATGGCCTTCAATATTTTCGCTCTATTGACGACCTCGATTTTTCCAAAAATAAAAGAATCTCTCAGTATCGTTGGATGCTCAATTCTAATATCCAGTAACCGTAAACCGATCCCACTATTCCGCATCCGCAGGCTCATTTCCAAATCCTCGAGATAGCCATATCCTCCAAAATTTTCGGAAAAAGGTCGGCTCGGAAAAATAGAATCTTGACCTATATGAAAGACCATCAGAGCCGACGGAGCCCATTCGATATCAAAGTCAATGTCGGCATCGAAATTAAGAGAAGCATGAAATCCACTGGCAGCTATCCTACCTGGATTTGGGTATAACCCCAGTGCCTTACATATTTTTTTTGCTGCACCTTCCTCTTTTCTATTTTTCATTTCAGCCCGGCTATCCGTTGGCAAAGCGAACCACAAAGCCGACTTATCTAAACTACGGAAGTCGATGTTATTGAAAAAGCCATCCTCAAAGATAAGATCATCGTCGAGCAACATAACCCACTCAAGATCTGGGAAATTAGTTTTCAAGTATTCTATTCCAGTGTTCCGCTGCACAGCAGTTCCACTCTTTGGAGAAAACAACCAACTAATCTTAAATTTGGGTTCAGGAATTAAACTCTTTACCTGGTCTCCCAATTCAATGGCATTAGCGCTTGAATCAATAATCGCGACCACTGTAGGAGGATTTTTTGAATTTTGGAGGCGCGAAAGCGTTTTGATTACATAAGGAAATCTATTTTTTGAGGGAATAACAACCCCATATTGAATATTATTCCTTACTGACGGCTTCATAATATTGATTCCTCAAAAATTGAACTAACTTTTCATTAGAAAATTCGTCAGCTATCCACTGTGAATTTTTCAGATGCATAAAATCTCGAAGCGAATGCATATCAAATAGCAAGTCAAAAAAATGAGATGCTTCTAGAGCCAGAGCGAATCCTCCATTAGCAGAAAATATAGCGCCACGATTATGGTCTACCAAATATTTAAACCCGTTATCGTCACTAACAACCGGTATAGCGCCAACACTAAGAGCTTCTATCAACGAGACACTAGATAAATCCTTTAATGAAAAAGTCGCAAAAAAGGTTGATTTACTCATAAACTCTATCAGCGTAGATCTCTCAACAAAACCATGGCACCTAATTTTTTCATTCGAAAATAATGCTCGCGCCTCTCGAGGAAGGTCATCTTGTGTGATCGGCGGACCAAATACGTCCAAACAGATGTTGCTCTTCGCTAAAAGAACTGCCCAAGCAACTAGCGTAATTCTTTTTTGAGGCGAGCCATTCCATACTACTACACAGTTGTATTGGCGATCAGCCGCGGCTTTCGATGGTCCAACGTTAATCGCAGGACTTTCAGGAAAACAAGCTGAACGAATACCGAATCGATCATACAAAATAGATTGAATTCCCTGGTGTGCACTTATAACCCGAACAACTTGCTGGCCTGCCATCGCGTCCTTTGACTCAATTGAGAAACTTCGATCAAAAGAGTTAAATATATTTCTAATAAGTAACCCAAAGAAGGTACCAAATCCAACCGACAGCGCCCTGTCCAATCTACTATTTTCAAGTCCACCTACCGGCCCTCTTAATATCGGTGTACTGCCTGATTCCAAACCAGTTCTAAATCTATAACCAACATAAGTGCAGTAATGAATTAAATCGAACTCAAAATTTGACAGCTCAATGTGTGAAGCCACTCGACGCAACCAAATCCGATATCCAATATTAAGAACATATCTGAAGATACCTATTTCTAAGACCTTAGGTTTTTTGTTTTTAGCAATAATCAACGGTGGTGGAATCAAAACAGCGGTGACGTTTGGTAACTCTGTGATAGAGATTAAACTCGGCCCGCTAAGATCAGCCCGCGTGAAAACCGTAACCTGATCACAAACAGATGACGCAGCTCGCAACCATTGGTAGCCAACCCCGCCTTCCGAACCCGAAAACTCATCTACCTCAAAACCGATAAAACCAAGGGTTAACGCCATACCGAAAGGTGTTTTAACAAGATTTTGATACTGACAATAAGCCGAGTTCCTATTTTCTTTGGATCCAGACTCAAACGCCAAACGGATTCAATCCCCAGCCATCGAATCATTCCTGGGCATTGAGGGACTGTCCCTGCATGGTAATCGAACGCTGCTCCCACGCAAAAAATTACTCCACGCGATAATTTCTGCTTGAGCGCAGCCGCCAGAATATTTTGTTTAGGGCAACCCAGCCCCAGCCAGATAAAATCAGCATCGAATGCGGCTACCCTAGGCGAAACTTCCTCCGCGAAGTTATTAATAGACCACTCACTACCATCTAACAAAGGAACTGGTATGACTGCAAAATTGTCACGAGATCCATAACGAACTTCAAAAATTCCTTGAGTCTGGTGATTTCCACCCAAAAATACATGTCTCTTGGTTGAATTTTCACTCAGAAATTTTTCAAAGAAAAAGGGCCCGGGAATTCTTATCCCTAAATTTTCAATTGGCAGAAATCGACCAAAAATCTTGAGACCCACTCCGTCTCTGATAAAATAGTCAACGCTTGCCTGGATCCTCTCAAATTTAACATCGCTCAACATCAGGCTAAATCCATGTATATTCAAAAAATCAACAACTAAAGCCTTAGGCTCGACCGCACGCAGCGCTAGCGCTTCGACAAGAGCTGGATACTTTTGATTGGAAAACTTAAATGTCATCGTAAATCAGTTCCCAATTGGCTTCTGTCACTTTCGTCCAATCCGAAAATCTATCGAGTATTTCTAAATGATCACAACGATCCACACACAAACAATCTCTCAAGGCAAAGCACAAACTAAGCGGATCAAACGGATCAAAGAACGAAATTCCACTAAGATAGTCAAAAAGCTCTCGATGGACATTGGTATCTGAAACACAAACCCGCCCACACAGAATTAAACTATCCAAACAACCGATATCGAAAATTTCAACTACCGAAGGGGCCACACATACATCCGCCTGACGATAAAACCCTTCAAGTTTGGAATCATCTAAATAGCCCACAAACTCGAATTCTACCACCTCGGTGACATTCAACGAACTCCACCAATGGTCAATGCTCTGTACATACCGGTGATTATCTACGCTACCGGCAACTCTTACCGAAATTTTTCGACCGGCTACACCGCTAAACAAAATAATACCCTTCAACATATTTTTCAAATTTTTATGGGGCATACATGAGCTATTTACAAAAATATTTATCTGTTTTATCGATTGATCGTTAGCGATCTGTTTTTTTTCACAAAATTTGTTTGATAAGAATTTGCTTGTATGGTGGGCATAAAAGATCTTTTCTTTTTTTACAAAAGCGCTTAGCTGATCTCGAGAATCTTGTGAAAATGTTATTATCCGATCAGAAATATGCATTGACATTTCCAATAATAGTCTTCTATACCAAAATATAATCCGATCTAGTACCGTCCACCCTTCGTCGAATTTTTGCTGAAACGGTAAAATGTTATGAATCATTGATATTTTTTTAACATTAAAAAGGAATGGAGAAACAACGCCTGATATTGATAAAAACAATTTGGGCCGATAAATTAGAACCAAGACCGGAATGACTACTATTCTCCATAAATCCTCAGTTCCGTAATGATCAAATACACGATTTCGGCGTTTTACTATCACATTCAGACTTTCGTCTTGAATTTTTCTATTAACTAACTCGATTAACGTTTTATCCTCCGCGAAAATGATACTGTTATCAATACAGTTCGTATTAGTGAGTAGCTTTAACGTGTAATCATAGCCACCACCAGAGGTTCCACAGCAGGCATCGATTAGAATTCTCATACTCTACGCCCTGCGGTTCTATGATCTTGAAAATAATACGAACCAAATAAAGTACCAGTAGCTACTGATAGCACAATTTGATCGAATCCAAATACAAGAAACCCAGATTCTGGAATGGTTCGCAGTAGCAGAAATGGAATAGCTAAAAAACTAAATAAATTTACGATATTAAACTTGGTTATCTTGAAGGCGGATGCAACCCATAAAAATAAGATCAATAAATAGATTACTAGGACAGAACCCAGTCCTACCAAACCGCCAGTCGCAAATGCGTACATCACTCCATTCGATGCACTTTGTCCGGCTAACACTCGGTCGCACTGAAATCCACAACCCAATAACTGACCCTCTTGACCGGTTACAATAAGTCGCCAAATCTCTCCCCTTCCACTCCAACCCTGGAAAAAACCACTATTACCAAAACGAGGTACAAATAGGAGATCTGCCGAAGAGATTCCAATTAATATTAGTACGAATGTGGCAGCTACTATGATTAATTTATATTTTTCATATTTTCGAAAAATGAGGATTGAAATGAAGGAAATTATAGCGAAGAATGCTGCAATTATTGCACCACGGGACTGAAGTAGAATTATCAAGCCAGCAAGAATAACCAATGCACCTGCAAGCAACATATCAATAAAATTGAATTGGTAAGTCTGTTTGCCAGTAAATCGTACAAACAATGCAGCAAACGAGAAAAATAGGAGAATGGCCAGCATTCGAGCCAGACCAGAAGCCCGCGAGATCTGGTAACCCTGAGAGATGTCGGTACGGGTGAAAATTCCGTACCAGCTCATGGATTCACTCCACAAAACATGTCTTGATGTATAAAGTGAGACAAGTAATATCAGACCGGCGAAGCAAAAAGTACTTACCAAAAAACCTTTTTGGATATCGCGAGGCCCGAGTGAGGTCAATATGAAAAGACTAATCGAGATGAGCGATAAGTAACCTATATATGCATCCTCTAAAGATCGTGCTATTGATACCTGTGACGTTTCGAAATTTGAATAAATACCAACCAAACAATACAGAATCCAAGTCGAGAGCCCCACCACAAATAATTTTACCGGAAGGTCACGTTCTTGCTTGAATCTGTTTTTACGTAGAGCATTTACGCCCAATGTTATTAAAGATATTGATGAAAAAAATCCAAGTAATTCAACAGTTAAAGAGAAAAAGATCTTGTTATCTTCAGTGGTGACCGGATCTACAATATTTGCAAACAAGCATAGCAGAAGGGCGCTCGCGGCTAATGCAACACGCTGATTATCTGTTACGTATTTATTTAACCATTCAGTTTTTGACGCTCTCGCAAATCCATTCATACGTTTTACTTATCCCAGATTTCAAATTGTGTGCTGGTTTCCACCCAGTTGCTGATTCAATTTTTTCGTTAAATGAATTTCTACCTCTGACTCCCGTGGGTCCGTCGACATAGCTTATGTTCAAGGATTTACCCGATATCTCAATCACCAACTCCGTCAATTTCCGAATCGATATCATCTCCTCACTACCTATATTTACAGGATCTGTAAGCGATGACGCCATTAGACGCATTATTCCATCCACACAGTCATCTATGTAAAGAAACGAACGGGTTTGAGAACCATCTCCCCAAATTTCAACAGTACCTCCATTAGGCGTTTCCATCACTTTTCTACAAATCGCGGCGGGCGCTTTTTCTTTGCCTCCTCGCCAAACACCATTAGGTCCGTATATATTGTGAAATCTAGCTATACGCACCTTCGTTGAAAAATTACGCGCTAACGCAAGATAAAGTCGCTCCGAAAATAATTTTTCCCAACCGTATTCGCTATCAGGCATAGCTGGATAAGCTGACTCCTCTCGACAATCAGGATCATCTGGATTTACCTGGTGGTACTCTGGATAAATACATGCCGAGGAGGAATAGAAAAATTTACCAACCTCTATTTGCTCTCTCGAAATCGACCTCGCAAAATTCAAATTGATGAGAGCAGAATTAGTCATGACGGCCGTATCATTTTCTCCGGTAAAAATGTACCCAGCACCACCCATATCTGCGGCTAACTGGTAGATTTCGTCCCAAGCTCCGTGGCATGATTCACCAAAGAACAACTGATCACCAAGATCACCCAAGTAGAATTGATCTGCCATCGTTTCGGCAAAAAGAGGCTTTTTCAAATCGACGCCAACAACGTAATTTCCTTTCGCCTTTAGGTAATTAACTACGTGTGAACCTATAAACCCTCCAGCCCCTAATACTAAAATTTTCATATTACGATATCTCTTTTCTACCCAAAAAAGTCTTGACAAAAAGTAATATCTTCTTCGGCAATATAAGAACAACAAAAGCACGTATCGCCAACGAAGAATGATTTGAGCACAATGCAATAAATGCCTTAATTATAACTAACGCTCTACTTTCAGGATTAACTGCATCCAAATAATAAGACAAAGCTTTGCAGCGAAGTCCCAAAGTGACTGGCCACCCGGCAATAAAGCGTGTTGATTCCTGCATTGGCGCGATCAAATCAGACACCTTTCTTAACTCACTAGCCCACAGTCCCTTTCGGGTCAGACTCAAGTTATTACCATGCTCAATATAAATGGCTGTAGGCACTTCAACATAAAGCCCTTTAAACATCGCCGCACAAGCCACGTTGAAAATAAAGTCACCGATAATCGTTAATTCGGAGTTGAATTTCAATAACTCAAAAACTTTTTTTCTGTAACCACAGGTCAATATCCCTACGTTATATCGCTCTATCAAATCTCCCGGGGAAACTATACGACCAGAATTTCTTTGTCGATGTAACGAAAACTCCTTCTGCTCATCGCTATACTTCAAATATGCCGTACACAACCAATCCACATCATTTTTTTCAAATACGTCGGCCATCAACTCTAGCCGACCAGGCAGCATCAGATCATCACAATCAAGAAAACAGAGAATTGAACCTCTAGCATAAACAACTGCTTTATTTCGAGCCATGTATAGTGGGACAACCTCAGGTAACTCTGATGAGACTAGACGGATGCGGCTATCTAAATAATTTTCTACAATGGCCGCACTTTCATCTGTAGAACAATTATCAAATACAATAATTTCAAAGTGCTTATATCGTTGCGACAAAACTGATTCTATTGCGCGTCCGAGGAATATAGCTCCGTTATAACAATTAATGATTACCGAAATTAGCACTCGTCAATGTCCTTATCGAATTCTCATGACAAGCAAATTTGAATGGGCCGATATGATGCATCAAATTAACGTTACTTCCCACAAAAGAAGTTAGCGGACGCACTGCAAAACTTTCAATTTCCTGACGCCCATATGCTACCCTTATCTTATTAATCCAATCGCCGATTGTCACTCCTTTACCGCTACAGACATTCAGAATATCAAAACGTTTTTCAAAATCATAAATTTTTTTATCTACTAAACGACTGACTATCCGTACAAAATCACCCACGGCTACAAAATCTTTACGATCACTTAATGATAGACTCATTAAGAATTTGGTGTTGTCCATATTTTGCAATATCAATGGCGTCAGTCTCGGAAATTTTTGGCCAAACCCAAATACTAAAAATGGACGAAGGACAATGATCTGCGTCATGTCTGAATCTAGGCTCGCTAAACTTTCTGTGGTGACACGTTTCATCAATCCATAAGGGGTTAACTCACCATACTCAGTTGATTCCGTAATGCTATTGTGATTAATGTCTCCATATTCGGCGGAGCTGCCCATTGTCAAAAAGAGCCTTACTTTATTTCTTACACATGCTCTGGCTAAATCTATTACTGCAGCAGATTGTCCCTCGACAGAGTTGTTAATGCCCGCCGCCTGCTCAGCTATCCCATTTATATACCCCGATGCATTAATGACTACCTCCGGAGTAACTGCTCGCAATAAATCCTCAAAAGAAGCGCGATCTGCTATATCAAATTTGAGAAATCTCTCATTTGAGGTTGCGTAACTGGTACCCACAGCTTCCCAAGCGTTTGCCGAATAGTGCTTCCAAAGATAATTTCCTAGAAACCCTGAGGCACCCAGTACCAAAATCCGCCTCATTCCAGCCAAGGTGGGACTTCCCTCGTACTCCATAAACCACGGATATAGTCTAAATCGCGCTTGGTATCTACGCAGTGCCAAAAACCCTTATGCCTACATCCAACCATACCGCCATTTTCCGCTATTTTAGGTAAAGCATCGGTCTCTAAGTTATCCATATCGGAATCAAGATAATCAAAAACCTCTGGCGACATGAGCATATAACCTCCATTTACCCACATATCTGATTGTGATGGCTTCTCTTTAAAGCCGAAGACTCTTCCTGAATCTGATATTTCAAGGCCACCAAATCTTGCTGTTGGATTGACAGCTGTAAGTGCAACGACTGTTCGATTACTCTCGTGAAACCTCGAATAAACCCCAGCCAAATCTACGTTCGCTAATCCATCACCATAAGTAAAATAGAACGGGGCATCGTCTAAAAATTTCTGCAATCTTAATAATCTTCCACCTGTCATTGAATTCAGACCTGTATCAACCACTGTCACTCGCCAGTCAACTGAATTTCTATTGTGATATTCCACCTCGCCGGTTCCCAAATTTACAGTAAAGTTTGAGTTCAAATTAGACAGATTGAGGAAAAACGATTTAATTATTTCAGCTCTATATCCGGCAGCAATAATAAATTCAGTCACCCCCTGCGAAGCGAATACACTCATAACATGATACAAAATCGGATATCCGCCTACCTCAATCATCGGTTTAGGGATTGAATCAGTATATTCGCTGATACGTGTGCCAAAGCCTCCTGCTAAGATTACCGCTTTCATCGAAATTTCCTTATAAATTCCAGCGAGTCCAAAGGTCTACGCAAAACCTCATCTTCGGAGTGCTCGATTGATGCTAAGTTCACTACCACAGCGGACGCTGTATTTTCATTTCTAAAAGCAAACCAAATGTTAGGGGGGACCAAAATTAAGGCGTTAGCTGAAAAGTCTAGGGTTGTCGTCTGAAGGTGAGATTCATCAACACTATAAAAACAGAACGAAACTTCTCCAGCTATTACACCTAACCGCATTATCATTTCTTTATGAAGTTTCCAACCTTTTGTTCTATGTGATTTAACAGAACTAAAGTAAAGCTCCTCAGATTCTCTCAAAGTTTCTTTGTCGGCAAATTTTAGAACATTGCCGTCTACGTTCTCACCGATAGGTAATGTTTTAATGATTGGCTGTATCATATTGAGACAAAAATTTATTTATTTGCTCTGACATCATTTTAAAGCTGTTCTCTCCCGACTTCATGCCGTGATAAAATTGAGCAGTGTAGTCAACTGCTTGGTCAAAAGAAATTTTTGCTACCCAACCTAGCTTATCCTTTGCTTTCTCGGGACTCAACGCTAGCAACCCGCTCTCTATATTACCCAAATCAGATGATTCGTATCTGACATTGACTTCATCAAAGTAAGGCATGAGTAAATCCAAGACATTCCTAACTGAGTAGTCCTGAATACCAATCGAGGGTCCAAAATTTAAGCTTTCGCCGGAGTCTATTTCATCTGTATAAAGTGCCTCTGCAAAACGAACATAACCGCTAACAGGATCTAGAACATGCTGCCATGGACGAGTTGCGTTTGGTCTTCTGATTGTTAAAACTTCTCTTCGATCCAAGTGGCGAACAAAATCAGGAATCAATCTATTAGCAGAGAAATCTCCACCACCTATAACGTTTCCAGCTCTAGCGGTTCCCACTTTAATATTTGAACCAAAAACTTTATACGATTGAATCATGGATCGAACAGCCAACTCAGCACAGGCCTTTGATGCACTATAATTATCTTTCCCGCCTAACGTATCGCTTTCTCTGTATGGCCACGGCCATTCTTTATTTTCGTAGCATTTATCACTGGTTATGCAAACGACAGCAAGCCTGTCAGTATATTCTTTCAAAGCACTCAAAAGCGATACAGTACCAACAACGTTCGTGCGAAACGTCTCCTCAGGTGCACTGAGGCTCTCAGAAACTAACGCCTGCCCAGCCAGGTGAACGATGCAGTCAGGCCTTAGTGTATTAATAGCTTCCTCCAACTGGGTCGAGTCACAAATATCGAACTGAAACAAAGGCGCGTCTATCTCTTTATGGATTGAATCGAACAAAAACGCATTTCTTTTACGAACACCGCCACAGAGACCCACCACAGTCTCACCTTTTGCTTTGAGATATGCACTCAACCATGCACCCTTGAAACCAGTTGCACCTGTTATCAGCCACCTCATAAACCACCTTCGGGATAAATAACCATTAAATTACTATTTTCATCATTCCATTGTTCAGATAAGTAAAAACAAAAATCGAGGCCTAGCTTTTTTGCCCACTCAGACATCTCGTCTACGGCCGCGATATGGATGTCTTCAATAACGTAAATCGCGCCTTCAGAAAACCACGGCCTTAAATATTCAAAAGCCTTTTGGTTAGCTTGCGACGCGTGTAACCCATCATCAATGATGATATCGAATTTTGGATTTCCAAATCTTTGCATACACTCGAAAATAAGAACCTCGTCCGTTTGGTCTGCAAGGCCGGTGGTAATCCTAGAAGACTGAAACTGACAACTATCATCAATATCGAATGCAAAGATGTGTGCATTTTTGAAGTAATTCTCCCAAGCTTTCAGTGAAGCTCCGATACACCCTTCAAGCCCCATATTTGAGACCAAACCAACCTGGTTGGTCCCAATCCCTATTTCTAAGAAACAGAAATTTTTATTTCGGTAGGGCCTGAAAAGAATCTGATAAATCGCTGAGTATCTGTGTGCAGGTAATCCCGACGGACTTCTTTCCAGTCCCTTATCGCTGCCAAACATAGCAAATAAATCTGAGAGCTGATCTGAAAAAACCCCCAATTGAAAAGTCGCCAATGCGCCTTGGCTACATATACGTTTTCTTCGCATATGAAACAGCCATACCAAGCAACTTCTTACCTTGCCGTATAAAAAAATTCGATCGATTCGTCCAACTAATGCCCTAATCACTCTAGCATAGTCCCAAGGGTTGATTTTAAAAACTCAATAGATTCGCGTGTCTTATCTGCGCTCCACCATTTATCAACATCATCACAATCTTGAAGGAATCTCGCAACCGACTGGAAAGAGAAATGAACAACACCGGAATTCTCTATCGTTTTTAAAGTAGTAATAATACTTTGACGTAAAGGGTAGAAATCTTGATCAATCACCCACACGAATGGAGCGCCTGTACGCAACGCCTCGAGCACTGCCGTCCCATCATAAGTTATTATCGCTATCTCCGATTTAAGAATTTGACCGATAACTGTGCCGTCCACACTTAGATAGCCAAACTCACTCGGCACATATGTATCCTCAAAAGTTACTCCAAATTTCTTTGGGCTTACCTTAACTTTAATACTCCATTCCGGGACAAGTAATTTCACCAGCTGTGCAATCCGTGCGTAAAAGACGTCAACATTTGAAGCTACTAACCCACAAGTAACGAAATGTTGATTACGACCCGGAGCCGTAGGTAAAACAATTAGAACTCCAAGTCTCTGCAATGGAGCCTTCCCGTATAAACTCTTTCGTTCCGGCAATCTTTGGAGACGTGTCGAGCGAACACTCAACCCAACTTTTTCCGCGATGCAGCAAGTATACTCACCGCCCTGAACTCCTAAATACTTGCAGTCGCCTAGGACATGATATGTATCTGCCATATACAAATCCATCCATTCTGTAATCGCAATTTCCTGCGTGCCAAATTGCCCTCCATGCTGAACCACGTTTAGGTTGAATGGGTAAGCTCGATTGGTCGCCCAGCATCCAAACCTGATCGCTCTTAACAAATCAGATGAAAAATGAGAGGTCAGAGCAACAAGATTGACATCAGACCCCAGCCTATAATTCGCCAGATATCGATTTGATTTCTGATGCAAACTCTTAAAGCCTTCGACGCTAGAAACAGGCATCAAAAAAAATAAAATCCAAGCAAGATGAGAATAGTGCGATCCCCTCTCGTGTATTTTAAAAAAATCTAATCTTCGGTGTCCGATGGAAGCATGAGATGAATCGTGGTTGTGCTTATTGTCTTCCCAAGGATTCAATATTAGAACGTGCGGATTAAAGACAGATTTTAACCCGAACACTCGCCGGATATCTGATGCAAAACCAATATCACGAATTTCAAATCGGAAAATCATTTGAAAAATCGTTTTTATCCATAATATTCCGTATATTAACCGTTTACCTATAAAAATTTTATCTGGCGCTCGAAAAGGATCTAGCGAAGGAGTGCACTTAAATTCTCCATCGCGAATCAAATCTGCGATATTTTGCGATCTGCAAAGAGCTGAAAAGTCTAGCCAATTATTAGAAATTCTGATGCTAACTGGGTTTTTATTTGGTCTACTATTGACTTCAAATATCTCACTATTTATCTCGATGGATTTAATAAGGATTGTATAAGGGAGAAGGTACTGTGTAGTTTTCACCAAACTTTTGTAAGGAAACCCTAGGTATAGAGACACAAGGTCTACAAACTCCGACTCTAAAACACGAAATTCATGAACCACTCTCTTGATTGATTGTTTGAGACAGCTAGATTTTGACGGAAAATTGTCTTCATCTGACGGGGTAATCACGGCAAGTAACCACCATCTACCCGTATAACTTGCCCGGTAATAAAGTCGGCGTGTGATGACAAGAGAAAGGGGTAAATCCCCTGAATATCTGTTGGCCTAGCCATTCTACTTAAACAAACACGGGTACCATAAATTTGTTCAAATCGATCATCATGTTTATTGAAAACACCTCCTAAAGAAATAGCATTAATTCTTAACCCTAGAGGGCCAAAGAATGACGCAGCCCAACGAACCAAATATTCCAGCGCCGCTTTGCTAGCACCATAGCCAGGAAAACTAATATACTGACTACCACGATATAAATTGAAGTCCGGGATGGCACGACCATAAATTGATGAAGTCACGATAATTTTATTCAGGCGAGTTGTTTTTCCTAAATCTTGGTTTTCGTCCATATAATAGTACATCTTACTTATAAATCTAAAAACCGGGCTCACATTAATATCAAACATTAAATTCCAAATCTCTGGATTGAAATCAACCGCCTTTTCAAATTTCATCTCTTCCGGTGAAGAATCCTGTAAGGTTAGTAGCTCGGTCGTCGCAGCAATATTGTATATAAGTGCATCAAATTCGCTAAAAACTGGTGCGGCAGAGAAGAACAAATTATCGAAACTATCAGTGTCCCGTACATCTAAAAAAAAGATAGAGCCACGATGAAAATCTTTTGGAAATATAACTTTTTCAGGATTAAGATCATATACAACTAGTTCATTTTCTGATGTTGCTAAAGATGAAACTATCGCTTTACCTGCCGTACCACTGCCACCTAAAATTAATATTCTCATCAGATCTTATCGTCCACATATTTTGTATAGAGGTACTCTAATAAACCCCAGTCAAACTCTGAATCAATATCAAATGAAAATTGCTCAGGGACTTCAAGACCGTATAAGTTACCAGAAAAGAGTGTTTCAGCTCGTAGAATGTAATCCGGTTTCAGTACATACATCGAAGCTATATGCTCAAAGACAGGCGGAGCATGTTGCCTTGCGACCACCTTCCTCATACCGTCAGATCGCTTACTTATGACGAGTTTTCCTGATTCGCATTCGACTTCCAATAAATTAAAATATGGATTCTTCCTCGCATGCTTTACCAACAAAGCACCGTCATACCGCGATGAGTTCTGAACAACTTCGTATAGATGTTTAAAATGCAACGCGGACTTTATTGGATTTGTCGCATCGAAATCACAGAATAGATTTATAGACTCTCCAAACCACGACGAGCTATTTTCAATAATATATCTCCACACATCCGGCTTTGCTGCATCAGAAGAACTCAATACCTCGGGACGTAATTCTGGAACATCTGCACCACGTTTTAACGCGATATCAGCAATGCGCTCGCTGTCTGTCGAGCAGATTACTCTATCTATTTGAGGAAGTGTCTGTGCAAAATTAATAGCTCGTTCAACTAAGGATTTTCCTAGGAAATCACGTTCATTTTTCCCCGCAACACCTACCGAGCCGCCCCGCACACAAATCGCTGCAATGCTAATACTCATAGGAAAAAACTCTTCCGCCTGCTTCTTAGGAGCAAGCCATCAAACACATGTTTATTATTATGTAAAATTTTACTCGGATCGTATGAGACGATTAACTCGAAAAACGCCTCAATATGTTTAATGAAGAGACTCTCTCTATCGACGAGATTATCGTCCCTAAAATCTATGTGTACCTGATCTTCACGGGAAGATAGATATATTTCAAAAATGGGATTTTCAGAGACTAATTCAATCAAGATTGATCCAAATATGTGTCGGTTTTTATATGAGATGGTTCCTGCACTAGCATTTTGGTTCAGCATTAAGTTGTCTGAACCAATTTCGAAAACCTCACCTTCCAGACCAAATAAGCACGCTAGTATCTCATAAACATGTATAAGTTCGTCAAATAGCCCATCTTTAGATCTTAGGAATCCAATATCGTCCAGTTTGGTCTCGTTTCTCCAACAACCCCAAGAGCATATATCATGCCCCAAATGCATCCGGAAAATTATCGGTAAAATTTCGTCAGCTTTTGAGTTGTTTAGGAATGTTTTGAGGGTATTCAAAGATGGATGTGAGAGGTATTGGCAACCATTGAATACGCATATGTTGGCGTTCTCAACTTGATCGACAAGCCCTACCTCACCCATAAACTGCGCGGAACAAACTAACGGCTTCTCAACGTAGCAATGCCGCGATTCAGCGATACACCTTTTTACCCATGCCAAGTGATCAAAGGACTCCGTTGCAATAAATACTGCATCAAACGCTTCGAGTGATGAGATTGAATTAATAACGATATTATTTCCAAGAAGCTCCGAATCAATTCGGCGAGAAAAAAATATCAGATTTCCTTCTGTCACTCCAAAACTGGTCGTTAGAACTTTCGCTATACGTAAAGCGGCAGCACCCGTGCCAACAACTAAATACTTACCCTCGGTGAAGTCTTTCATTATTTTGCGTGATCGCCCTTTTCAATGATTTCTGGGCCAACTTTCGCTCAGCTTGCTGAACTTCACTATTTCTGGCTTTGTTTTTTTTATTTAGGCAGTTTTGTACGACACTTGTTATAGCAGTCGCGACTGCTGGCACATCCATCACATGTTCTGGCTTATGCCGTCCGTCTTGTCTTCGCCCCACATTGATAGCAGTACAGCCCCAATAACCTACCTCCTTTAGGCCGGATGACGAATTACCGACCGACAACACTATCTGATCTTCCGATCCACTGAGGCCTAAGATCATGTGATACAGGTCTAAACCCAGACTCGGTATAATCAGCACATCAACATTATCTTTAAATTCAGAAATTTTTCCTAAGATCTCGTGGCTACCTTGGTCATTATTAGGATAGGTGAGAATCACGACGTCAGCCATCTTTTGAATTTCCCAAATTGCCATAAAGAACTCTGAGACTTCAATTGATGACTGCGACAAATTATTCGATAAAGGATGAAAAGTGGCTATCACAATCTTTGAGCAAAGTTTCACTTTTTGGAAAACCTCAATCTGCCAATTTTTCAAAGAATCTAATCTAGGCTTTCTAAAACACAGAGGGAACACACCGATATTTTTCTCAGCGTAACCCATACCTAAAAGAACTTTTTTTGCTTCAACCGACACTGGAAGATGAAAATCACTCAGCGCTGATATGGCATGACGAAATCTGTCATCAAAGGTACCACCCTTTGTAACCTCACCACCCTCAATATGGATAATCGGTAGACCGTGGGTGAACGCAGCAATAGATGCTCCGAAAGATTCGGCTCGATCAGCATAAATACACACGATGCATTTTTTTTCCAGCTCCACCAACCATGACGACATTTCCTCTATTGTTTGAGAAATAACGTTTTGCACTGTAGAGTCGATATTAAGAGCGGATTCGTTAATGTGAAAAAGCTGTATATCCAGTTGGTCAGCTCTTTCTTGATGAAACTCATCGATGCTCCCGGCGTCATGATAACCACCCATGAGAATATAGATATCACTACACATGGAAATAATATCGTTAGATGTCATAACGACGTTCTCAATTATATTAAAAATAATATCCACTTCGGCTCGATTACCCGAAAAGAATAATAAATTCATCAGTAGACGCCGTTTAGAAAATTCGCATACATTTTTGAATTGATACCATTATTCAGGGGGAGTAGCCCACTATTTTGGGCTTTCGTAATATCCATCCATGTTCCAACATCTCGATGATCAGAACACCTGATCTCTTTATTAACTGAGGCTGTCTCTAATATTCGTTCAACAAATTCCGCCGTTGTCAGGTTTATCCCGGACGAAATATTATAAATATTGTTAAAATGTCTATCGCTCAAAAGTAGAAGGGTTTCAGTTAACGTAGAAACTAAAGTGATAGAGAGCCTAGCAGAACAACGCTCGAGACTAAAAACTGAAGAATTACTATCTATATTATTAAGGACATAAGCAAAAAACGTTTTTGGTTTTGGCTCTCTATCTAGCACCTGCCCAACCCTGAAAATTACGAACTTTTTAACATAAAGTTCATAACACAATTCAGTTTCTAACTTACACCTCGAGTAGAGCAGAGTTTTATTCAGCTCCGATTTTTCATGAGCCAATTGACTATCCTGATAAACATGAGAGGACGATAGGAAAACGTGTACCGAATTAGAGAATTGTTCACCATAAAAGTTAACCAAGCTGATATAATCGGAAATATTAAATTCTTCTTCTCTAAGCCCATCCCAGAATGCACAATTGACTATTGTCAGATCAGGTGTGTCATCGCAGCCTAACGGAATAGCACGTTGTCTTAGTGAGGCACCATTTAACCTATGTACCTCACAACCAGAATCTATCAATAATTGAGACAACGACCTACCGACGTAACCGTTCGCCCCTAAAATTAGAAATCGTTTATTTCTGTACCGCATTTTTCGATAGCTGTGTATCCCTCGGAACGTGAGATGTCACCGTAAGTCCCAGCAATCTTTCATAATCGTCTGTAGTAAAATCACCTCCAGACGGACGCTTAACCCATAGATTTTCCCTCGTCAAAATATCACCAGGATTTAAATCTTTGATAGCAACAACCGAGGCAAATGCAAAGTCACGAGTATCCTGTTCTTCCTTTATCTCAGATTTCGCACCACCCCTTGCTAAGAATACCTCAATGCACCCTTTCATTAGCTCCTTCCATTCTTCAGGATCATTGGAGCACTCGATATCTGGGCCAAGTTGCTCGTGCGAGAGACAAAAATGCTTTTCGACAAAATTTGCCCCGAGCGCTATAGCTCCAAAACAACTGTAGTTCGATGTGGTGTGGTCTGATAATCCAATCTGAATCCCCGGAAATTCTTTTTGCATGTCTAAAATACCGCCTAATCGCACAAGACTAGTGGGTGTTGGATAGAGATTAGTACAATGCATTAATGCGAACGTAACTCCACGGGCTTCGAGGATAGTAACAGCCTTTCTAACAACGTCTATTCCATGCATACCTGTGCTCAAAACAACGGGTAAGCCGTGTGAAGCGACATAGTCGATTAAAGGCCAGTTATTACATTCTCCAGATCCAATCTTGAAAGCCGAAACTTCGAGATCCAGTAGATGATCCACAGCTTCCTTAGAGAAAGGGGTACTAAAAATCCTCGCTCCCTTACTTCTTGCGTACAGAAAAACTTCTCGCTCCTCTTGAAGCGTCAGAGACGTTTTTTCAATCACTTCGAAAATAGAATCTTTACAATGTTGAGGCGTGATAAAACGCGCTTCACTCGACATTTCAGCACCAGGGATGTGCGTTTGAAGTTTTATGATTTCGGCGCCCGCATCTAATGCGGCATCAACCATTTCAAATGCTGTCTTTACGGAACCCCCGTGGTTAATGCCCAACTCACACACCGCAAGCGGGGATTGGTCACGCGCAATTGTGCGCCCTAATAATTGAAAACTCATATCTCGTATCCTAACTGCCGCCCATCGTCCTTGAATTCCGAAGCATACCACTCAATGGTGATGGAAAGCCCCCGATCAAGACCATCTTCGCCACCAAAATCAGGCTGCCACTTCATTAAACGCAACGCTCTTGAATTATCAGATCGGAGATCTAATACCTCACTTTTAACTGGTCTAATTCGCTGTTGAGCCTCAATAATTTGAATTCCATTCAAATCCATTAAGTCGAGTATCTTTCGGGCCAGCATCTCTATCGAAATAGAATAGCCAGTACCCAAATTACAAACTAGTTCCTGATCATCCCAGTTCGAAGTATTTGCAGCCATTATAAATCCATTTGCCGTGTCCGTTACAAAAGTTAAATCTCGAGTAGGCGAAAGCGAACCCAGCTCGATCGCTCCACTACTATTTTTAGCATTGAGCCCTTGTCTTATAATCTGCGGAATTACGGCTCGAGCAGATTGACGAGGACCATAGGTATTAAAGGGACGAACTATTTTGGCATCTACTCCAAAACTTCTTACATATGCTTCGACGAGGTGATCAGCTGATATTTTTGTTGCTGAGTAGGGGCTCTGGCCCACTAGTGGATGAGACTCATTTATAAAAGGGGTTTGAGCGCTACCATAAACTTCTGAGGTGGACGTATGTACTAGCCTCGCACCAGTATCGCGTACTGCTTCCAGCACATTCAAAGTGCCAATAACGTTTGTACGCACATAAGACTCGGGAGCTGCGTAGGAATAAGGGATCCCAATAAGTGCGGCAAGGTGAAACACAGTGCTACAGTCAACAACAGCTTTCCTGATGCATGATGAGTCAGCTACATCTCCTTGAAGTATTTCTAATCCATCTGTGCCCTTAATCGATCTCAGCCAACCAATATCACCGCTACCCTTATAATGAACCAAAGCCCTCACGGTCAACCCTGACTCCAGGAGTTTTTCAACCAGGTGTGATCCAATAAACCCACTCGCGCCTGTCACTAATACTTTCAAATGCTAGTGCCCCCTAGTCTATGTAATTCTGCTCTTACTTTCGCAAGTACACTTGGGTTACCGACATCCATCCACTCTTCAAATATCGGAAAAACGCGAATGTCCAATCCACGATCTTTCGCAGCTTTTATCAAATCGGGCATATCAAAATTATTATTCGAGATTAAACTATCTAATTCATCTAAGATAGACGGCGCAAAATAGTACACTCCTGCGGAAACAAAATATTGAGAAATCGGTTTTTCTTGGAGATCAATCAGTCTTGAATCGCCGTCTAGAGACAAAACCCCAAACTGTTCTTGCCTGGTCTGGCGCGCAGCCATTATAACCATGTCAGCTTTTGTTGAATAACCGTAGTCCAGAAACGTTTTTAGGGATGCTTTTGTGTAGACATCTCCGTTCATAACCAACATTCCCTTAGTCCGTTCTTTGGCATTACATATCGGGCCACCAGTACCAAGAAATTGGTCCTCCTCCAGAAAATTAATTTCTGTCCGCGATTTTTTCTCAAGAAGTTTTTTTCGCTTAAAAAATTCGTCTCTCAAGTAATTGACAGAAATTTTTACATTTCTTAAATTCACGTCACTTAAGGATTTAAGAACATTATCGAGAAGTGAAAATCCATCTGCTATCTCCAGCAATGGCTTAGGGAGCTTATTGGTTAACTCACCCATTCTCGACCCACGGCCACCCGCCATGACTAGAACGACTATTTCATCACTCTTCCATCTCGGCCGAACGGTCTGCCAAACTGCTGTTATTTCGCCGGTAGATTCGTTTATTTCTGGTATGACAATAAATGGAGCTTTCTCCATTATGACGTTTACGTCACCTCCTTTACTCATCTTCAATGGCTGACGATTTATAAATTCACCGCAAGATTGCGCCAGTTCGGCTCCCTGGATCCAAGCTTTCCTAACCTCACTTTCACAAAGGATGCCTACCATACGACCATTTTCTCTTACAATACAAAATCCTGCATTATTATTTCTGATTAGACTCAGTGCGAGCTCAAGAGAGTCGGAGACATTGCAGACAAAACGGTCAAAAGAGCGATCAGTAATGGGCAATCTTACATATTTGGTCATATAACTTTCGACAGTATTCAAGTGAAGCAAATTGGGTAGTATCTGCTATAGCTATGCTCTCTACGATTTCCTTGAGTCCAGGCTTAACACCATCAGAAAAATCGGGCTTTAGCGTAAACTTCTCCGACCTAAATTCTTCGATAGGAGATAGTGTAAACTCTTCGCCATCGGCATTTCCATTAATGCACCAACTACCGTCTCTAGACCAATCGGCTTCAACCAGAACCTGCTGATCTCCCAAATCCCATTGTTGCCTCATTATGGTAGCCCCTTTGTGCCAAGGTACTTGAGCCGCATCAATGGGTGTTAATGACCCCTGAGTTTCCGATTGAGAATCAAATAAACCATCAAATAACCAAAACATTAGGTCAATCACGTGGGCACTATTAAACCAAACCCAATGTCTTAGTTCGTTAGGCCTTGGATAGTCAGATAGAAAAGAGATACGATCGTCGAAACAGAATCTCGCGTAGAGTTTATCGGTGTTCATCACAAGCTTCTTCAAATGCCGAACCGATGAAAAAAACCTTCTATTAAATAAAACAAAAATCTTACGGTTACTATGATTGCACCATTCATTTAATAGTTCAAAATCTTCTAAACTCGCAAATCCTGGCTTTTCAAGTAGGAAACACTTGGTATACGTTTCCAACCGTTTCATCGCTGATAGATATTGATCTGATGGTATCGCTAAAACGATCGAATCATAGAATTGGTTGGCCAAACCATCATCCAGACAGTCCCAAGGACCATATGTATCATTAGAATAACTACTTTTACTCCTCTTGTAGAATTCAAATTTATGAGATAGACCCGCACCATAAACTGCTTGTTGGTACGCAAAGCCCATCTTTCCGCTACCTATTACACAGACTCTCAAGTGACTTCCACCGAATCAAAACCACTCTTGTCAAGCGATGCATACAGCGCTCTAGTTCCTCTATAAATGACCGGTAACACTTCCGAAATCAAGGGTAATCTCATCACTTCAGTATTGCTATCTAACGCGTCAAGATTCAACATCCGCCCAAAATCAAAATCTCTAGCTAATGGCACGTTGACCGCTAATCCATCTGAAGCACCAAAAGAAACAGCCCCAAACACTTCTCGAAAAGGAATCTCGGTACCGTTGCATAAGATAATGCTACTTGAATAATTTTTTTCTGCGGACGGGCGAAAGTGGCTGGTTACTATTACTCGTTCTTCGCCATTAATCGAGCCTCGACAAGACCCCTCAAGAATACCGTATTGACCCGAACCATGCACTCTGTCAACTGTGAATCGAATGTCATCTAATTCACTATTGGACAACCAACAAAAAAGATCAAGGAAATGACTCCAATTACTACCCAGATTAAGGTTTTTACCCCTAACGATCAGTTTTTGAATTTGTCCTTGATGCGTTCTTTTTAACGCATTTAATTCAGGGGATAACCGCCGAGAAAAATTTACATATGAATTATTTAATATAACTTCAGTCAATCCATTAATTTCCGCTGAAAAATTTCTGCTAAATAATGGTTTTTCATAAATTCGTTTTGGAATTTTATGGTTGACTAAATATTTTTCATAACCCCAACGCCCCAGAACTTGCGTTGAGTTAACATATAGATCAAATTTTTCCGAGCATGACATAATATCATCGACTGATTCAAATAATGTTATTCTATTTTTCCCTAGATCAAGAAAACTTAGTTTTTTGTTTGCACTCTTTAAATCCCCATCAAATATGAATATTTCAACGTCGTAAAAAAAATTCAGAAACGACGAGACATATGAAACACCCATTCTACCGAATCCAATTATAAGAATTTTTTTAATTACCATATTTAGTCTGATCCAATGGTCCGGAGTGATCAAGATGTTCTTTGATTCTTCGCCACTCTTTCGATAGTAAAAACTTTCTATGAGCTCCATTTATAAAAAGATAATCCCAATACCACATCTTACGTTGAGTTGATTTTGATGGTGGCCACCCGTGATCACGTAGAAAAATTTTTCCAAAAACTTTATAAGCATTCGGATATAAACCGTTTCTTTGCAGATTAAATATCGGTTTCCTAATCAGATCCTCAATCTCTTGAAAATACTCGCTCATTTGAATTTCATCCACGAATTGCTGATATGATCTTACCCAAGCTTCAAATTTCTGAGTATCGCGATAGGTATTAATCCACTCATTGACACTTGGATTCGTATCAAGCTGTAAAGCCGGAGCCATCGCTTCCCGAGCTGATCCAACTGTTTTTAGGACTAGTTGATTGCCGGCAAGTGAAGACATTAAGGTGACATCCATCTCCCAACCTCTCTTATGTTCGTGTTGGGAACTAAACTTAAAAATTTGTCTGAGCAAATCTGATCGATGTACCCCATAAAAAAATTGATAATAATCCGTAAAGCTTTTTAAGAATCTTCGATAATTTTGATTTTCATTGTTTCGCCAAAACGCTTTATCTAAATATCTGGGCCATGCACATGTTCCGGCAGAATTCTGGCTGAAAGCTATAGTTAAACCACAAATAGCAGAGATTTTAGGATCATTATTAAGTACCTGCATACATCTTTCTGATGTCGACAAAATTGGAAAATCATCATCAGCGCAGAGTTGTACATAAGGTGTATCGACTATTTTAAGGGCTTCATAGATTTTCTTTGAAAAAGGCGTATTTAAATCGAATTTTTCTACTAAGAGACTTGTGGTGGTATTTACACCCGATCCCGATCGCAGGTCAGAACTATCTGCTACAAGAATGTGCACTCTTTCTCGTATACAATTTAATAAACGATCTAAATGTTGCGGTCTGTTCCGTGTCGGTATTACCACCGTCAGATTGTTAATCAACGTCAGGCCTCGTCATAATAAGTTAGCCTAGCTCCAACCTGGTCAAGATCGATGTTCAATGTGATTAAATCACTCATGGCTTTGTCGAAAAATAACTCGGCGTCTTTTGGTACTACGAACAAGATGTAACCTCCACCTCCAGCGCCCAGTAATTTTCCCCCAACGGCTCCAGCCTCTAGTCCACGCTTATAAATTTTATCGATCACATCGTTGGATACCGAATCCCCAAACTTTTTCTTGTAGGCCCAAGCTTCGCTTAATAGATAACCTAGTTCCCTGATATCTGATTTAAGAAGAGCATTAGCGCCGTGGTCAACCAAATCGATGGACAATTGAATATTATCTCTAGAGTTTGCAGTATCAAGCTTCTGACCCTCTAAAATAGCTGCAGCATCGCGTCCACCTCCTACATACACCAAACGAAATGAATTAAATATTTCTGTCCTAATGTCCGACGAGGGAATAATTGGAGTATTAATAACTGTGTGATCAGGATTAAATTCAAAAATATTAATCCCTCCGTAAGTACATCCATAATGATCCTGCTTACCAATATTTCTACCTGCTATGTCTATTTCAATATTACTAGCAGTACTGGCTATCTCACTCTTTGTAAGCCGCTTTTGCTGATATGTCGACAATAACAAGGAAATTCCTACAGCGAACGCACTAGAGGATCCTAGGCCAGTATTAGCATCCACATCAGAAAATGTAATAACCTCAAGTGGATCATTAAATTCAAAATGAGAAAGAGCAGATCTAAAGATGGGATGCTCAAGACCATCGATGTGATCAGCTGCATTTATCTCTGCCCATTTGATGAGAAACCTATTTTTTATTGGCTCTACTTGTTTACGTCCGATGACAAACATGTAACGGTTTATTGAAAAATTTAATACTTTCCCTGGAGTATGATGGTAGAAATGAGGCCTATCGCTTCCCCCACCAAATAGGCTTACCCGTAACGGTATCCTAGTAACTATCATACCTTTGGTGCGCTCATCATAGACCTATAGCAATCTGTTAATATCTGCTCTAAAGAACGAGGAGATTTTTGAATTAGAAAGTCTCTTATTTTATTAGATGAATAAAAATCTGATTGATTTGGCACTCTATCTACACCCTCTATATGAAACTCTTTAGCGCCCATTTGTTGTGCCCAACGAGGTACTAGATCAGCTAACTCGGCGTAGTCTACCAGTCTTCCCGATCCAACATTAATGCGAGTAACATTATTAAGGCTAAAAGAACTTTTGTTGACCGCTAACACAACGTCGAAAACGTCTTGAATGTGAACAAAATCGCAATGGATAGATTTTGAAACACTGCACTTTGATTGATTTCCAACCGATCTACAAATATGGTCAAAAAGCGATCCATTACGCTGGAATGGGCCAGCTGCGAAGAATGGGACGATCCAATAACACTGGAGATTCTCAGAAACCATCATCTCCAAATATTTAAAAATTTTGTTTTTAATATGTCCTAAAGAGGACAACGTCGAACCTACCGACTCTTCGTTCACCGCCCCACTCAGCCCATCGTATTCAGCGCAGGATCCGAAACAATACACCGAAATTTTGTCCTTAACTTCGGACGCCTGGGTTATCAGAACTTGGTGCAACTTAAGATTAACGGCGTTATTTCGCGCGCTGAAAACTGGGATTCCTTGCCAGGAGCACATTACAACTACGGATACTTCAGGGAGTTCTTTTCTAAGCAGGATTTCGAAAGCGACAAAATCCACTTCTGACGAATTTCTAGGGACACTAATTGTCCTATGGGCAATGTTCTCGGACGCTAACCGCCGAATCAAATTATTAGCAAAAAAGCCATTCTTACCAATTATTAACCACAAAGTTCATCATACCTCGGAAGATTTCTATCACGCTCAGACATAACTGTTACAGGTAACGACCACTCAATATTCAGGGATGGATCAAGAGCGTTAAATCCCCGATAATAATTTGGGTTATATGAAGCACTCATTAAATAATTAACTAAAGTATTATCAGCGATAGTCTGAAAAGCAACCGCAACATGCTTCCCAATTTTCAACGCAACAGCATTATCAGAGTCACCGCCAACTTGATCCTCGCTGATAGCATGCAATGTGACTTTGCGAACATTTGATATCCCTTGCTCAGATCTCAAATCACATATATGTATGTCTACAGCACCGTGAGCAACCGTGATTATCTTCTCTTCGCGATATTCGCCAGTTTGAAAATGAAAGCCTCTTACGGTACCTCTTCGCAAATTAGAGGACCAGTTTATTTGCTGAATTTCAAATTCTCCAAACCAGGATTTACAAAAACCACGAGAAAAAGAACCGCGTCGATCTTTAAACTTAGGAGACTTTAATAAAAAACTATCGTCTATTCCTAGATAAATTTTTTCCATAAGAGCTAATACAGAAATTTTTTAATATTAATAATCCGAGAAGGCTGAACTCCTGATTCAATCAGTTGTTTTTCGATTTCATTAAAGAAATTCCATGCAAAAACAAGAACAACAAAATCTTTATCCAGACTAAAAATTGATTCAGGCTTCTCGATTAAAATTCGATGGCGACTAAAATAAAATCCACTCTTATGGGTGCTATTATCTAACATAACCTGGATTTTCTTGGCTGAGTCATCGTCAAGTAGATTTAATAAAGTACTCGCTCTCGCAGACGCACCAAAACCGATTATATTACCTTCGTGAGAATCAATAATTTTTTTTACTGAATGGGTAAATTGGTCACGCACCTTTTGTAAACCCCCGTTAGCGTACCTAGCTAATTCCACCAGCCCTACTTTTTTTAACTCACCAATATCATCGGCTTTTTCGAATACTATTACGTGGCTGCCTGCGCTTATCGGGCTACGCTTGTAATCTGTGACTCGATATCCGTGCTCAGCAGCAAGATTCACAAACGAGTTGTAAGTAAAATAGTATTTGTGCTCATGATATATGTAGTCGATCTGACCGTCATCGTACAGTTGGTTTGCGTCATGGAATTCTGCCAGTAGCTTCCCATCAGCACCCAACAGCTTTCGTACCGAGGTCAGAATCTCCCTAATATTAGGGGCATGCGGTAGCACATTCCGCGCGACCACTAAATCATAGCTTCCTATTTCTGCAGGATATTTATCGAGATAGGTACTACCGAAAAAGCTAGGGATAGTCTCGATTCCTTTATTATTCGCTAGATCGGCAATATTTCTTGCCGGATCAACGCCCTTAACTGACCATCCTTGTTTTAACATACATTCTAGGAATGAACCATCATTTGAAGCGATCTCCAGAACCCTCGCGTTTACACCTTTATAGTTGTTACAAAAAAGAGCCAATCGTTCCAAATAAGATAATGTTGTTTCGGACGTTCCAGTAACCCAAAGATAGTTTTGAAACATTATTGTCGGATCGACAATACCATCCAACTGCTGTATTCCACAATTTTCGCAGATCACAAGAGATAATTTAAATGTGCTATAGATTTCACTTTGGTTATTTGAAAGATTGTTCGCAAGGTTTTGCTCGCCCAAATCTAGAATTTCCTGACAAATACCCGGGCATAGAGAGCATTTAATACTCATTTTTGAATAACTCCGCGTTGATATCCCCACGCTCGATCCTCCGCTTTAAAACCGCCAGCCGAGTCGTCAACGCCTGCACCCCATCTCTTTCAGATAGTTTCTCTCTATCAAAGAACATCTTTAGATCTAAACCACCTTTTTCGATCCCCTGCCCACATCTGTAAATCTCCTCGAAATTATTAGAAAATTTTTTGAATGAAACTTTATAAGTTCGAGGATCTTCGTTCAAAGAATCTGCATAGATTACTTTTGAAATCCCCATACTCTTTGCAGCGACTTCAGCCATATCTCTAACCTGGAAATTTCCACCGGGAAAACCCAAGTTATAGACGTCGATTGAATTTTGCAGGGATTTATCCAGACTTTGTAACGCGGCTTTTGAGACATCGTCCACCGATATGACAGGCCTCCAAGGACTCCCATCTGATTTAACATGAACTTCTCGCTTCAAGTACGCGTTTAGAGTTAGATTATTAAACACTATATCTGAACGAAAACCCCGACTCGGGCCGAAAACTGTCGATGGCCTAAAGATGATAACCTCGAAGGATTTATCCGCTACAGTCTGCAAATAATTTTCAACTAGTAATTTCGTTTTGGCATATGCTGTAACCGGGTTCAAGCGCCCAGATTCATGTTCCTCTATCTCGTGGTCATCTGACGAAATTCCGTAAACACTTTGAGTTGAAAAGAAAACGAATCTACTGACCCCGCCGGCTTTACACAAATCTATTAGCCGCTTAGATGCCTCAAAGTTAATATCAAAAGTTAATTTTTCATCAAACTCACCTAAAGGATCATTTGATAAACCAGCGAGATGAATCACTGATCCGTTATTCAAGTCAAACGATCGAAAATCAGAGTCATTCAACAACCGAAGATCTTTTTCGATCTCCAAAAGGTTCGGGTGGCTATTCTTAGGACCGATCCTGCCTTCTCTATAAAGACCTGCATCTAGGCCAATGACACTATATCCCTGAAGAAGGGCGTTTTCGGTAATAACATGCCCTATATAACCCTCATGACCCGTAATTAATAATTTATCCATAAAATGCTCACTCTTATTGATACTGCAAATATGAACGCAGTTTACTTTTGTCAAATGCTACCCAAGGTCTATTCATATGATTCCAAACGCGCGGATATCCTTTCCATGAGTCACTTATAGCTTTAGGTTCTATCTCACTATCGTCAAGGATCCATTTCCGAAGTCTTCCGACCGCGTCTAAGATCTCTTTAGCGTTTGGATGCACAGTTCTGACTCCTGTCGCTAATTGAACTGTTTCTTCTAGCCTATCAATTGAATACTTGATCTCTATATGCTGCAGTAATTGGCTATATTCCTTTAACGTTAGGAAGCGGTCAGAAGATATGTTGAAAACTCTCTGAGGCACGACAATCGACTTACTCCGTATAATTACCGACGGAAAAGAGGTTCCAAGTTGCCAGTTGTACAAAACAGCAGGCCTGCCTTGCATCACTGGTATCCAATCTACGCCCGTCGCCCCACACAACACCAAGACAGAAGATTCGAACAATCTCGCCTGCTGAACAAGTGAAAAATCTTGAATCAAGAGTTTCTTAGACAATTCTTTTTTCACTGAAGGATCGGAAATGTAATTAGCTAAAACAACTTGAAAACCGTCAGCATCAAGCGAGTCCACCACATTATTCACAACCGATAAATCATTATCGCGCCACGACTGGAGCGATCCGCTCAAAGCTGCGGCCTGATAGCTTGAGTGCCGAACCGTGATAGTGATCAATGGCCTATTTGAATCTAAATTTAAGTCTTCCCAATAATTTGGTTTCTGTTTTACAGCCCTGTAAAAATTAGTATCTCCAAATTCTTTATCTAAAAGCAATCCACTCTGACTCCATGTAACAGGATAAGAGATTACCTCTATCTTCGAGCTCCATTTACTAAGCCAAAGCCAAGCAATCATTCTGCCGTATGGCTCAACAGTAATGATTTCGGCCCAAACTTCCTTAATTTGATTATTGTCGTACGGTAATTTATCCAAAAAATAAATGACTTTTCGCCCTTCGATACGAGCTTCAAGATCTATTAAGAAACTTTCGGTATTCATCAGAAAATGGCCGAATTTTTTCGAGAACAACCGGATTATTAAAGTACTTTCTCGCCCTCCGATGAACCAAATCACAATATCGCAAAGCCCTCGTGGAAACGTAAAGGAAGTATGGATCAAACTTACGATGAGGACTCGTAATTTTTTTATTACTAAATCACGCATTTACTAAGTGGTCTATATAGTTGTCGATCTCTGATCTTTGCAGAGCGCTATTCCCAATGGTAGATGTATGGATCCCAGCGAATATCGAACCCATTACCAAAGATTCGCTGAAACTGTTACCCTGAATGTCCGAAATTGCGAAGCCACATAAAAATGCATCACCAGCTCCAGTTAAGTCAATCGCCTTATCGTTGAGAGCTGGGAGCGCAACTTTAGTAGTAGTCTCAGATCGAGAAGACCGATCAAATCCTATCACTCCCTCGCTCCCGCAAGTAATAATTATCTTTTTGCAAGAAGACCTATCCAAAAAATAATCCGCTACACTATCAATCGACTCGTTCAACATCCTCGAAGTTTCGCGCGCTTCTTTTTCGGTTGGGAACAAGATGCCACAACGCATAAAAGCATCAAATCCGTTTCTCGAAGGCGTGATCTGCGCATCTATATAGGTGTGATCGGGTTTCCCCTTCGCAATAAGTTCTAAGAAAGTTCCGAGATCACTCGAAAAGAAGCCACAACCAAAATCAGTGGCTATAACAAAATCAGGATCAAAATCGCGATAATTGTTTAATAGCTCAGGCTTAGAAATCTTTTTACTGCGATTGGAAAAGCCAAACAGGTTGGCGTCATATAACGGAAAGTTGACACGGAATAACTTCTGATCGTCGCTGATATATCTACGCTTTCTCATTACGGGGATGTGATCAGTGTTTACTATTTCTTCGCCTCTTGGGGTCAAGTCTGAAACAAGATTATCTGCACCTAAAATTGAGGTGCAGAATCGCATGTTGCAACCCAATGCTTTAAGATGTTTGAACACAACACTCGCGCCACCAACGAAAGCCTCTGATCTGCAAACATTGAAAACGGGTAAAGGAGCCTCACCACTCATCGATGAAAAATCACAAAACAAGTATTCATCGATCAGAGTATCACCCAGCAAGAAACATCTTCGTTCACGTAACGAGTCCAAGCTCGTTATCAAATTTTTAAAATTAATCTCTAAGGAGATACAGCACTCTTTAAACCGTTTCAGACTAGAAAAAAAGTTTGTCTCAGTTTGGAAATTAGAGCTTGATTTTGAGGTAGAACAGAATCTAACTTCACAGTCGAAGCTTTCGATCAAATCATTATTTTGAGATAGGAAATTATTAATGGTCTGGAATTTTGATAGGCCCTGAAGTATAAGAGATGGTCGAGTGATTTCGAAAATCGATCGAAACTCATTTGCTGTTGCAATCACAACAAAATCTGCCAAATGTTTTAAACAATCGTGGACTCTGGTTTCTCGGGGCCTAAAACCAGACGCATCCGCAAAAAGTTCATCAATCAAAACAATCCCCCGCTTCACTCCCTTTTTGTCGGAAAAATCACGGGCGACTCTACTCAATCTGACATGGCCTTGATGGATTACGTCAAAATGTCCTACCGTTAAGACGCTACCTAGAAGATCTCCATCGGTCGAAAAATCGTTATTCTTTCGGATTTCCAAAAAAACATTCCTCTAACATAGATATCTGATTTCGATGTCTTGATACCCATTTCCTATCGAAATCGAACTCCTCCGAACTTTTCGAGCTCGAGAAAAGTTGATTACAGTTAACAAATGAACTTGGAGCGCCAACGTCAATAACGTCGCCTTCGAAACAAAAAATATTCAGTTCCCCTAAAACGTTGGGAACCAAATCCTCTGATAGAAAAAATTGCGATTTGTGATCTGCCAGTTTTGTTAAGCGTCTTAAAGGGGCGTGTATAACAGCTGCAAAGGCAAGAAAGCTAGGCAACCCGCGTACTTTCTCATGGAAGGACGAGTTTCCATCCTGATCTTTCAAAAACACACCAACGTTTTGAGATTCAGCAGCATTAAAAGTCAGTGCGTCAAACGCTTGCGAATGAGTGATACTCTCGAAGAACGGTCTAAGTGAGCCCCAATAAAAATTATCCCCATGCATCAGAACAACATGATCACTTTCGACCAAATTAGGATCGAGAAGACGCTGAAACCCTCCCAACGAAGGATCAAAAACCAAAGTGATCTTAGAACTTAGTGGGTGACTCTGAACATATGACTCGAATAGATCGAACCCCTGAAAAGCTGAAACATATATATGATTAATGCAATTAATATTCTTGAATTGACTAAGTAAATGCCCTAACAGCGGGACGCCACCAACGGGAGCTAGCCCCTTTGGAAAATGATGCTTGTGACTCAAGAACCGGGAGCCCAACCCAGCACAAGCAATTATGACATCAATCATCAGCGCTCACGCAAACTATCGCATATCGAGAGTAATATTACCTGATGAGCATTCTCAATATGATTATAGTGATCAACCGGAATCCAGAAATTCACGGAAGAATTTATTTGTCTTATTGGTGAAACCTCAGAGAATCCAGTTAAAGTAAAATAGGTTAACGCATTCTCTTCGCAGTAGGTCGCACAGTTTAGTATATTCGGAGATTTCCCAGAACTAGATATCAGGATAATCACATCATCTGGCGCAGCAAAATACTTAATAAAGTTCAGTTGGCTATGCTCATATCCAAAGTCATTCGCAAAACAAGAGAGCATGGGAGTGCTGCTCAATGTTAGACATGGCAACCCCGCTGCCTTCGTATAATCTAACGAAACATGCTCCGCAACTGCAGCACTACCACCATTTCCAAAAATAAGAACCTTTCCCTTTGCTTTGTCCCTTAAAGCCCTTAAACGTCCCTCCATCTTCAACCAAAGCTCATGATCAATGTGGTCAAAGAGCCCGTTCAACTCACTTAAATATAACGATAAAAATTTAGACTTCAAAAATCTTTCCTTGCTCAATTCTCAATTGCCTCGTGTATCTGTGAGTTTGATTAGATGAGTGCGAAATTGCAAAAACTATCTTTTGACCGCGAAGGCCAATTTGATCAAAAATCTTATTTTCTGTTGGCAGATCCAACGCCGAAGTTGCCTCATCTAGAAACCAAAATGGCTTATCTTCATAAAATATCCTCGCGATTAGTACTCTCTGCCGTTCCCCCCCAGATATAAATGCGCCATCATCACCCATACACTGATTACTCCAAGTATCAACAAAGGATTTAGAAAGACTAGCTCCAGAACATGCAAGTCTATAGCGCTCATAATCGAAAGAGTCATCTGTGCCAACTGCGACGTTTTCTTTCAGGGATTGGTTAAATAAAAGTCCATTCTGACTCAAATAAGACACACTCATTAATATCTCTTCGGACGGTATCTGAGCATTCTCCGACTTTAACGGGGGAATATTGTTCATCAAACCCAACAAGAATTTTATAAATGAGGTTTTTCCAGCTCCCGAAGGTCCGGAGATTAGGATAATATCACCTGATTCAAACCTCATTTCAGGGATATCTAAGGTAGCCCCACTAGGCAACCCTAAAACAGTCGCATCCAATGTTAACGTAGCTGTTCCACAAAAGGCATGTGGATTGGAATAAGTAGAATCCACAACATAACGGTGACCGTCACGAATTAGTGACCCAATGGCAGCAATGGCCGGACCTGCCGCCCTGTATAGATATATTGCTACTACAAGTTGATTGACCACTGGGAGTATTTTAAGCCCAGCTATCGCCAAAATTACTAATTCCACAACAACTGCCGAAATTTCTTCGGTGCCAATTACACTTCTCCAACCAACTAACGCAAGGATGCAAAGCATTACCAATAATTCAAAAAAGTATTTAGGTATGCTACTTACATAACGTTCAGAGGCAAGGAGTCCGGCATGGGTAACCGATGCTCGATTAAATTTGTCAAAAATCCAGCTACCGTAGCCATTAATCGAAACTTCTTCTAATTTTGGTAAAACTTCCGCTGAAATACCTATGAGTTGATTTTGCTTTTCAGTAATTCGTACCCCAAGGCTCGAACCCTGTCTGCTCATAAAAAAGCCGGCAACCACTATTAGGGAACAGCCGAATACGATAATCACCATAAAGAACATAAAACCGAATTGGTATATCAGAAACCCTGACACACCCAAAAGGATTAATATTTCGCCCAGAGTCCGAATTATTGCCTCTGGAAGACGAGATCCACATATATTTGTGAAGTCAAGAATAGTCTGTAGTTTATCCTTGAGGTGACCTGATGATTTATTTAATCCAAGATAGTACTTAAACACCTCACCACGAAGGATGCTCAAAAATCTTAAACTGTGTTTGGATAGTACCCAAGATACCAAAAGCGCACAGATAAATTTAAGCAAGAAAATAAATATCAAAAAAGCCAATGCAACAGCTTCATGAAGTACCAATATTTTAGTATCAAAAATCGAGACATTAAAAATTTTAGCATCACTTGTGAAGACCAATGCGAGTAAAGATAAGCCGAGAACATCAAGAATAACCAAGATCAAATAGAGGGCAGATAAATAAAATATCTTGGTTGGGAAATACCCAGCTAGAGAACCAATAGAGTGAACATAGTCGACGTATCTACTCATAATCGCAACAGATTCCTAATGCATGCTTCCATGAAACTATAGAGACGAATTCTATATTTCCCTGGACTTTTTCGCGCAATATTTCCAGATAAATCTCTAATAATTGTTGATTCCCAATAATCCAGTAGATCTTTATCACCTGTCCTTGCTTTCATGCACCAATATAATGCAGTGGTTCTTTTACCTTTACCGATAAGATTATCTAGGATTTGATAATCTGACCATTTGTCGCCTGCGTTTTCTAACGTTAAAGGTATCTTTTTTTTCGAACTTTGAATATTTATAAATCCATGAAGAGTTTCTATATCATCTTCACCAACTATATATTCTATTATTCTATGAGGTTGAGATCTAAAATAATCATTTACTAATTTTCTATGCTGCAGATAGAGGTTAATAAAGTATTCAGAATTTTCTTCGATAATTGGGACTCCCTCGTACCATAATGCGTCTACCTCATTTGGCCCGGCTCTCAAAGCATGATTATAAAAACTATTCCACCAAGTAAGTTCATCCTTACGCAAGGTTAGAATAAATTTAGCATTAGGATAATATTCGGCTAAATGTTGGTAGTATTTACACCAAGGCATATCATCGAAACTATCGAATTTATCAGCTTCCCTGAAGAGGAACTCTTTGTCGATACGAGCTAACAATCCTAGATCGTAAGACCTGAGCCAAGGGCGATGATTATAGCCTACGTCACTAAACCATCGAGCCATCGAAGTAGTGCCGGTCTTTGGCAAGCCAATTATAAAGATTTTAAATTTCGATTTTTCGTTGGTGTGCATCATGAACCTTCAACAAAGGGGTATAAATCTCAGTGATGTGCCATCTAGCTAAATCCTTCCATGACCACCAGGTCTGAGGAGGTAAACGACTGTTTATTATAGAAATGAAGTCTGTAAGAAAAGATGTATCGAACTTACCATTAAAAGTTATGATCCCTTCTTTTAGATGCCTACCGGCGCCAACTCCTTTACTCAGAATACAAGGAACGCCGTGTTGAAGAGCCTCTACTACCACCATCCCAAACGGATCATCCTTCGACAGTAGCATTAATAAATCAAACTTTTCGTAAGGTATACGATCGGTCCAACTGTGCGGAGTGATCCATTCAATAGCCAAATACTTTGCGGGCAACGAACTTGGTAGAGGGCCAAAAATATCTAGGGTTAATGGGATACCCATCAGTTTTAAACCGGAACAAATAGAAATAGCAACGTCGAGTCCCTTTCTTTTCCACTCCTTTCCAACAAATACAATTTTCAATAACTCTTTCTCAGCTATTCGGGGTTTATCAAACTGTGCCTTAATCGGTTCGATAGCAGGTAGCCCAGGTGCCGAAAGCTTTAAAGAAAATTCTTGCGCGTAATAATCTTGTATTTGTTCAGAAATTAGGTCTGACACAGGAATTATAGTTTGAGCCTTTACAAAATCGTTGCGCTGCATATGCAGCCATGCCCTGACTCGCTTAGACCAACGCGATTTGAAGCCATTTACTCGTGGATCAAACAATGTTCCATGTGCAGTTATTACGTCATGATTAACCGAACGTTCGTGCGCATGTACGATAATATCGGGAATTTCCCCACGTAATTTTTGTACTACTTCATTGGCTTGAATGCCAAAGGCTGACAGGCGCTCGTGATTACGTGATTTTTTTGATCTACCCACAATGCATATTTTAACTTTTGGGTTACCCTCAACCAGTTGGTCACATATTACGTAGACTGTTGTGCTGAGATCCGCTAACTTATCTGCCAAATGCCACACGTAACTCTCCATGCCACCGCATCGACCAAACCTTCGAACCAGAAGCGCAATTGCTAGTTTATTCATTTTTATTTTTGAAGATTGCCCTGATTCTATAACCGAGGCCGACATCTTTCGGGTTTCCATCCGAACCTCGAGCTATCCAGTTAAGGCAGGATTTAGATACCTCCGTTCCCTGTTCAAAGAAAAAAGCTTCTAATTGATCAATCGCTGAAATCGACGTATCCACATATATCAGATCAAAGCCAATCTCAGAAAACATACTGACTAAGCTGGTTTTAGAAAAGTAACTAAGGTGTTGAAAACCATCAATCGAATTTGCTGAAGATCCCATAATCAAACAAGCCATACTATTGATATTAGGCACCGACAAGCTAACTATCCCGCCAGAATTCAATTTACTCTTTACTTGCCTAAGGAATTTTTTAGGATCGTGTTGGTGCTCCAGTACTTCATAAAACGAAATCCAATCAAAAGGAACCTCAACACTACTTTCTAAACCAGAAATAATGCTATGGTTTCGTGATTGAAGCATTTTTCGAGCAGTATCACTCCATTCAATTGCGAACGTTTGAAAACCTTTTTCTCTAGCTATATCGAGGCAAACCCCAGTCGAAGCGCCAATGTCTAAATATCGTTGGCCTGCGGTATAACCCCCTACCCCTTCAAAAAAGAATTCATATTGGAGTTTGTTAAAAGCTTTAACGCCATCGGATTCTTGATGCAGCGCCCATAGTTCAGACGATTCTGATTGGGTCAATCTGCTTCGATAAACATTCTCCGCTACCCGAGGATTCGTATAGATAAAAGAACAATCTAGACATCGAACAATGGAAAATTTATTCTTAATATATTTTGGAGAACTGTCTGAACAACCACACAACGGGCAGGGTACTAGCTCAAAAATAGAACCTGGATTAGCCTGCTCAGCAGAAAACAAAAGTTCTATTTCTTTTTGCTGAGCCTCGAAATATTGTTTTTTATAATTCAAGTTGTTAGTCACCTTACCTAGATTTAGTTACTATGGTGTTCGTAAAAAACGGCGGCATAACAAAAATCCAACCTGAGGTACCAGACAATAAACCAGCAACGTATATCCAAACCAACCGTCCCTCTACAAAAGTGCCAAAATGGCCATTTGCGAAACCATTTACGGCAGTCCCCATCAGAATAGCTATTCCGAGATAATGATAAACGTTCGAGGAAAGTCTTACTGTCAAAAGCCAAGCACTCAGAGCACCCAAAAATATAATTAATCCTGGGATTCCCTGTTCTGCAGCAATATGCAGATACTGCTGATGAGGATCATCAGATACTTGTGATCTCCATCCACTTTCAGATTTAACTACCTCAGCATATGCATTTTTGAATGAGCCTGAACCAGTGCCGAATGGAAAATGATTATCGATCACATAAACAGTATTCACCCACATAACTGTGCGCATACCTAAGGACGTATTGATGGATGAGGCATCAAAAGCATGCTCAATATTGTGAATTGCCGCTCTCACGCGCTCATTAGCCGTCTCTGAAAAAAAGAAACCAGCAGAAATCATGATAAACAAAGCCGTGGCTGCACCCAGCCGATATAATGCTGGCAATTTCAGTACAAGAAAGAAAAAGACGGTCGAGGTCACGAGTAAAAATGAATAACCACTCCTACCTGTCAATATCAGCATAATGTTTGAAACAAATCCTATAATTAGAAGGATTGCGACGCTTTTACCTAAGAAGGTTTTGATCGACACACCTTGGAATAACAAACCACAAAGAAATAAAGCGGACGCACCGAATAAAATTCCTTGTGTTGCATGATTTTCTAGCAACTTGGAAGGCTCTCGATCTAATTCGATAAGACCAAAATAACCACCCCAGGATCCAATCATAAAAACTGTGCAAATTCCTATCAAAGCCCAAAGTAAACAGCGCTTAGATGAGTCGGTTGAAAACAACCCAAAGACCATTGGCACCAGGATTAACTTTCGCCAGCTCCACCATTCCTCAAACCGCTCAGCCAAAGATGCATCACCCCAGAGCGTTGCAACAAATACCCACACCCAAAACAGCATGGTTAGAGAAACGCGAATATCCGAGAGAGCTCCCAAAAATAGGGATCTCAATTTAGAATTACAGACAAATAGAAGACAAAGTGCTAGCTCCAGCAAAGACACCAGAGCGAAAGCTCGCGTCATTGATATTACAATCGCAAGAACCAACAATCTCGCAACAAAAATAGCTTTATCATCTTCGGTCATTAAATTTGTTAAAAGAAGTTGAACTGGCGCTACAAATAAATTGTTTTCGAAACCCTTTAATAGTCTAGTCATTTGAAAGCACCAAAGGCTATTCGTATCGATGCAACAAATCGCGGAAAAGATTGACGCCGAAATCGATTCAGTAAATATTTCACATGCAAATATATTCGCGAATGCTTTCCACGGCTCGCATCGAGCGTTGTTTCAAACTTGCCTGTAATTGATCCTTGAGTTGCCAGCGCACATACTGGACGAAAATGCTGGATATCCAATTCTTCATCTAAACGAGTGATTAGGTGGTCTAAGGCATTATCAATCAAATTAGCCTCCTCGAACCACTTCAATCTTTCGATACAACTTTCCCTGCTTACCAAATAAGCCTCGGCAGTGGTCATCTGCGCTTCTAGCAACAATGAAGGGTTGGCCTCAAGAAAAAAGTGCGAATCGAGTTTATTGTCAGCCCCACCGAGGAATATTAGCCATTTTTCTTTTAAATCAGGTATTTGTGACAGAACCGAACTTAGTCTGATCTCTAGTGAATCTTCCAAAAAAACGATGTCATCTTCGAGAATCATACAAAAATCGTTGTCAGATGCTACCAATCGCCTTTGGGCCTCAAAATGCTTGAGAAAGCAAGAAATCGAATTGATTGGAAGGTTTTTCCCAAATTTAGCGCGTAATTCAGGAAGATCCTCTAAGTCTTTAGGATCGAATGACTCTATAAATTCAAAAGTTAGGTTGTACTTATCAGCGACATTCTTGAGGTGCAAATGTCGATCGGTTAGGTGGCCCGCAGTCACCACATATATTGGGAAGTCGAGCATTAGAGAAATCCGATCGAATAATTAAGCAGATCAAATGATAATGCGAAATTTCCGCGTTAACAACTCCTCTATGCAAGGGTTTGGGGACAAACATTTGAGTTATAAACTAAACAATAAGTACTTCTGTGAGAACTCAAATGCTACACTGCGAGTCTGGCACACGACGCAAATTGGTTGAACATCATTGAGCATGTACTTGTAGCTTACGGCGAACAAATCGGCTATCACCACGGAGCAAAATTCCAAATTTTAAAATGTTGGGAAAGGTGGTATTCGAGGCGGGATATCAGCATCTGCGTAATAACCGATAAGCCCAAACTATTCGAAACATACCCAGTGAGAATTCTCACGCTGGATGAATCGCAAAAACAAGCTTGGAGCCTAAACGGTATTCAACACTTTGGCATAAAACTGAAAGCGCTTCAGTGGGCGCTCAGAACGAGTAAAGCCTCAAAACTGGTACTTCTAGACACCGACATGTTCTGGACAAAAGATCCCAAGACTCTCCTGAATTCAATCAGCAACAATTCAATTGTAATGTACAAGGATGAAGGCTACGTTGTAGCTAGTTCAAATAAAAGTATCCGGCAATTCGAATTAGCTCTACAAAATAAAAAGATTCCATGGGAAAAGAACTATTATAGCCTCACCAAAAATTCTAAGATGTACGGTTCAGCTATCATTGGAATATCCACTGAACACTTCAATTATTTAGATCAAGCATTTAGTCTCTTCTCTACGTTAGAATCCGAGGTTGAGGCGCATACGGTCGAGCAGTTTGCTTTAGCTGAAGTTGCTAGACTCAGAGGTTTAAATGTTGGCTTTGCGCACAAACTGACGGATGATTGGTCCTCTACCGGAAAAAAAGAATATGTCACCCCTATCTTGAAACGTTTCTTTGATACCTACGGCGAAACTGATTTCGAAAATCACCGAGTTATGGTACACCGTATCCGTGTGTCACGACCTGTTTTAACAATCGCAAAACAAAAGATCACCAAATGGCGTTCAAAACAATCCCCATTCTGATGTATCACAGCATCAAACTTATAGAAAAATCAGAAGTGATGAAGAGTCTTCACGTGGCACCAAATGCTTTTAAGCGGCAAATGCTTATTTTAAAAAAGTTAGGATTCAGGGGCTGCTCAGTAATGGACGCGGGTAACGCGTTACGGTCTGGATCGACTGAGAAGTTAGTGGCACTAACATTCGATGACGGATATGTAAACTTTTACAATACAGCATTGCCGATCCTGGACGCGCACAATTTTTCAGCCACAGTATTCCCAGTCGCCGGATTAGTCGGCAAATCAAATGTCTGGGACACAGAAAAAAATAATGGCATAAGTGCAAACCCGTTAATGTCATGGAAACAACTCCATGGTTGCGTTGACCAAGGCATTGAAATTGGATGTCACTCAATGAGTCACAGAAGCTTGATTGATCCCAAAACGGACCTTGAATCAGAAGTAGTAAACGCAAAGAAGAAACTGGCTAACAATTTAAAAATCAACGTAGAAACCTTTTGTTATCCATATGGCCACTACAATAACAACATCATGAGTGCTGTCAGTGCAGCAGGATTTTTATCCGCCGTAACTATGACCCGGGCCCGAGCCACTGATAACGATGATCTACTTCAATTACCGCGTATTCCCATAACTTGGCACACACTGCCGCATCTCTTTTTAGTCAAGTTGCTAACTGCCTACGAGGACAATCGCAGAAATAAATAAAAATTATGCGATTAACATCGCTATGTCTCAGCCAAAGAAATAGACTTATCCCCTCACAAGCAACCGTTAAATATTGATAATCTAGGGATCCAACGATTTAGACCTTTTAGCCCTAGAAATCTATGTAAGTAAGTTTCACAGGATGCCAAATGAACACCTAAATCCGCTATTTGATAACTTTATAATGCTTTTTACTGAATTCAAAATTCAATTTCTCTTCCAGCCAAAATCGAATTCGATTTCTATAATCACGTCTAGATAATTTATAACTGGGATCCGGCTGAAACACCCTTTCTGCTTCAGTCTTTAACCAATGTTCCATCACTTTCGGATGGTCTCCATCAAAAGGCCGTAACTCTGCCACGTCGATTGAACCATAACCCTTAAAGGCCTCATGACTTGATCCCCAATATTTTCCAACTTGCATCAATTTCTTATTCATTTTTTCAACGCTTCTACAATGGCCGTAATGATAAATCCGCCCATTGGCATGCTTCGCTTTTGGATATCGTCCTCTCTTATTCTTCTCCATGACGATCCAGAAAAGTCCATCGGGTGCAATCGAACGGATCGAGTTTCGGATAATTCTAGGTGCTTTTCGGTAGCCTGAAATACCTATCTGTTTTGGGGTTCCGTAAAAGTGAAAAAAATCAAAGTAAAGCGCTTCTACTTCTAAATTCGATAGATTATCTTCCATAGTTTTTCGTATGTGGAACCTATCATCTTCATGCACTACCTCATCACCCTCAAGATAAAACGCCCAATCACCGCTACAATTGTACTGCGCTAGCATCTTTTGTTGACCATATACAAATCCGCGATCACGCATTGATTCATTCCACTGCGACTGAATGACTCTAATTTTTGAACTCTCGATCGCATACACTCGCTCGAGAGTATCGTCATCCCCATCACCCACTACACAAATAAATTCATCAACTATCGGTAAAATTGACGTTATGCTCTCCTCAAAAGGGAAACCATTAGCAGCGGCGTTCCGCAAAAAAGTAAATCCAGAAACTTTCATAAATCCTCAAGTGAAGTGGCCATGGGACGCGATATAGAAGCGTCAGACATAACCCTACTTAGTTGATTATTGTTCTTGTGTAGAGTTTGGCGGTCATGAGTAGGGTGATCTAAATGCAATACGCAAGTCGCAAATCTACCTGATCTAATTACTAAACCCAAATTCAACATCCGTACAATTAGATCACTATCCTCTCTACCCCATCCCACGTAAGCTTCATCAAATCCGCGATTTGCGAAAAAATCTGTTGACATCACTCCAAAATTGCAAGATCTAAAAGTACACCACGCACGGGGCCTTGCATCACGCAAGATTCCGAGCGGAATATTAATAAATTTTGGATGAGCGAATAGTTTCCCAGATATTTTTTCTGAGCCGTTGACTAAATTTAATGAACGCCTTCTATTCAGCAAATATCGACTTCCTGCTATGGCTAAACCAGTTCGAATCAGTTTTCGATGGTTATCAATAAATGAAGGTGGTAGTAAACAATCACCATCGATAAAAACAAGATGTTCAGCATCAGACTTTAACGAAGCCAAGTTTCTCGCACGAGCAGCCCGAAATTCTGTATCAGGCTGCCATATATGTTTTAACGGTAACTTATTTTTCCATGACCCTATAAGCCCATTGGTCCGCTCATCAGAGCCATCATCTGCGATAACAACAAAATCTGGCATCACGCGCTGGTTTGCCACGGAGGCTAATACCAAATCAAGTGCTTCCGGCCAGTTGTACGAAGTTATGATTAGTGATGTTTTGATATCGAGTCTCGTGAAAGGATTTTCTATATCAGGATGTTATCGGACAAAATATCAAATGGACACAATTTCTTTCTGATATGTTCAGCACATATGACTAGCAAGAAGAGCTCGCCTTCTTTCATTAATAGCCTATTTATCGAAATAAAATACAGTTATGAGGAGCATATAGATACCCGTAAAAACAAATCTGCTGAACGCATCGAAATTTATATGTTGTGTCAAGCCCCTTCAAATAATATGTCAAATACTAGGCTAGGGGACTCGTTGAGTTGCGCGAAAGCAATGCAATAGAGACTGCGTCTGTGACCTTACGAAACAAACGGTGGCTAGACAAGAAACTGGAGCTAGGTTTGATCTGGCAAGGAGTCTAATTTCTGAAATAGCTTTATAAAAAAACAGAAATTTACAGGGGATAAATATGGGACAATGCATGCAACTCCGCAAATGAGAGGTATTAAATTCCGCACGAAAAGAAGAGAAGAGAAAAAAATTAGTGTTGAGCAAAATCCGTATGTATGCCTTTAGGACAACCAATGTCCTCCTCGCTTAAATTCACTTATTCTGATACACCGTTATTGTTACCCTGATTAGTGGGCAAAGAACCAGCACCAGTTATCGAATAAAAGCCTTGAGGAGATAACGTACATCAGACATTATGCTACAACTATATCGTTTGTGAACAACGGCGACCCAAGAGATGCATTTCAACCATGTAATAAGTCATTGTGTGAAACGAATCATTGTTCCGTTTATGTTTTTAATTGGAACGGAGGTGGTCAACGCAATTGATATCCAAGCCATATTCAAAAGGCACGCTGAAAACTGTAAGTACGAACAGAACGAAAATCAGAAAACATTTTTAGCAAACTTATTTAGCTCTGAACTTTCCGATCAATGCATTCGGTACGCAGGCGATAGAACACGAGAAGAGTTAGATACTCTTTTTTTTAGAGAAAATGTGTCTGACTCATTCTTTCGTGACGTTTCAAACTTATCTGAGCACGACATATTTGAAGATAAAAAAAGTGATTCAGATGCTCCCACAGATAGATCAATACAAACCTACTCAGTCAAAGACAAAAAAACAGATAAAAATAACGAATCACTGCCAACGGCCCGGGGTTACAAAAGCCTGGGAGCACTATAGGATCAGTACACAACGTCCGGTGGAATCCGCAATACTCTCTCGAGCACTTTTGAGCGATAATAAGATCGCCCTGACGCCAACGCATTACTTACTAGCTATTGAATTTTCAGACTCGTAATTGCCTCGGAAAAACATTGCAGTTCAGGCGGAGGCTCAGGTACTAGGCAGATATACATATAAAAAAGCCCAGCATACGCCGGGCTTTCATAGTTGACGCTCTCGAGTTCGTTTAGAACGCGAAAGATGCGCCTAAGTAAGTAGTCTCAGCTGTTGAATCTTTCGCGTCATCTTTCTGTTCAGCGAACAAAGTTACGCCGCCACCAAGAGAATAATGAACACCAATCGCTGTAAGATCAGCCGAAGTAGTAGAGCCTGACTCAGTAGTGTTATTTTCGATTGCGAAAGTCACGTCACCCATTGCGTACGTAGCACCAACAGAAGTTGTATCTGTATCAACGCTCGCAGCGGTAGTCGCTGTGAACAGCTCATATCCTGCTGTCAAACCCTGCATTGAAACTTGAATGCTGGCAATACGCTCTTCCGCTCCGCCGTCGGTTTCCTGCTGACCAAATGCAATTGTGGCTGGACCAGCAGCATATTCGAAGGACACACCAGTATGGTTTGTGCCGTCTTGGCCACCGCCTTCTGAGCTGTCAGTACCAGCAGAGAAGTAAACAGAGAGGTTTGGTGCGATCGAAGGGAGAGCCCACAATAACATGGCATCATCTCCACCTACACCGGTAGTTGCTTCATAGCCCCAGTCGTTGATGTCATCAACTTGGTCGACAGCACCTGAAACATCACCAAAAGACATCGTACCAAATTCACCCGAAATAGCTAAGTTTGTGCCGCCGTCGGCCGAACCAGCTTCGTCTAGCTTGATAGCCATACTAACGCCCAGACCATTGGCAGTTTCAGTTGACGCACCGACAGCCAACGTGCCATCAAGTTCAGACGTGGTGGTACCGTTGTTATCCTGGTAGTTCCACTCTTGTGAACCAGAAACGGTTACGTCGGCAGCAAACGCAGGTGCGATGAACGCAGAAGCCACTGCAGCAGCAATAATTTTTTTCATTTGAGATTCCCTCATTTAATAACTTTAAAGGTTACTTAAGTATCCTCTTTTATCTAGGTTACCCCCAGAGGCAGGCAAGCTAGTCCTGCCGAGGCGTGGAGTCCAAATCGATTCCACAACGTAATACACTAACTAAACTGTGACAAATGAACAACCAATGCTTCCGTCAAACTTTGATAGAGACCAAAGCTCGTCTTGTCGCCCAACAAATTTTTTTTCCTAATTTGAGATATTTTTCGGACACAATTCGATCGACCGTTATCCTATTAATCCGAAGTAGAGTTTGTAGCTCTGTGAAGAATCGATAATTATATTATAATAATCAATGATTTATAGTCGAAGAGATCACGCTTAACTTCGACTCCTAGTGTAGATTAGTTAAGGATAGTCCAACCCACGGGGTCGAGTCACTGTTTTAAGGCCATGCGCCGTACCATAGTTTTTTATGGATTCAGACCCCGTGCATTAGACTAATGTCTAATAAAAAACTTAGGAACTTTTGCTGAATAGGCTAGTTTTCAAAGCCTGTAACATTGGGTTTGACTTATTTGACCTATCGACCACACCAAAAAGTCCCACGTACATAAAACCTGCATTCAACTGATAATCTGTTAATTCAATCGACAGACGCCCATCGAACACAAGAAAAGTACAGGTGATAAAACTTAATATTCCCCAAGCCTCAGGTAGCGTGCTCAAGACTCGATAAATTTGGCCAACCTACCTGGAGCAAAGGGTAACGCGGATGCAAAGCTCTCGGTCAATGTGCGCAACAAGGAACTAGCCATCAGGGACGATCGTGGATTTCTTCTTCTTTTTCTAAAACCAGTAGATCGTCTCTCGAAATGTTCATCATGAGGAGTACACCTGTCACAACGTAAATCGAGGAATACGTTCCCACTGCCACACCGATGGTTAAGGCAAGCGCAAAGTTATGAATCAGCTCACCACCGAGGGACAGTAATGCCAACAACACAAGCAAAGTTGTCATCGATGTCGCCAATGTCCGGCTTAGCGTTTGGTTGATCGAGTCGTTCATGACCTTCAGCGGATCATTGGTACGCATGATACGGAAATTCTCGCGAATACGGTCTGACACAACAATTGAATCGTTGAGCGAGTAACCAATCACGGCAAGGACTGCTGCCAATACGGTCAGATCAAAGTCGAGCCCGAATAATGCAAAGATCCCCAGAACAATCAACACATCGTGAATCAAAGCAACCACCGCACCCACAGAGAACTTGAACTGGAAACGGAACGCGACGTAAAGCATCACAATGCCAAGTGCGAGTAAAAGACCTAGTCCACCTTGCTCTCTTAGCTCCTCACCGACTGCTGAACCCACAAATTCAGATCGCAACAGTTCCACTTCAAAACCTGCCGCCTGAAGGGCCGCAAAGACATCATCACCCGCTTTAGGTGCGTCGTCTTGGGCGAGACGAATCAATACGTCGGTGGGTGCGCCAAACGCTTGGACGACTGCATCAGGGAATCCCGCAATCACGAGAGTTTCTCGAACTGTCTCGAGGACAGGCTCTGTTGCAAATTCAAGTTCTACGAGTGAACCACCGGTGAAATCAAGCCCAAAGCTCAAGCCAATTAACGCAAGTAGTGCCGCGGATCCGATGACAGCCCCGCTTGATATCCAGCCCGCTATTTTGCGAGCCGCCATGAAATTAATCGAGGGCGTTTTCATGCGCATGATTACAAGGCCCACGTTGGCAAGTGACGGTGACTAAAGAGGCTCTCAACTGTTAAGCGAGTCACCAACGTTGTCGTAAAAAGTGAAGTGCAAATACCGATGGCCAGGGTGATCGCGAAACCTTTCACTGGACCAGAGCCAATTCCCGCAAGAATAATGGCGACAAGCAAGGTCGTGATGTTCGAATCAAGGATCGTCACAAATGCGCGCTCAAAACCAACGCGAATCGCTTGTGGGTCGGCAAGACCTCGCATCCGCTCCTCACGAATTCGTGAGAAAATCAAGACATTGGCATCGACCGCCATCCCGACAGTCAAAACAATACCCGCGATACCGGGAAGTGTGAGCACAGCCTGAACGAGACTCATGAAAGCGACCAACAGTAAGAGATTCAATGCTAGCGCAAAGTTCGCGATGACACCGAGCCCCTTGTAAAACGCGATCATGAAACACATGACCAAAACGAAGCCAATGATGACCGAGTTCAAGCCTCGCTCAATATTTTCAGCACCGAGACTTGGCCCGATGGTTCGCTCTTCTACGAAATAAATTGGTGCCGCGAGAGCGCCTGCTCGCAAGAGCAAAGCTAACTCAGACGATTCTCGTGCATTATCAAGACCCGTAATTCGGAATTGATTACCGAGGACTGCCTGGATCGTTGCTAACGAAATGATACCCTGCTCCTTGTAGCGAATTTGTGCTATCTCACCCGTTTGACCATCGATCTCATTTCGCGTTCGCGACTCAATAAAAATCACAGCCATGCGACGACCGACGGATGTTTTGGTGACATCAGCCATCCGACGACCACCAGATGCATCCAAGTTGATATTGACCTGAGGCATACCGTTTTCGTCAAAGCTTGAACGCGCATCGCTGACAGAATTACCCGTAGTAATGATATCTCGCTCGAGCTGCGCGACTCGATCATTGGCGCGGAACTTGAATTGTTGTGTCTCGCGAACTGGCGTATCAGGGAGCGCCTCGAGTCTGAACTCAAGGTTCGCCGTCGCACCTAAGACCCGCTTTGCGGTCGCAGTGTCCTGAACACCTGGCAGCTCGACAACAATTCGGTTCCGGCCCTGACGCTGAACCAACGGTTCAGATACACCAAGTTCGTTCACACGGTTCCGCAGCGTGGTTAGGTTTTGGCTAACTGCATAGTCTTCAATATTTGCCTGCTGACCCTCAGCTAACAGAAGACTCACAAAGGCAGCACTATCACGGTCTGCTTCACGGTACGCAAACGCACCTGAATACGCGGTGCGAATGCGCTCAACGCCCTGTGCCCGCGTTTCAGCGTTTAGAAAACGAATCTCGATCGCACCGCCCGGCCTGACCTCCACCGAACGGAAACGAATCCGCTCTTGTCGCAACATCTGCTTAATTTCAGAAGCATATGCATCGAGTCGTTGAGTCACGGCTGCTTCGAGATCCACTTCCATTAAGAAATGCACACCACCGCGAAGATCAAGACCCAGCTTCATCGGACTCGCGCCAATGAACTGCAGCCACTCAGGTGTCGTCGGCGCCAAGTTTAAGGCGACGATAATATCAGAGCCGAGCGCCGCTTGAATGACACTCTTCGCTTTGATTTGGGTTTCGACCGAATCAAAGCGAATCACCGCTTGAGAGCCTTCAAAATCACGGGCAATTGCTGCAATCCCAGCTTCTTTCAGTGCATCCTCGGCACGAATGACATCGAGCTCGCTGAGAAGATCTGTTGACCGGTTTGAGGTAATCTGTACAGCCGGATCATCAGGAAAACCGTTTGGTAAGCCGTAGAGTGTACCGAGGATGAGAGAGACGATCACGATGATCGTCTTCCAAAGTGAGAAGCTTTGAATCACTGCCTGTCCAATTATGCGTTTGAGTCTTTCAATGTACCCCTCGGGAGCAATACGGCAACGGCTGGCTTTTGCACCGACACTTCGACGCCACTTGCGATTTCAACCGTGATCACGTCATCCGAGACTTTCGTGATCCTGCCCATCAAACCACCGCCTGTCGCTATCTCATCACCCTTAGCCAGGTTTTCGATCAGGTTCTTGTGCTCTTTTGCACGCTTCTGCTGCGGACGCCACAGTAGAAAGTAAAAGATGGCAATAAAGCCAACCAACATCAGAATTTGGAACATTGGATCCGGGCCAGCGGGCGCCGTGTTCGCATATGCGCTTGAAATCATATCAAAATCACCCAGTGAAGTTTCGAAAGTCGCGTAAAACTACAGGGTGCGAGACTCTTAGGCAACCTTGAGCAGCTATCAATGGTTATAAAACGACCTACTTTTACGAAACTACAGAATTCGGGTGCCTTCTTGGCTTCGTCTAATGCGCCAGCGTCACGGTTAAAAACCATTTTTCGACTTTTTGAGGCCCTGAGAGAGTCCCGCGGGTTCATGTCAAACCATTTGAACGCGGCAGAAATCCTCTCGATCCTGTTCGTCTAGCTTTCTATGAGACGGCGATTTATCAGAATAATCACGGTCCTAAATAAATTTTCTCAGTAGATAAAGTAAAATGTAATTCACGGTCAAAAAGACCAGACAGAAATAACTCAAGCGACTCCTATATACGTTTTGTATTACTAACTGAACAATAGGCTATTAAGCAAAGACAACTTAAAAGATCGTTCAAATTTTGGGTGGAGTCATCCCACGTTTTGCGTAAAACTCCGCAACAAAATGATCTAGCCGCCCCACCTCAATTGCACCTCTCAATCCTTCCATCACGCGCTGATAGTGCCGGAGGTTGTGAATCGTGTTGAGTGTTGCACCGAGAATCTCGCCACATTTGTCGAGGTGATGGAGATAGGCTCGACTGTAATTCCGACAGGCATAGCAATCGCAGGTCTCGTCAATTGGGCCCTCAAGGGTCCGGTTTACCGCGTTACGTAATTTCAACACGCCAGTATCGATAAATAAGTGGCTGTTTCGTGCGTTTCGGGTTGGCATTACGCAGTCGAACATATCCACCCCGCGCCGCACGCCTTCAACGAGATCCTCTGGTTTACCAACACCCATAACATAGCGTGGCTGATTGTTAGGCAACATAGGAGCGATGTGGCGCATAACTTTGAACATCTCGTCTTTAGGCTCACCGACCGACAAGCCACCAACAGCATAACCATCAAAGCCCATCTCAACGAGCGCTTCCAAGCTTTGATCTCGCTGATCAAAAAACATCGAACCTTGGACGATTCCAAATAGTGCGGATGGCGAATCACCATGTGCGATCAGCGAGCGCTTGGCCCAACGAAGACTCAACTCCATCGATTTCTTTGAGTCCTCGTAAGAGACCGGGTATGGGGTGCATTCATCGAAGATCATGACAATGTCAGACCCAAGTTGACGCTGAACATCCATGGAGCGCTCAGGATCTAACCAGACTTCAGATCCGTCGACTGGACTTCTGAACTTCACGCCTTCTTCTGTGATCTTCCGCATCTTCCCGAGACTAAACAACTGAAAGCCACCAGAGTCGGTCAAAATTGGTCGGTCCCAATTAATCATTTGATGAAGCCCGCCAAGCTTCGCCACTTGTTCTGCACCCGGTCGCAACATCAAATGGAACGTATTCCCCAAAAGAATCTCAGCACCACCGTCTTTGACTTGATCTGTTGTAACACCTTTCACGGTGCCATAGGTACCAACAGGCATAAACGCAGGCGTTTGGATCGTTCCGCGCGGGAATGTCATTTCACCTCGACGCGCCAGACCATCTGTCGCTTTCACTGCGAAGTTCATATGACACTCAGGACGCATGGCTAGTCTCTGGATCTCGTGTAATTAAACAGGCGTCACCGTAACTAAAGAATCGGTAACCTTCACGAATCGCTTCCTGATAAGCAGCCATCACGCGATCAAGCCCGCCAAACGCGGAGACTAGCATCAAAAGTGTCGATTCAGGTAAATGGAAATTGGTAAACAGAACATCAATAACATTGAATGAATAGCCAGGCGAAATAAATATCGAGGTTTCATCAGAGCCTGCGCAGATTTGACCACCATTCGCTGCTGCTGAGCCTTCCAGACATCGCATGGTAGTCGTTCCGATCGCGATCACGCGGCGCCCTTCTGCTTTAGCCGATTGAATGATCGCTACGACATCATCTGAAATGTTGTACCACTCACCGTGCATCTCATGTTCACTCAAATCATCAACGCGAACAGGATTGAATGTGCCGGCTCCGATATGCAAGGTTACTTCGCACCAAGTAGCGCCTTGCGCTTTAATTGCTTCGATTAATGGTTCGTCCATGTGAAGACCGGCTGTCGGCGCGGCTACTGCTCCTACGTCTTTCGCAAATACTGTCTGATACCGCTTCTTATCACCGTCAGTATCTTTTCGCTTGATATAGGGTGGCAGAGGGATGTGCCCATGCGTCTCAGCCATATCTAATATACGAACCGTAGGATCTGATTCGAGCAAAAAGAGATTACCATCTCGACCCGTCATCATCAGTTCAAACCCGCCATCCATTGACAATACTGCACCCTGTTTGGGTGACTTCGCAGCTTTGACAAATGCGCGTACCTGATTGTCCGACAATAACCTCTCAATCAGTATTTCAACTTGACCGCCAGATGCTTTTGCGCCAAACAAGCGCGCCGGAAATACGCGGGTGTTGTTTGCGACAACAACATCACCTGGCCGGATCATAGAAGGGAAATCCGAGACACGCTTGTGCATTATTGAGCGCAAGGGATCAATCACCATCAGTCGACTGCCTGCGCGATTCTCCAAAGGCGAACTCGCAATCAAATCTTCCGGTAATTGATATGAAAAATCCTGACGTTTCAAACGAACTCTCGGTTATTGATGGGTAGCGGAGTCTACCGTTTTAGAAAGAGGAAACCAAAAGCAGATGACAACAAGGTCCGCTTTGTTTAATGTAGCGGCCCTGTTGCCGAAGTGGTGGAACTGGTAGACACGACGGATTCAAAATCCGTTGCCTTTGCGGGCTTGGGGGTTCGAGTCCCCCCTTCGGTACCAAATTCAAAAACAGCCAAAAGACGACGCCTGTGTCAAAAGTCAGCTGCTACATCATCGCGTATAACGAAGCCAATAAAATCCGTCCTGCGATTGAAAGCGTCATCGAATGGACAGACGAGGTGATCCTCTGCGACTCGCACTCAACCGACGATACTGCAAGAATTGCCGAAGAGATTGGTGCACGCGTCATCCAAATCGATTTCGACGGTTTCGGCAAACTGCGAAATGAGGCCATTGCATCCTGTCAGCATGAGTGGATTTTCTCCTTAGATTCTGATGAGCGTTGCACCCCCGAGGCGCGCGACGAAATTCTTTCCATCGTCAGAACAAATGACCCCGATGGTCCCGTGGCGTATTTCATACCGCGCAAAAACTATCTGCTTGGACGGTGGGTTAAGCATTCTGGCTGGAATCCTGATTACCGCCAACCGCAACTGTTTCGCCAGGGACGCTTGAGCTACACGCTTGAAGAAGTCCACGAAGGGTTTATCTGTAACGGTCCAATTGAACATCTCACGCAATCGATTTGGCAGTTCCCTTTTGAGAATTTAGAACAGATGCTTCATAAAGCACAACGTTACTCTACACTTGGTGCTCAAAAACTCCTGCGCAACAATAAGAAGGGCGGTATGGGACCAGCCCTGATTCACGGGTTATCAATGTTTTTAAAAATTTATCTATTCAAAAGTGGATGGCGAGATGGTCGTGCTGGTTTTGCAATTGCGATTGGCGGATTTATCGGTGCGTTTTACAAATATGCGAAACTAGCCGAACTACAGAATGACTGGACGGAGCCAACCATGCCCAAAGTCGGTAAACCAAATTCATGATCAAACATGCGGCACTCGCAACAGTCGTCGCAACCGCCGGGTTATTGTACACAGCGCTGACCTATGAACCAGATTTAGCTGAGTTTGATCGAAAAGAACTTGAATCGCTCATCGAGTCGCAACGACCCGCTTTGATCGTGAATGCATCGATCGAAGACCGCCGGCAGCAATTCGCGCGGTTAATGATGGATTACGCCGAGCGGGAAAATGAGCGGTTGCTTGCCGTACGTGCATTCATTCCTGGTATAATCGAGCGGCAAACAAAACACGTGGATCGGGATCCAGCACTTGCTATATTGATCGAGCACTTCGAGCTCGACCCAAATACCTCTCTCGATCACCTTGAAGCAGAGCTTTATCTTCGCATAGATGGATTGCCACCTGCGCTAGTCGCTACGCAAGCGGCCATTGAGTCAGCCTGGGGTCAGTCCCGGTTTGCACTCGAAGGCAATAATTTCTTCGGTCACCATTGCTATGCACAAGGCTGCGGTATCAAACCGAAGGGTAATACAAAAAAAAAATTGGAAGTCCGGCGGTTTGAAACTGTGGGTGATTCAGTCGCCGCCTATTACCAGAATATCAACACTCACAAGGCTTACCGAAAGCTTCGACAGGTGCGACTGGATTTACGAACCAACAACGAGCACTTGACGAGCAAAGCACTGATCCCAACACTCGGAAGTTATTCAGAACTGGGAAATAAATATTTGAAGATTTTACGCTCAGTGTTTCGCTCGGATTACATTCAGCTCGCGCAGCAGGTCGAATCGCATGCAAGTCAGTAGTGCACCCATTTGGAAACGACTGCTCGCATTAATTTATGACGGGCTTGTGGTGAGTGCTCTCATTCTGATCTCCGGACTGGTTGCGGCTGTGATTGTGCAACGTGAGGCACCTGCTTGGCTGACACAGATGCTCATTGTATTGTTTGTCGGTGGTTATTTTTGGTGGTCTTGGTCGCATGGTGGTAAAACCGCTGGCATGCGCGCGTGGTGCCTTCGTCTCGTTGGGCTAGAGGGCGAAACCATCACGAAAGACGTGGCTTTTAAACGGTTGGTATGGTGTATCATGACACTGGCGCCGACGGGTATAACTTTATTCACAGGGTGGCTGTCACCAATCGGTCAGACAGTCTACGATCGCCTCTCGAATACTCGGGTTGTTGCAGAACCGAGACCCGAGAAATCAACGCAATAATCTGGGCGTTAACAGAAGCGGGATCAAAAGTGGAAGAATAATCGCAAGTGACGGGTGACCGCCTGCGAGAAATACTGCAGGAGATGCCATATCCATGGCGTATTTAAAAATGAGACCCAACAACACCGCCAAGAATACGCGTGTCGACATCCCGAGCGAGCGCGTCGATCCAAACGCCGTAGCGGATGCTAGAAGCGCAAGCGCAATCAGCGTCACAGGAAGTAGTAGTCGCTGCCAAAATAGTTGGCTATGCGCTCGCGCGTTCAGGCCCTCGGTGCTTAAATAGCTTGCGGCATCCCAAAGCTCGCTCAATGACAATGCATCTGGATTTTGTACCAACCATCGGACCTGCCGCTCGGTCAGCTTGGTTGCCTGGCTCAGATTAGTATTTTGTTGGCGAATTTGAACGCTCTCAAATGCCAACAGACGGGCCTTTGACAGCATGACTTGTTCCGCATCAAATCGTACATTAGATGATGTGACCAAACTCTCTATTTCATCACGCGAATCTGCCATTTCAATCTGCTTCCATAATCGCACCGAACCATCTGGAGCACCCACAATAAACACATAGCGCCCAGACTCCCTTGTCCAGACCGAGTCTTTCACACCACCAGAGACATTGGCTTCCTTTAAAGCCTGACTGAACCGTTCAGCTTCAGGCATTCCAAATTGAGCAACGATAATCGAGCCAACCAAAATGGGGGAAAGCACAAACATGACCTTCAGAAAAATGCGCCTAATGCTGAGGCCTGCCGCACGTAGGATCGTGAGCTCACTCGATTGCGCCAGACCACCAAGCCCCGTCGCGACAGTAATCAATACCATCAGTGGCAAATCCAAATACAGTCGTCTCGGCATGCCAAAGATCGAAACAAGCGCTACTTCTTCTGCGGTGTAGTTTGTGTGCGGCAATTTAGCTTCATCTAGTACTCGAAACACCAGTTCTAGCCCAAAGAACACTAAAAAGATGATCGCAAATGCAACCCAGATAGCGCGTGCTATTAACCAGGTTGAACGATTCATAGCCAACCCCTCCCATGAGCAAAGGACCCAAGTCCAATTACCAGACTGACAGCGCCAATCAATACCAAGTGCACCCAAAAAAGACCCGGCCAGGGTGACCACTGACCCAAGGTCACCGCCTTTTGTGCAAACGACAGTGCCGTGATGTAGCCAAACTGAATCAAAATAATCGGGATCACCCAGATAAATCGGCTTTGCCGCGGCGATCCACATCCCATCAGAAACGCCCAGGGCAACATGAAAAGGCACACAATTGGCAGCGAAACACGCCATGATGCAATGGCAAGTTCAGGCGCCTTACCCGAAGCCATGAGGGCCTCGGTGGATTGGGTATCCAGCGAATCGGGCCGGTTTTCAATCTCTGGATTGAGACGAATCAAATATCGATCAAACTTTGAAATTTCCCAATCAAGAGACATCTCCGTACCGATGTGGCGATAGCCATCAAACAGAACGAGATATTTTTCACCTGAATTCAGCTCCTGACGTGCTGTTTTACCGGTTAAGAACACTTCAGTATTTTTCTGTTTCGATGGCTCAACAATAAACACATCGATCAACGATTCACGGTCATCTGAAATTGCTTCTGCATAGATAAGACGACCCGATTTGTCGGTTTGGAAGCGACCAGGAACAACCGTATCAAAGACAGTCAGATTTTCTTTGGCGACAACCTGACGGTCGAGCTCGCGCGCTACTTCTGGTGACAGCGCCATTGATAACCAACCGACAACAAGAGCGATCAATAGTGCGGGAACCAAAACGATCCCAAACAAATGACAATTGGAATAGCCAGCAGCACGAAGAATGCTGAGCTCTGATTCCTGGTTCATCCGTCCCATGACCAAAAGCACTGACAGAGTCAGCGCAAGCGGCAGAATTAGCTCGAGGGATGACGGAATCCGCCATAGAATCATGGTGAACATCAGTTCAACGGATAATTCTCCGTTGGCTGCTTTCTCCAAAAACTGGATAAATCGACCACTTAACACTACTAATAGAAGGACTAGGGAAACACCTGCGGTGGTTTCCAAAATCTCGCGACTGATGTACCTCAGAATGATCAAATGTCCTACACTTCCATGCTTAACGAAAATTAAAGGAGCCACCCATGGAGATTAGCCTGACTTCAACTTCTCTCACTGATATAAAAACCGAATGTTTGGTCGTCGGTGTCCCTGAAGGTGACAGTGTAGAGGGAACCAGCACGGAACTCGACACGCTGATCTCAGATTTAATCGATTCTGGCGACTTTAAAGCAAGATCCGGATCACAAATGACCTTGCGAAATCCGCAAGGTATCAGTGCCAAGCGACTGGTGCTTTTAGGGGTTGGCAAAGCAGACTCCTTCGATGCGTTGGCACAAAACGATGCCTTTGTTGGACTCGGTAAAATGCTCAAAGGCCTTCCGATTACAGAGGCAACCCTTGATATCGCATCACTGACGCGAGGTGATCAAGGTGCACAGGAACGGTTAGGCTATGGCCTTATTTGGGCGGCCTATGAATACACCACAACCAAACCGAAACCCGCCGATGATGATTCAAAGATATTGGCAGCGCTAACACTTCATGGCTCAGACAGCGACCAAGCACATGTCACCACTGGGATAACAATCGGTCGGGGCGCGAATGTCACTCGTGAACTCGGCAATCTTCCTGGCAATATCTGCACCCCTAGCTATCTCGCAGACCAGGCGGTGCAACTGGCTGAACAGTTCAGCAAACTCTCGTGCGAAGTGTTCGACGAAGACGCGCTCACCGAGATCGGAATGCATTGCATGCTGTCTGTGTCACATGGTAGCGATGAGCCCGCACGTTTCATTGTTTTGAGTTACCGAGGAGCGAAAAACGCAGACGCCAAACCAAAAGTTTTGGTGGGCAAAGGCGTTACCTTCGACACGGGTGGCATCAGCCTAAAGCCAAGTGCAGCCATGGATGAAATGAAATTCGACATGTGTGGCGCAGCAACTGTCATGGGTTGCATGCAGAGCATCTGTGAAATGGGCCTTGAAACCAACGTCATCGGTGTCATTGCAGCTGTTGAAAATATGCCATCAAGTCGCGCGACAAAACCTGGCGACGTAGTCAAAACGCTCGCCGGTAAAACAGTCGAAATCCTAAACACCGACGCCGAAGGTCGACTGGTTTTGTGTGATGCTTTGACCTATGTTGAACGATTCAACCCAGAAGCCGTGATAGACATCGCAACACTGACAGGTGCATGTTTAATCGCACTCGGTCGTCACAACACCGGGCTTTTAAGTACCGATGACCAACTGGCGGAAGAGCTCTATAGCATTGGTCGTGAGACCGGTGATCCCTGCTGGAGACTACCAATTGAAGCACCTTATCAGAAGTTGTTGGACTCCAATTTTGCAGACATCGCCAATATCGGTGGTCGTGACGCAGGAACCATTACGGCGGCTTGTTTCTTATCACGCTTCACGGACAAGTACCGTTGGGCACACTTGGATATCGCGGGTACCGCGTGGTTCAGTGGCGGCAAAGCAAAAGGCGCATCGGGACGGCCAGTTCCACTATTGGTGAATTGGCTCAGGGCGTGACCAAGATTTCCTATTACATTTTAGGCGAGGAATCACTGGAGGCGAGAGCACGCTTTGCGGTGAAGTTTATGCGACAATCCTTCCGCAAAGGTTTGGACGTGCACTGCCACGTGGCCTCCGAATCTGAGGCTCAGGCTTTCGATCAACTCCTGTGGGACGATGACGAAAGTTTCATTCCGCATGAAATTGACCGAGGCGACTCACCGACAGCTCCTATTGGTATCGGTTGGCAGGATCCTCCCGATCGCCACGGTGTTTTGGTGAATTTAGGTGGCCCGCTACCATCATGGTTCTCGCACTTTGACCACTTAGTGGAAATTGTGGTGCAACAATCAGCGGTGCTTGAGAGTACACGTGCCAACTGGAAACAATTGAAATTTGACGGGTATCCGATCACACAACACGATCTGCGTTCATGACTGACACTTTAGGTAAAACATACGATCCTTCGACCATCGAAACGCGTTGGTACGAATTCTGGGAACAAAACGGCCACTTCGAACCATCTGGCGAAGGCGCAACCTACTCCATCATGATTCCACCCCCCAATGTCACCGGTTCATTGCATATGGGCCATGCATTCCAAGACACCATAATGGATGCATTGATCCGGTATTACCGGATGCTTGGTCACGACACACTGTGGCAAGTCGGAACAGACCATGCTGGGATCGCAACGCAAATGTTGGTCGAGCGTCAGTTACTTGCTTCGGATATTTCGCGTCTTGATTTAGGCCGCGAAAAGTTCTTGGAGAAGGTTTGGGATTGGAAACACACCTCAGGTGGAATGATCACCAAACAGTTGCGCCGAATGGGAGCCTCTGTTGATTGGTCCCGCGAACGCTTCACTATGGACGATGATTATTCGTGTACCGTGCAGGAAGTGTTTATTCGTCTATTTGATGAAGGTCTCATCTATCGTGGTCAGCGCCTGGTCAACTGGGACCCAGTACTGCACACAGCGATTTCTGATTTAGAAGTCGTCAGCGAGGAAGAGCAAGGCTCACTTTGGCACTTCAAATATCCCTTGGCTAATGGCTCTGGGCATTTAGTGGTTGCGACCACACGACCAGAAACTATGCTGGGTGATACGGCTGTTGCTGTACACCCTGAGGATGAGCGCTATAGTCACTTGATCGGTGAAACCATCGCATTACCCCTGACCGACCGAGAAATTCCAGTCATTGCAGACGACTACGTCGATCCAGAATTCGGAACCGGCTGCGTCAAGATCACTCCGGCGCATGACTTTAATGACTATGCAATGAGTGAACGTCATCAGCTTCCGATGATCAATATTTTAACCAAAGATGCAACACTCAATGATGCCGTTCCTGAAGCCTACTGCGGAATGGATCGCTTTGAAGCGCGTGAGAAGATTGTTGCCGATCTGGATGCGCTTGGCCTCATCGAAAAAATCGACCCACACACACTGAAAGTACCACGAGGCGATCGATCGGGGGTAATTGTCGAACCACTGTTGACAGATCAGTGGTTCGTGGCTGTCGAAACACTCGCGAAACCGGCCATCGACGCGGTTGAAAATGGTGCGATTCAGTTTGTACCCAAGCAATGGGAAAACACTTACTTTGCTTGGATGCGTGATTTGAAAGACTGGTGTATCTCACGACAGCTTTGGTGGGGTCATCGGATTCCAGCATATTATGATGATGCGGGTACGATTTACGTGGCTGAAGACGAAGCGGCTGCCCGGGCCAAATATCAGCTTGATTCCCATGTACAGCTCACGCAAGACGATGATGTACTTGACACGTGGTTTTCATCAGCGCTGTGGACTTTTTCAACACTTGGGTGGCCTGACGATACTGAGGCGTTGAAGCGCTATCACCCAACCAGTGTCCTGGTCACAGGCTTTGACATCATTTTCTTCTGGGTTGCCCGAATGATCATGATGACCTTAAAGTTCACTGGTGACGTTCCGTTCAGGACAGTCTATGTGCACGGCCTGGTGCGTGATGCTGAAGGCCAGAAAATGTCGAAGTCCAAGGGCAACGTGTTGGATCCAATCGATCTAATCGATGGGATTTCGCTGGACGATTTATTAGAAAAGCGGACCGGCTCACTCATGCAACCGCAGATGCGTGAGACCATTGTCAAGGCAACCAAACGACAATTCCCTGATGGATTGAAAAGCTACGGAACCGATGCGCTCCGCCTTACATTTTGCTCGCTCGCATCCACGGGCCGAGACATAAACTTTGATGTCGGTCGGATCGAGGGCTTCAGGAACTTCTGTAACAAGCTCTGGAACGCAACACGGTTTATGATGATGAAAATAGACGGTCATACCCTGTGTGATCTTGAGGCCGCGCACATGACCGTGTTTGACCGTTGGATTCGGTCGAGCCTGCAAGCAACCGAAGCCAAAGTAACGCAAGCGATAGAAAATTATCGACTCGATTTAGCGAGCCAAGCGATTTATGACTTTGTCTGGAATGAATACTGTGACTGGTATTTGGAGCTGACAAAGCCAATTTTGGCCGATGGCGGGGCAAGCGCTGAAACGCAGGCTGCAACGCGGCGGACATTGGTTGAGGTATTAGAAACAATCCTACGTCTCGCGCATCCCTTTATGCCGTTTATCACTGAAGAGCTCTGGCAACAAGTCGCGCCGCTCATCGGTCGTGGTGATTATACCATCTCAAAAGCGCCTTATCCGGAGAGTGATGCATCCAAAAAAGATAATGAGGCTGAAAGTGACGTCGACTGGATGAAATCAGTGATTGTTGCCGTTCGAACGATCCGAGGTGAAATGAATCTGTCGCCTGGCAAAGAGATTCCAATGATGCTCGCCGGTGGCAGTGACGATGATCGCGATCGTTTTGCTCGACTCGAGTCACTGATTGTGCCGCTTGCGAACCTAACAGAGGTTTCATTCGTGGGTGCAACTGAGCCGATTCCAGCCTCATCAACGCAACTGATTGGGCAGCTGGAAGTGCACGTACCAATGGCTGGACTGATTGATCGCGAGGCTGAAGTCGCACGCCTGGAAAAACAGTTGAAGAAGCTTGAAGGTGTGATCAAAGGGCTCAGTAGCAAACTCAATAACCCAGGATTCACCGATAAAGCGCCAGTTGATGTAGTTGAACGTGAACGAGGCCGACTAGCTGAGGCGGAAACACAGCATGCCAAGATAACTGTCACAATTAACGAGCTAAGACGGGGATAAATATGGACAAAAAAGAAAATCGAAACCGTTTGTTCAATGAAAAAATTCTATCAAAAGAGTTGATCCTCGATTTATCCACAGGGTAATAAAACCCAAAGCCAGATTCTCTCTGACTTTGGCGTTTCTGAAGCAAAGTTATCCCCAATTCAACCAAAAAAATTTTGGATTGACTTACAGCCCAACCACAGTATCTTGTATCGGTGATTCAAACTCACCCCAATATCTTGGGGTTAAACCGAAAAGAAAAACCAGGGACCCGGAGGCCGTATGTATCAATCAAGCCGTGTCAGCGGACAACAAGACGAACAAACAGTGGCACCGAAAGCAGCCCCTGTAGCACCTGATGCGACACCCACCCCCGGCGAAATCCGAGTCATGAAGCGCAATAGTGCCGTTGTCGGTTTTGATGCGACAAAAATAGTGGTCGCAATGAGTAAAGCGTTTTTGGCCGTCGAGGGAAACACGGCTGCAGCTAGCAATCGGATACATGAGACCGTTGAACGGCTGACGGTTCAAGTGGTCGACACCTTCCGCCGTCGGATGCCTTCAGGCGGCATAGTCCATATCGAAGACATTCAGGATCAAGTCGAATTGTGCTTGATGCGGAATGGGGAACATCGCGTCGCTCGCGATTATGTGCTCTATCGCGAAAAACGTAAGCACATGCGTTCTGAGAAAGCAGAAGCACCACGCGAGGAGCATCCAGAAATCCGAATCACGAAAGATGACGGTTTTAAACAGCCGTTGGATGTTGGTCGACTGAAAACCGTGATCGCTGAGGCTTGCGACGGACTTACTGATGTCGATGGTGAGACTGTTCTGCAAGAAACATTGAAAAATCTGTATGACGGTGTCACACAACATGACGTGAATACCGCGCTCATCATGAGCGCACGGACTATGGTTGAGAAAGAGCCAAACTATACTTACGTCACAGCGCGATTGTTACTCGACGATATCCGGGCAAAAGCGCTGACACGTTTGGAAGTCGCAGAGAAGGCAACGCAATTTGAAATGGAATCACTCTATCCATTAGCCCTCAAAGGGTTTTTAGAGTTGGCTGTTGGGAGCGAACTTGTTTCCAAAGATTTGCTGGAATACGACCTCGACCGAATTGCGGGAGCACTCATTGCAGAGCGAGATAACCAGTTTACTTATTTGGGTCTTCAGACACTCTATGACCGTTATTTCATTCACAAGGACGACGTGCGAATTGAACTGCCACAGGTCTTCTTCATGAGGATCGCGATGGGCTTGGCACTTCGTGAAGAGAACCGTGAAGAGCGCGCGATTGAGTTCTATAAGTTGCTCTCAAGTTTCGATTACATGGCATCTACGCCAACACTTTTTAATTCAGGAACACTGAGAAGCCAGCTCTCAAGTTGTTACCTCACAACTGTGCCAGATAATCTCGATGGGATTTATGGAGCAATCCGTGACAATGCAATGCTGTCAAAATGGGCTGGTGGCTTGGGTAATGACTGGACACCAGTCCGAGCGCTCGGTTCCTACATCAAGGGCACTAATGGCAAAAGCCAAGGCGTTGTTCCATTCTTGAAGGTAGTTAATGACACGGCGGTCGCCGTGAACCAAGGCGGTAAGCGCAAAGGTGCGGTGTGCGCGTATCTTGAAACTTGGCACATGGACATCGAAGAGTTCCTCGAGCTAAGGAAAAATACGGGCGACGATCGTCGTCGAACCCACGACATGAATTCAGCAAATTGGGTTCCCGATTTGTTTATGAAGCGGGTGTTTGAGGATGCCGAGTGGACACTCTTCTCACCATCAAACTGTCCAGATCTTCATGATCTATTCGGTCTCGCATTTGAGAATCGCTATAAAGAATATGAGGCGATGACGCAGACCGGTGAAATTAAACACTTCAAACGGGTCCAAGCGAAAGATCTGTGGCGGAAAATGCTCTCGATGCTGTTCGAAACCGGCCATCCTTGGATTACATTCAAAGACGCATGTAACCTCCGTAGCCCACAACAGCACACAGGAGTCGTTCACTCATCAAACCTCTGTACTGAGATCACTCTCAACACCTCGGTCGACGAAATCGCGGTATGTAATTTAGGATCAGTGAATCTCCGTCAACACGTGACGAAAGACGAAGGGCTGGATCGAGAGAAACTCGCGAAGACAGTCAAAACAGCTGTACGAATGCTCGATAATGTGATCGACATTAATTACTACGCGGTACCACAGGCTGAAAACTCAAACATGAAGCACCGCCCTGTCGGTCTCGGCATAATGGGCTTCCAGGACGCATTGTATGAGTTGGAGATTCCTTTTGGTTCAGATGAGGCGGTCCAATTCGCTGATGAATCCATGGAAGTGATTTCGTACTATGCAATCGACGCGTCTGCCGAACTGGCCCGTGAACGCGGTGCCTATTCGAGTTTTGATGGAAGTCTCTGGTCACAGGGCGTCCTACCAATTGATTCA
>CACECO010000007.1 GCA_902558075.1 uncultured Litorivicinus sp. | reverse complement strand
ACCCCGAGCCAGTGTGATTCATTTGGTTGGTGTCATCCCGAAGGAATCGATCTCGCTCCGATGGTACTACCCGCTGCGGTTTGGAGACCAGGCGGTTCGAGTGCGTCAAGTGAATAAAGAGGCCGGTGAATATCACTGGTCTGATCACCAATGGATTGAAGATGACCGGCCCTCCGAGCCGTTTTCGTTAACGCAAGTGTTTACCAAGCCAACATTTTGGTCGGTGTCTTCTCTCTATCTGTCCGCCGGTTTCCTGCATATCGTGCCCAAGGGGCTTGACCATATTTTTTTCATTCTCGGTATTTTCTTGATGTCGATGCGACTGAGGCCATTGGTGCTTCAGGTGACGATGTTTACGATTGCGCACTCGCTGACACTGTCACTCGGTATGTTTGGGCTGATTCATCTCCCGCCGCAGGTGGTTGAGCCTTTGATCGCTCTGTCCATCGGCTATGTTGCATTTGAGAACTTAGCAAGCGATCGGCTTAGTGGCTTCCGGCTTCCTGTGATTTTCGCATTTGGGCTACTGCATGGGTTGGGTTTTGCGTCGGTTCTGACTGAATTCGGATTACCTGCAGATCTATATCCAGCCGCTCTTCTCTGGTTCAACGTTGGAGTGGAGTTTGGTCAGGTTACCTTACTGATCGCAGCGTACCTTGCGATCACTATCTGGTTCTCTGATCCACTTGTTTATCGTCGATCGATCGTAATCCCAGGTTCACTGCTGATCGGAGGACTAGGTGCCTACTGGACGGTCGAGCGTATGGTGTATTACTACTTCAGTTGATGGCGGGGAGACTTCGGATTGTTTCTTCGATCTCGTAGGCGTAGAAATCGATAATATCGGGAACACCAAACTTCGGGTCGGCAAGTACCTCGCCATCCGAACTCAAAAAGAGTAGTGTCGGTGTCCCGAACCCTTGATACCTGTTGGCGAATTCAACAGTGGTTGTCTTTGAACCATCAAAATCGATCAGCGGAGAAGCTACGCCGATATCTACTACGGTAAATCGTACCCACTCCTCGAACTCCCCGGAAGCGCGAAGGGGTTGCAAGATCTCTTGCTCTAGACGGCTGCAGAAAAAGCACCCAGGTTGAGTTACCATGACCACCCAAGGTCGAGAGTCTTGCCTAGAAAACGCCGGTTCTTCTAGAGCCGATCCGGCGTTTGCATTGATGGTTAACGCAAGCGTCAGAGAAAAAAATGCCGTCCTGAACATCAAATGCTCTCAATGAGATCGACGATTATAGCGGCCGCGTCGTCGGCGTAAAGATCCCGGAAAAAGTGGTCCGCTCCCTCGATAACCTGTACCGATAGGTTACTTTGATCACTGAGGGCTTCGAAATCGGCTTCAATATTTGGGACAACGGTGTCCTCCGAACCGCCAATCACGAGTATTGGGATGTTTTTTATTTTTTGAACATTATATGGGGCGCTATGGGCGGGATTATCCGCATACTCTGAAATGAAGGCGCCGGCGGTGACACGAGGTTTGTCGCAGTAGATGAACTTGGGTACATCGACATATTGATCTGGTGAAAGTTTCGAGAATTGTGTAAGTAACTGAGTTAAATCAAGTCCAGTATCTTTCTTATATTTTTCTATATTTCTTTCGCTCCGAGACAGGCCAGACGCTATCAGGACACCGCCAATTATCGAGGGTTCATCATTACCTGCCAGAAAAGCCGACACTTGACGACCACCACGAGAATGCCCAGACACTAGAATTTTTTCAAACCCCTCTTGTTTCAGGTACTCGACCCAGGTCCCCAATTCCAAAGCTGCGTCTTCATATTTGTGGGTGTGCTCGATGTCACAGGCAGTTAGTGTCGCGTAGCCTTTGGTTGACGTTTGGATTTTCTCACCCATCCGTTCTTTGTCATTCAAAGAAAGGTTAGGTGTAAGGACTGGGTACCCGTATTCCTGGGAGATAAGTGTCGCGAAGGTATTAATAATCTCCATGCGGTTATGAGCAAGGGTCCCGTGCAGCAGAACGACGGCCACATTTCCATCGGCATCGTAGAAATCAGCCGCTAGCCCCTTATAATTCACCGGCGTCTGAGCCCAGCAATCGGGAACACTAATGCTTACCATCACGCAAATCGAGTAAATAGCTTTACGAAAGTTCATGTTGATGCCTCCAATACGATGGTGTTTGTTCGACACGGGCCAAATTCGCCTTCACTCGGGTAGATTGTGGATTTTTTCCGTAAAAAAATGAAGTATTATCTAATTGAGACTTGTTTGAGCGCGGACTTTGTCACGTTGTCAGATCTTAATGTCGTGTTTTCTTAAGGAGCGTAAATGAAAAAAATGCTAGTTGCGGTGGTCGCCGCTTCGTTGAGTACCGGTGCAGTTGCTGCCGGTGATGCTGGTGCTGGTAAGGCTAAGGCTGCTGTCTGTGCCGGATGCCATGGGATGAATGGTAAGGCTATGGTGCCAAATTATCCGAGTCTAGCTGGGCAAAACGCTGCCTACATCGAGGGAGCATTGAAAGCCTACAAGACCCAAGAGCGGAAGGGGTACCAAGCGGCAATCATGTACGGAATGGCTGCGACTCTCTCTGACCAAGACATCGCTGACCTCGCAGCATATTACGCAAGCCAGAAGTAATGCTGACCATTGCTAGGACGATCATATTCTTGGTCGTCTTTTGTGTCGCGGTCGGTCCGGCCGCGATAGCCCAGAGTTCATATTTCGACCCCGATACAGGTTTGAGAATCCATAACTACACTGACCCCGTACCTGATTATGTTCCTGGTGGGACTGTTCTCAGTACTGCTGGCGTGAAAAACTTAGTCGATACTGGTGATGTTGTCCTCATCGATGTACTTTCAATTTCTGGGGTCCGATATGACGAGCTCGATGGTTCATGGTCAAACTACAAACCTCGTCACAATATTCCTGGAAGTATCTGGTTGCCAAATGTTGGGTTTGGAAGGCCGTCACCAGATATGTTGAAGTATTTTTTAGACGCGACAAGTGAAGCGACAAATGGTGACCGTGGCTATCCGATTTTAATTTATTGCGTGAGTGATTGTTGGATGGGATGGAATGCAGTTCAGCACCTGGCTCGTGCAGGTTTCAGTCAGATATTTTGGGCACCACAAGGTACCGATGGATGGGTGGAAGCTGGATATGAGCTGGAGTTGACCCAGCCAACGCCTGTCAACGTCGATTTTTAGGGGGAGGTCATGCTGCAATTTATTTCAATGGAACAAGCATTTGGAGAGATTGAAAAGCGTGCTTCCCGGCAATCGCTCCCAACCGTATTGGTTCCGTTGGAGGAAGCAGTTGGCCGAGTACTGGCTGAGCCCGCAGTTGCAAAATTATCTATCCCCCCATTCGATAACTCCGCACGTGATGGAGTCGTTTTATCAGCTTCGGCCCTTTCGGCTGCAACACGTGGGAGTACGGTCAGGCTTGGTGCCGAGCTTCGCGCCGGTGATTCCTTAGAAGTTGCCAATGGAATCGAGGGCGACGCAGCAAGAATCATGACTGGGGCACCTGTTCCACTTTGGGCAGAATCGATTGTGATGATTGAGGACCTGATCTTGAACGATGACGGGACCGCTACGGTCAATCGTCTACCTGAATCCGGTGCATGGATCCGACCAAAAGGCTCTGATATCGCTGAGACGTCAGTGATTCTCAAGCCCGGGCGCCAGATCATTCCTGAACACGTACAGGCGCTTGCCTCGAGTGGTTTTGTGGAGGCCGTCATTCATGTAAAACCGCGGGTGGGTCTTTGTTCAACTGGTGAAGAGCTTGTTGACGTCAAATCAGGGCCACCGGGATCCGGTCAAATCTATGATTCAAACCGTCCGTTCATGACGGCCATGATGAGCTCATTTGGATGTGATGTTGTTGTGAATGAGCATGTTAGCGACACCCTCGATGAGATGGTGGGTTTCTTAAATCGCGTCATGGAGGCGTCGTTAGATCTTGTTGTGTCGTCCGGCGCGGTCTCGATGGGAAGCTATGACTTTGTGAAGCCGGCGCTTGAGGCTGTCGGTGCTGAAATTGTCTTTCATAAAGTGACACAAAAACCAGGTAAGCCGTTGTTATTTGCGATTTTGCCAAATGGAACCCTGTATTTTGGATTGCCCGGAAATCCTGTATCGACAGTTGTGAATTGTCGGTTTTACGTACACTACGCATTGGCAGTGATGCAACAGAAACCACTTGAGACACCGATTCGATTAAAGCTGGAAAATGAGATTGAAAAACCAAAGGGTTTATCTGTTTTTTTAAAAGCCCAATGTATTCGGGGGAAGGGTGGTGCACTGGTCCGAGCACTAGAGGGGCAGGAGTCATTTCAAACGATGCCGCTGCTTGAGATGAACGGTTGGATTGTCTTAAGTGAACATGTGGGATCGATGCAAGCCGGTGAGTTAGTCAACTTTTATCCGTCAAACCCACATGGTCTACCCGATATATTTTGACGTATATAACGCGTTATGCGATCCTCTTTCTGAAACGATAAGTCGACGTTGACCAAGGCGGGCCATAGTGGAAAAAATCTTAATTGATCGGTTCGGGAGAAGTTTTCCGTATCTCCGATTATCAATCACTGATGTGTGTAATTTCAAATGTACCTATTGTCTACCAGATGGATATAAAGGCGAGGCAGACGGATTCTTGGGTGTTGATGAAATTCGCCGTCTGGTTGCCGGGTTCGCTGAGCTTGGAACACGAAAAGTCAGACTAACGGGGGGCGAACCAACACTCAGGAAAGACTTCCTCGACATTGCTCAGGTTGTCTCCCAAACGCCTGGAATTGAGACTGTAGCGATGACCACCAACGGGTATAAACTGCCGGAGCGTGCTCAAAGCTTTTTTGACGCTGGTGTGAATGCAATTAACGTGTCAATTGATGGGCTGACTCCGGAGCGATTCGAACTAATTACAGGCAAAAACCGTTTCGAAGAGGTCATGAGTGGCTTGAAATTGTGTCAGGAAATTGGATTCTCACCAGTCAAAGTCAATGCCGTGTTACTGAAAGACTTAAATCATGCCGAGCTTGATGCGTTTATTCAGTGGGCGGCCGAAGGTGTTAATTTGCGATTCATCGAATTGATGGAAACGGGTGAGAACGGTGATTATTTTGAAAAACACCATCTCTCTGGCGACGTCTTGGTTGAGAAACTTGTGGCGAATGGATGGGTTGAAGTACCACGTGATCCACTTGGCGGTCCCGCTCGCGTCTGGAGGCATCCGAATCGTATCGGTAGTGTTGGCTTGATCGCACCCTATTCGAAAGATTTCTGCACGACATGCAACCGGCTCCGTGTGTCGGCTAAGGGTGGCTTACATTTGTGTCTATTTGGTGACGGTGGACATGATTTACGTCCGCTCCTGCAGAAAGATTCTGACACGGAATTACTGAAAGAAACCATTTGCGAGTTACTGGATCTCAAAGTTGCAGGCCACGGTCTTCATCAGCGCAACACGGGTGCGACTCCTCACTTTGCATCGATAGGGGGTTAATTTGTCTGCGAGTGAGCTGCTTGCGAATTTCTCGATGATAGATGTCGGTGGAAAGCGACATACAACTCGTCGAGCCATCGCTGCAGGCACCATCCACCTCGGACCCAATGTGTTTGTGAAAGTGCGCGATAAAACGCTCCCCAAAGGAGATTGCTTTCCGGTAGCGGAAATCGCCGGCGTGAATGGAGCGAAGCAGTGCGCGAACCTCCTGCCGATGTGCCATCCGTTATCACTTGATCAGGTGCTTGTCTCATTTGAGTTATATCACGATTCACAATCTGTCCGGGTTTATTGCGAAGCGGCAGCTCATGCGAAAACTGGGGTCGAAATGGAAGCGCTTGCTGGTGCGAATGCGGCGTTGCTGTGTATTTGGGATTTGTGCAAAGGTACGGATCCTGTACTTCGGATTAGTGATCTTGAGCTGTTAACGAAAACTGGTGGAAAGTCTGGCGTTTGGATTAATCCTGACGCATTGGTTCCGGAATGGGTTCTAGAGCGGTTGCCATCAACCACACCACTGGCTGAGCGTAAAGTCGCTGTTGTCGTGATGAGCGATCGGGTATCGAAAGGGATTTATGATGATGAGTCGGGTCAGTATCTTGTTGAATCGCTCGAAGCGCAGGGTGCTGAGATCTGTGAATATCAAGTGATTCCGGATGATTTTGATTTAATTCAAAAGACGATTTCAGAGATTTCCAAAATCCATGATCCGCACGTAATTTTATGCACGGGTGGCACGGGGCCCGGGCCACGGGATGTAACGCCATTGGCGCTTGCCGACCATCTGAACCCCGAACTACCAGGGCTTGGCGAGTGGTTGCGGTCGGAGAGTGCGGTGTATACGAAAACCGCTTGGCTTTCACGCATGGGCGGTGGATTGATTGGTCGGGCACTGCTTATTACGTTGCCCGGTAGTTTGCAAGCTGTAAAAGAGTGTTTCGGCATTTTCATTGGGGGCTTACCAAAAGCCATCGTGATGATCGAAAAACAAGGGCGGAAAGGCCGGCTGTGACGACAATAACTGTGCATTGTTTGGGCGCGTTTCGAGCTCTAGGGGATAGCCTCGTTATCGACGTTAGCGATTTGAGCGTTGCCTCGATTCGCGCCGCAGTCTCCAGCAGTCTTGTAGCGATGGAACGTGCGGACTTAAATACGGTCCTAACGCGGTCTGTTTTTGCTGAAGGTGACGAGCTCCTTAAAGATCATGTGACCATTTCAGGAAGAGAAGTCAGCCTTTTGCCGCCGGTGGCTGGGGGTTAAAGTGGACTTATTTGCTCGCAATGATGGTGAGCACTACTTGTGTGGGTTGATCGATGGGCCCTGTCAAATTGTGGGTCTCGATCTCTTGGTTCAAGATGCTGCCCATGGTGCGATTGCCCAATTTTTTGGGGTTGTTCGTAATCATAACGAAGGCTTGACGGCCGTAGCCGTCGACTATGATGTCCACCCCGAATTGGCGTTGAAGGCATTGGATGATTTGTGTGAAGATTTGTGTACGAACTACCCAGTGAAACTGGTGATGATTCACTCACGTGGTCTTGTTCGGGTGGGTGAGGCAAGTGTTGTCATTGCTGCCAGTAGTACACACCGTAAGGATGCGCTCGGCGCTGTGTCTGAAGCAATTGATCAGCTCAAAATACGCGTGCCGATTTGGAAAAAAGAGATTGGTCCTGATGATGAGCAACGTTGGCTCGATGGACATTCATTGAGAAAGGATTAGGGGTATCCGCATGGACGCAACCGCCTTCGAAATTGACTCTCAACTGGCGCAGACCAGTTATCCACTGGTATCGCTCGACGTCAGTGAATTACGTTTGGTCGATGATCAGCGCTGGCCTTGGTTGTTGATCATTCCCAGAGTTCCACATGCGATTGAACTCATTGATTTGAGCCCTGATCTTCGTAGTACCGTTTGGCTTGAAATCGACCATGTTGCACGGGTGATGCGGGATCAACTGTCACCGTATAAATTAAACATTGCAGCGCTCGGTAATCAGGTTAGACAACTTCATATCCACTGTATTGCGCGGTTCGTTGATGATGAAGCGTGGCCTAATCCGATATGGGGGGTCGGGCAATCGGTTCCGTACGACTCAGAGCAACTTGCAGCGCGCCTGAATTGTTTTAAAACTGCGTTCGCCTAACGCGTTTGGCAATGGGGAGTGGGCAGTTCAAATGGGTCCAGATGAACATCCGTCTTTGACTAAAAACCCCGGATGTCCGAGGCCTTTAGTCGCTTATTCCGCCTGGTAGGGGCGAGGTGGCTCTCCAGTGTAAAGCTGGCGTGGACGACCGATCTTGTAGGGACTTGAAATCATCTCATGCCAGTGAGAGATCCACCCGATTGTTCGTGACACAGCGAAAATCACGGTAAACATGCTGGTCGGGATGCCTATTGCACTGAGGATGATTCCCGAATAAAAGTCAACGTTTGGAAACAACTTACGTTCAGCGAAATATGGATCTGACAATGCGATTTGCTCAAGCTCCATTGCGACTGCCAAGCGGGGATCTTTCACACCGAGCTCATCCAAAACGTCATCGCACGATGCTTTCATGACCTTCGCGCGTGGATCGAAGTTCTTGTAAACGCGATGACCAAAGCCCATTAATTTGAAAGGGTCGTCTGGATCCTTCGCTTTTTCGATGAACATTGGAATGTTTTCCACAGTGCCAATTTCATCAAGCATTCTCAGTACTGCTTCGTTGGCGCCGCCATGTGCTGGACCCCAGAGTGCGCCAATGCCGGCAGACACACAGGCAAACGGGTTCGCTCCGGTCGAGCCCGCGAGACGCACTGTCGATGTGGATGCATTTTGTTCATGATCCGCGTGGAGGAGAAAAATCCGATCCATCGCTTTTTCGAGCGCGGGGCTCACCGTGAAGTCCTCACAAGGGGTGCCAAACATCATGTATAGGAAATTTGCGGCATACGATAAATCATTGCGTGGATACATAAAAGGCTGACCGATCGAGTGCTTGTAGCACATGGCTGCAAGTGTTGGCATCTTTGCGACCAACCGGTGTGCGGCGATCTCCCTATGATGCTCTGAACGGATGTCCATCACGTCATGATAAAACGCCGATAGGGCGCCGACAGCACCGCACATCATCGCCATCGGGTGTGCGTTATGGTGGAAGCCATCAAAGAAGTGGGCCAGCGACTCATTAAGCATCGTATGACGTGTGATGCTGGTCACAAATTCCTGCTTTTGCGTTTTTGAGGGAAGTTCGCCGTACCATAAGAGGTAGCAGGTTTCTAAATAATTGGAATTTTCCGCAAGGTCTTCAATTGAATAGCCGCGATGCAGCAAAACTCCGTCTTCACCATCGATGTATGTAATGGTCGATTCAGTTGCAGCGGTCGACATGAATCCAGGGTCGTACGTAAAAAATCCTGCCTTCAACAATCCAGAAACATCAATTACGTCTGGCCCATAAGATCCGCTGAGCACCGGTAACTCGACAACTTCGCCCGTTGGGAGGGTAAGCGTGGCGTTTTTTGCAGCCATGGTTTTTCAGCTCCTTTCTCAATTAAATCAGTTAGTTGTCTGGAATTCCTGAGGTCTTTTTGGGGCGCGAACAAACGTGCAGAAGCGTCGAACACTATAGTCAGGGCGGTAGCACTGTCAATTCGCCATAGTTGATTTAGTCATAAACGACCGTGCGTTACCCTTTGTAACATTATAAAGACCCGATTATACTATTAAAGACATTTATTACCCGTGTGAGAGAGGATCTCCAAGACATGGCTATTTTGAGAGACCGTCCGGTCAACTTAGATCTGACTACCCTCCGCTTTCCGATAACTGCGATTGCCTCCATTCTGCACAGAGTGTCTGGTGTTGTTTTGTTCTTTGGTAGTTTTGTTCTGATGGCGTTGCTGGGTATGTCATTGGATAACGAGGCTGGTTTTGCTGACGTGCTGGTACTGCTCGACAATGGTTTTATCGGATTTATTGTATGGGGTGTTCTCGCTGCGCTCGCTTATCATTTCGTCGCCGGGTTGAAGCATTTATTTATGGATATGGGCTACGGGGAAACGCTCGAGTCCGGTCCTATCCTTGCAAAAATATCAATGGCTCTTGCTGTCGTGTTGATGGTACTCGCGGGGGTTTGGGTATGGTGACGAATGTATTGAATTACGGCCGCAGTGGAGTCGCCGATTGGGTCGTGCAACGATTCAGCGCACTGATTCTGGCAGCCTACACAGTTGTAATGGTTATCTGGCTCGCCGTGAACGGTAGCGAGTTAACCTTCGCTCAATGGCAGGGCTTTATGGGTCAGACATGGGTCCGTATTTTTACGCTCTTAACTGTGCTCGCACTCGCTGGACACGCTTGGATTGGCTTGTGGACAGTCGCAACTGACTATTTGAAAAAAAGTGGTGTTCGAGTTGCATTTTTGGGGGGCGTATTGATCTCATTATTCAGCTATGTTGTTTGGGGCATCAGCATTATCTGGGGATTTTAAATCATGACAGGACTTCGCAAATTGTCGTTTGATGCAGTTGTAATTGGTGGTGGTGGCGCTGGTATGCGTGCATCGTTACAGATGGCCCAATCAGGCTTCAAAACCGCATGCCTAACAAAAGTGTTTCCGACGCGGTCACATACGGTTTCTGCTCAAGGCGGCATTACCTGCGCGATTGCGAGCGCGGACCCAAACGATGATTGGCGCTGGCATATGTACGATACCGTAAAAGGTTCTGATTACATCGGAGATCAAGATGCGATCGAGTACATGTGCTCAGTCGGACCAGAAGCGGTTTTTGAACTGGAACATATGGGTTTGCCGTTTTCGCGCTTTGAAAACGGCCGTATTTATCAGCGCCCATTTGGTGGGCAGTCGAAGGATTATGGTGCGGGCGGTCAGGCGGCCCGGACATGCGCTGCGGCTGACCGAACAGGTCATGCACTGTTGCATACGCTGTACCAGGCGAACCTGAAGAACAACACAACCTTCTTGAACGAATGGTTTGCAGTTGATTTGGTTCGTAACCAAGACGGTGTCGTTGTCGGCGTGATTGCAATCGAAATCGAGACTGGTGAGGTTGTTTTTGTTGAATCAAAAGCAACGGTCTTGGCCACAGGTGGTGCAGGTCGTATTTACGCATCAACCACGAACGCACACATCAATACCGGTGACGGGATCGGCATGGCGCTGCGGGCTGGGTATGCTATGCAAGACATGGAAATGTGGCAATTCCACCCAACTGGCATCTACGGCGCCGGTACGCTTGTGACCGAGGGGTGTCGTGGAGAAGGTGGTTACCTCATTAATAAAGATGGTGAGCGTTTCATGGAGCGTTACGCGCCAAATGCGAAAGATTTGGCCGGTCGCGATGTTGTTGCGCGCTCAATGATGACCGAAATTCTTGAGGGCCGTGGTTGCGGCGAGAACAGTGATCACGTGTACCTTAAACTTGACCACCTTGGAAAAGAGATAGTACATAATCGGTTGCCGGGCATTACCGAGCTATCCAAGACCTTCGCACACGTCGATCCGGCCGTTACTCCTATCCCAGTTGTGCCGACCTGCCACTACATGATGGGTGGCATTCCAACCAACGTAAATGGTCAGGCGATTACGCAGATCAAAGGAAAAGATCAGGCAATCCCGGGCTTGTATGCTTGTGGTGAAGCGGCATGCGTTTCAGTCCACGGTGCGAACCGTCTTGGTGGTAACTCATTGCTTGATCTCGTGGTGTTTGGTCGTGCCGCGGGTATCTTCATTGAAGAACAGTTACAGCAAGGGATTGATTACCGTCTAGCATCTGAAGATGATGTTGATCGCGCGATGAGCCGCTTAAATGCATTGAATTCAAACGACAATGGTGAAGACACCGCAGTTTTGAAGCGAGAGTTACAAAGCTGCATGCAAAATTATTTTGGTGTATTCCGTGACGGTGAATACATGAAAAAAGGCCGTGATAATTTGAATATAATGCGTGATCGAGTGGCGAATATTGCGATCTCAGATAAGTCAGGGGCATTCAATACCGCCCGAATGGAAGCGCTTGAGCTACAGAATCTATTCGAAGTTGCTGAAGCGACGGCAATTGCCGCCGATGAACGAATGGAAAGTCGCGGCGCGCATTCTCGGAATGATTATCCTGAGCGCGATGACAAGAACTGGTTGTGCCATTCGATGTATCATCCAGAAACAAAGAAACTAACCAAGCGGGATGTCAACTTTAAACCACAGACAGTTGATACGTTTGAGCCGAAAGTTCGTACTTATTAGGGGGTATAAAATGTTAGTCAGTGTGTATCGCTATAACCCTGAAACGGACAGTGAGCCCTACATGCAAGATGTTGAAGTCTCACTTCCTGAAGGAAAAGACCCCATGGTTTTGGATGTGCTCAATCTGATCAAGGAAAAGGATCAATCATTGTCCTATCGTCGCTCATGCCGTGAAGGTGTTTGCGGATCGGATGGCGTCAATATGAATGGTAAAAATGGCCTGGCATGTATCACGCCTGTCTCTGAGGTGGTTTCTCGGGGCAAGTTGGTGGTTCGCCCACTACCTGGGCTTCCGGTCGTTCGTGATCTCGTGGTCGATATGGGCGTATTCTATAAGCAATATCAGAGAATTAAGCCGTATTTGCAGAATTCTTCACCAGCTGGAGGTCGAGAGCGGCTTCAGTCACCAGAAGACCGCGCAAAGCTCGACGGGTTATATGAGTGTATCTTGTGCGCGTGTTGCTCAACCAGCTGCCCGTCATTCTGGTGGAATCCTGAGAAGTTTGTTGGGCCCTCGGGACTATTACAGGCGTACCGATTTCTGGCAGATACTCGGGACGAAGCCACAGAGGAACGGTTGGCGGATCTAGATGACCCATTTAGCGTATTCCGTTGTCGAGGGATTATGAATTGCGTGTCTGTTTGTCCGAAAGGCTTGAATCCGACCAAAGCGATCGGTCATATTCGAGACATGCTGTTGTCACGCGCAACATAAGTCTGGGTTGGCTTGTTTGCTTTGAGAGCGCACAATAGCGGCACCTTGAGTGATACTGGAAGGTTTCGTTTTACAAGCTCAGTTCTCATCCTCTGAGTTTGTTGGTTTTTTAGGTCGAATGACAAAAACCGGGGTATACGCCGAGATGGAAATGCATGGCCTACGAGGCCACTCCAAAACGTCGTTGACAAGTGCCTTGGTGTAAAGGAGCACATCAATGTCTGAAGGCTCAATGGAGCAAAGCCTGAAGTCCTCGCACCTTGCGGGTGGCAATCTGCATTATCTCGACGAACTTTACGAAACCTATATTTCAGATCCCAACAAAGTACCCAATGAATGGCAGCAATATTTTGATTCGCTTCCTCGTGTTGAGGGTGCGATTACGAGAGACGTCCCACATTCAACGATCCGAGAACAGTTTTTACTCTTTGGAAAAGATCGAACTCGTTCGATATCAGCCGTTAGTGGGTCGGTCACATCCGATCTCGATCGTAAACAAATCCAAGTCCAACGTCTCATTAATGCGTATCGAATTCGTGGCCACCAACGCTCTGCACTTGATCCCCTCGGCATAATGCAGCGTGAACAGGTTCCCGATTTGGAACTTGGTTTTCACGATCTTTCGGTAGCAGATTTAAATACAGTCTTCCAATTCGGTATGCAAAATTTCGGGATGTCCAAAGGAAAGCTAAAAGACATTATCGGCGTGCTCAAAACTACTTATTGCGGTTCAATTGGTGCCGAATATATGCACATTGTTGATACTGAAGAGCGTCTGTGGTTACAGAATCGTCTGGAAGGGGTGATGGGTAAGCCAAAGTATCCAGCAGAAATAAAGATGCATCTTCTTGAACGGCTGACGGCGGCTGAAGGCCTAGAAAAATATCTACAGGCACGTTTTCCGGGAACCAAGCGTTTTGGTCTTGAAGGTGGTGAATCATTAGTTCCCTGTGTTGATGAACTGATTCAGTGCGCTGGATCGCATGGAGCGAAAGAAGTCGTCATCGGGATGGCACACCGCGGACGTTTGAATTTGTTGGTCAACACTCTCGGTAAAAGGCCCCAAGATTTGGTTGATGAATTCGACGGCAAGGCAACATTCGAGAATCATGGCGACGTGAAGTATCACCAAGGGTTTAGCTCGAATATTTCGACACCTGGTGGAGAAGTACACCTTGCGATGGCGTTCAATCCATCGCATCTTGAAATTGTGTCTCCGGTGGTTGAAGGCAGTGTCCGTGCGCGGCAAGATCGTAGAGGCGATCCATTCGGGGATCATGTTGTGCCGATTTCAGTTCACGGTGATGCGGCGTTTGCTGGTCAGGGTGTTGTGATGGAGACATTCCAGATGTCTCAAACTCGCGGTTACAAGACCGGTGGTACGATTCATATCATCGTGAATAACCAGGTTGGCTTCACCACCTCACGGCGTGAAGATTCTCGATCAACCGAGTATTGCACTGACGTTGCGAAAATGGTCCAAAGTCCGATTTTCCACGTCAATGCCGATGATATTGAGGCTCTGAATTTTGTGACGCAGCTCGCAATGGATTATCGCTACGAGTTCAAAAAAGATATCGTCCTCGATTTGATTTGTTATCGTCGCCGCGGGCATAACGAAGCGGACGAGCCGAGCGCAACACAGCCGTTGATGTATGCACAGATCAAGCAGCAGAAGACAACGCGCGCAGGCTATGCCGCGCAATTGGTTTCTGAGGGTGTTCTGTCTGATGTCGGTGTGAAGCAGATGGAAGAAGCTTACCGCTCGGCCCTCGAAGCGGGCGAACCTGTCGTCAAGGGGCTGGTTCGGGAGCCCGACAGAAAGTTGTTTGTGGATTGGAAGCCATATTTGGGTCATGAGTGGACGGCAGACCACGACACCAGTTTCCCGATGAAGCGACTTCGGGAGCTTGGTCAGCAGATCAATTCGGTTCCGTCTGGGTTCTCCATGCAGAAGCAGGTCGAGAAGACCTACGAAGACCGTCGGAAGATGGCAGCCGGTGCTTTGCCCTGTAATTGGGGCTTTGCTGAGACTTTGGCTTATGCCACGCTCCTGGAGCAAAACATCGGTGTTCGCTTTACCGGCCAGGATGTGGGTCGTGGAACATTCTCCCATCGCCAAGCGACTTTACACGATCAAAAAACCGGTGAGTCCTACACGCCACTTCAACATCTCGCTGAAAAGCAACCACGTTTTGAGTTATTCGATTCGTTCCTATCTGAAGAAGCCGTACTTGCATTTGAATACGGGTACGCAACTACAGAGCCTCGTCGTTTGGTGATTTGGGAAGCGCAATTTGGTGATTTTGCCAACGGAGCGCAGGTTGTGATTGATCAGTTCATTACCTCAGGTGAAGTGAAGTGGAGTCGACTGTGCGGCCTGACAATGTTGTTACCTCATGGTTATGAGGGACAGGGGCCGGAGCATAGCTCTGCGCGTCTCGAGCGCTTTCTCCAATTATGTGCAGAGAACAACATTCAGGTGTGTGTTCCTTCGACTCCAGCTCAGGTCTTCCACATGCTACGTCGGCAGGCAATTCGTCCGCTACGCAAACCACTGATTGTAATGAGTCCAAAGTCGCTTCTCCGTAAAAAAGAAGCAGTGTCAACGCTTGAAGAGCTCGCTAATGGCAAATTCCAGACAGTGATTCAGGATACGGCTGATCTTGATACAAAACAGATCAGGAAAGTGATTCTGTGCTCGGGTAAGGTCTATTACGACTTAGAGGCCTATCGAGCAGAAAAAGGGATCGAGGATCGCGTCATCTTACGCATTGAACAGCTCTATCCGTTCCCTGAGGATGACTTGGTTGAGGCGCTTTCACCCTATGTCAATATGGACGAGATGGTCTGGTGCCAAGAAGAACCGATGAATCAGGGTGCATGGTTCCAAAGCCAACAATCGATGTTGAATGCTATGTGGCGGCATTTGCCAAATAAATTCCTGCGTTTCGCAGGGCGTGCGGCTGCGGCGACGCCGGCTGCGGGATACATGGCTTTGCATGTCGCTCAACAACAATCATTGATACAGGACGCTCTTGAAGGGTAATCGTCACCAAATGTGACTCGTTAAGGAAATATGATGGCAATCGAAATTAAAGCCCCGCAATTCCCAGAATCAGTTGAGGAAGGCTCAATCGCAACTTGGCATAAGCAGGTCGGTGAGCCGGTGAGCCGCGATGAACTGATCGTTGATATTGAAACTGATAAAACGGTATTGGAAGTCGTCGCTGCAGAAGATGGCGTCTTGGCTGAAGTGACGAAGCAAGAAGGTGATGTTGTTTCGTCACAGGAGCTGATCGGAAAGATTAAACCCGGTGCGGTAGCGAGTCCGTCAGAGAAGCACGCTGAGATATCATCGGCGCCTGCCGTTGACTCACAAACGCAAGCGGCCTCGGCAGCAAATCCTGCAGCGAAAAAACTCGCCGAAGAGAATAATATTGATTTGGTCTCTGTAACAGGGACTGGTAAAGATGGTCGAATCTTGAAAGAAGATGTTCAAAACGCGATCGCTTCAACAAAAGCGACAGCCCCACTGACGTCGGCCCCACAGAAATCAGCCGTGCCAGCCTTGACAGGTGAGCGGGTCGAGAAGCGTGTTCCAATGACACGTCTTCGCGCAACGATCGCCAAGCGTTTGCTTGATGCGCAACACAACGCCGCAATGTTGACAACCTTCAACGAAGTCAACATGAGCCCGTTAATGGATCTGCGCAAGCAGTACAAGGATTTATTTGAAAAGACTCACAATGGCACACGTCTTGGCTTCATGGGCTTCTTCGTGAAGGCGGTTGCTGAAGCGTTGAAGCGTTTCCCGGCTGTGAACGCATCAATTGATGGCAACGATATCGTCTATCACGGGTATTACGATGTTGGTGTCGCCGTGTCGACTGAGCGTGGCCTGGTTGTGCCCGTGCTTCGTGATTGCGACAGAATGTCGATTGCTGAAGTTGAGGGTGGCATTAAAAATTACGCAGTTGCAGCTAAAGACGGCAAGCTTGCGATTGAAGACATGACTGGCGGGACATTCACGATCACCAACGGTGGTGTATTTGGTTCACTTTTGTCGACACCAATTTTGAATCCACCACAAACAGCAATCCTCGGTATGCATAAAATTCAGGAGCGTCCGATGGCTGTGAATGGCGAGGTTGTGATCAAACCGATGATGTACCTTGCGCTCTCATATGATCATCGAATGATCGATGGAAAGGATGCTGTTCAATTTTTAGTCGTAATTAAAGACATGCTGGAGGGTCCAGCGCGTATGTTGCTAGACGTGTAATCGGAGGAATTTATGAGTCAACAGTACGACGTTGTCGTCATCGGCGCGGGTCCCGGTGGATACGTTGCTGCGATTCGCGCGGCGCAATTAGGGTTTAAAACAGTCTGTATCGAGAAATGGATTGGTAAGGACGGGAAGCCTTCGTTAGGTGGCACTTGCCTGAACGTTGGCTGTATTCCTTCAAAAGCGTTGCTGGAATCATCGTACAAATACGAAGAAGCGTTTCATGACCTTGAGTTGCATGGCGTGAGCGTCGGCAAGCCAAAGCTTGACGTTGCTGCGATGCTGAAGCGTAAGGATACAATCGTAGGTAATCTGACTGGTGGTATTGGTGGGCTGTTCAAAACCAATGGTGTTACTCACCTCGCAGGTACAGGGAAAATCCTGCCGAATAAACAGGTTGAGTTCACAGGTCATGATGGAAAAACTGAAGTTGTGGATGCGACTAATGTCATCATCGCGACCGGCTCGGTTCCTGTGAATATTCCACCTGCGCCCTTGACTGAAGACTTGATAGTCGATTCAACGGGAGCACTTGAATTCACAAGTGTTCCAAAGAAATTGGGCGTCATCGGTGGCGGTGTGATCGGGCTTGAGTTGGGTTCAGTTTGGAACCGGCTTGGCTCTGAAGTGACAGTCTTTGAGGCGTTAGATGAATTTCTTGCAGTTGCCGATCAACAAATCGCGAAAGAATCTCGGAAAATTTTCTCGAAGCAAGGATTGCATATCTTAACCAGTACCCTAGTCAAGGGGACGGAAGTGAAGGGGAAGAAGGTGACGGTTACCTTTGCAACTGAGGATGGCACGCAGACAGACACCTTTGATAAATTGATTGTGGCAGTTGGTCGAAAGCCTTTCACTGAGGGCCTGCTAGCTGATGGTTGTGGCGTCACGCAGGACGAAAGAGGCTTTATCGAAGTCAATAATGTCTGTGAGACTGCAGTGCCCGGAGTTTATGCAATCGGCGATGTCGTTAGAGGGCCCATGCTTGCGCATAAGGGCTCAGAGGAAGGAGTAATGGTCGCTGAACGAATTGCCGGCAAGCACGCGCAAGTGAATTACGACACAGTGCCTTCAGTCATTTATACGCATCCGGAAGTATCTTGGGTGGGTAAAACCGAACAGCAACTCAAGCAAGAAGGCGTTAGCTACAACGTTGGTGTATTCCCATTTGCGGCATCTGGACGCGCGATGGCCACCAATGAAACCGCGGGCATGGTGAAAATGGTTGCGGACAAGGAGACAGACCGTATTCTTGGTGTTCACATCGTCGGACCAACAGCTGGCGATATGGTTGCACAGGCAGTGATTGCCATGGAGTTTGGGTCGTCCGCCGAGGATATCGCGATGACGATGTTCGCGCATCCTACTGTATCAGAAGCGCTCCATGAGGCGGCTTTGGCGGTACACGGGCATGCCATCCATATTGCGAATAAGCGCAAGCGCGCTTAATCGTGACTAGGGTACTGGTAAGCCTGATACACTGTCTTGTTATGTGACCGATCGCACGTCGGTTTTCTATTGACCTGAAAAATAAGTGACCTTAAGGATATGAATCTTCACGAATATCAGGGTAAAGCTTTGTTCCGCGAGTACGGTTTGCCGGTATCTGATGGCGTAGCATGCGATACCGCGGAACAAGTTCTTGCCGCAGCAAAACAAATTGGTGGCGACATGTGGATGGTTAAGGCCCAGGTTCACGCAGGTGGCCGTGGGAAAGCGGGTGGAGTGAAGCTCGTCAAAACAGAGGCGGAAATTCGTGAATTCTGTGAACGCCACATTGGCAACCGCCTAGTCACCTATCAAACAGACGCGAGCGGACAACCCGTTTCCAAAATTTTGATCGAATCCTGTACCGATATCGCAAACGAACTGTATCTCGGGGCCGTTGTTGACCGTTCAACCCGGCGTATCGTGTTCATGGCATCGACTGAGGGCGGCGTTGAGATCGAGAAGGTTGCGGAAGAAACACCAGAGAAAATCTTGAAAGCAGCGATTGACCCACTGGTAGGTCCACAGCCAAATCAAGCGCGACAAATCGGCTTCAAGCTTGGTTTGAATCCAATACAGATGAAGCAGTTCACAATAATTTTCATGGGTTTAGCAAATCTTTTTGAGGAGAAAGACGTCGCGTTGATTGAAGTGAATCCATTAGTGATTACCCAAGAAGGCAACTTGCATTGCCTAGACGCGAAAGTGGTTGTTGATTCGAATGCCATGTATCGACACCCTGAACTCGATGCGATGCACGATCCGTCGCAGGAAGACGAGCGTGAAGCACAGGCGGCGAAATGGGAACTGAACTATGTCGCTCTGGATGGAAACATCGGTTGCATGGTGAACGGGGCAGGTCTTGCGATGGGTACCATGGACACAGTCAAACTTCACGGCGGCTACCCGGCGAATTTTCTTGATGTCGGGGGTGGTGCGACAAAAGAGCGTGTTGCAGAAGCGTTCAAGATTATCTTGTCAGATTCAAACGTGAAAGCAGTATTCGTCAACATTTTCGGTGGAATCGTTCGCTGCGACATGATCGCCGAAGGGATTATTGGCGCGGTTGAAGAAGTGGGTGTCGAAGTTCCCGTGGTTGTGCGACTTGAAGGAAATAACGCTGATAAAGGCACCGAAATCTTGAGTCAGTCGGAGCTGAATATTATCGCCGGTGAAAGTCTGACTGACGCTGCCCAAAAGGTGGTCGCCGCGGCAGGAGGTGCAGCATGAGTGTTCTGATCAATAAAGACACCAAAGTGATTTGCCAAGGATTCACCGGTAAAAACGGGACATTCCATTCGGAACAGGCGATCGCATATGGGACACAAATTGTTGGAGGAGTGACTCCGGGTAAGGGAGGAACTGAGCATCTTGGGCTTCCTGTGTTCAATACCGTTTCTGATGCTGTTGAAGCGACCCATGCTGATGCATCGGTGATCTACGTTCCCGCGCCATTTGTCATGGATTCCATCATGGAAGCCATTGGTGCGGGTATCCAAATTATTGTCTGCATTACCGAAGGGGTCCCAACACTTGATATGCTTAAGTGTAAAGTCGCTTGTGACAGCGCGGGAGTCGTTCTGATCGGTCCTAACTGTCCGGGTATTATTACTCCAGATGAGTGCAAAATCGGAATTATGCCGGGCCATATCCATAAAAAAGGTCGCGTCGGTATTGTGTCACGCTCTGGAACGCTGACTTATGAGGCTGTGAACCAAACAACGGATATGGGCTTCGGTCAATCGACTTGCGTGGGTATTGGCGGTGACCCAATTCCTGGAACAAACTTCATCGATGTTTTAGTGCGATTCCAGCAAGATCCTGAGACTGAGGCGATTGTCATGATCGGTGAAATTGGTGGAACGGCAGAAGAAGAAGCTGCTGAGTTCATTAAGAATCACGTGACGAAACCTGTCGTTAGCTACATCGCGGGGGTGACCGCTCCTGCGGGTAAGCGAATGGGACACGCCGGTGCAATCATTTCAGGTGGTAAGGGGACCGCTGCTGAGAAATTTATAGCACTCGAAGCAGCAGGTGTGACAGTGACTCGAAACCTCGCCGAAATCGGATCAACGCTCAAGGAGGTGACCGGCTGGTGAGATCGAATCTGCTGAATTCATAGCGGTTCAAAAGGAAGCCTAACAGTGCATTTTGCGGGCCTTGTTTGTGCTTGGAATTTAAAAAAAGACCCCAATTTAGTCATTCAAACATTCATTCATCAACGAAACAGTGTTTAGGACGATGACCGCAAACGAAGAAACTTTAGGATTCCAGACGGAAGTCAAACAACTGTTGCACCTGATGGTGCACTCTCTGTATTCAAACCGCGAAATCTTTCTGCGAGAGTTAATTTCAAACGCCAACGATGCGTGTGATAAGCTCAGATTCTCAGCTTTGGACGCACCAGACCTGATGGAGTCTGACCCTGAGATGGCTGTTCGCATTCTGATTGATCCAGAGACAAACGAGCTGGTTATTGCTGATAACGGTATTGGGATGACTCGAGATGACGTGGTCCAAAATTTAGGAACCATTGCCAAGTCTGGCACTGCCGAATTCATTGAAAATCTCTCTGGTGATTCGAAACAGGATGCAAATTTGATTGGCCAATTCGGTGTCGGTTTCTATTCCGCATTCATTGTTGCCAATCGTGTGGTCGTCAGAACTCGACGTGCCGGGAATGACGCCACAGAAGCGGTCGAGTGGTCGTCTAGCGGTGATGGCCAATACACCATCAAAGATGTTGAAAAGTCTGATCGTGGAACTGAGATTCGCCTCACGCTGAAGGAGGATGCGAGCGAGTTTGGAGAACTGTACAGGATTCGGCATTTGGTGACCAAATACTCGGATCATGTTTCCATTCCTGTCTTTCTGAAGAATGAAGTCGAAAAAGATGAGGATTCAGAAACGACATCTGAATGGGATCAGGTTAACCAGGCGACTGCCCTCTGGACTCGCCCTCGAACTGAAATTACTGACGAGGAATATAACGAATTCTATAAGCACGTCGCACACGACTTCGAGGATCCAATGACTTGGAGTCACCACAAGGTCGAGGGGAAAAGTCAATACACCGGCCTCTTGTACGCACCAGCACGCGCTCCCTTCGATTTATGGAATCGCGAGAGCCCACGTGGTTTGAAGTTGTATGTTCAGCGTGTATTTATTATGGATCGTGCTGAGGAATTCCTGCCGCTATATTTACGATTCATTCGTGGTGTCGTTGACTCATCGGATTTGAGTCTCAATGTCTCCCGAGAAATCTTGCAAAAAGACGCGCGTGTCGAGGCCATGAAGTCTGCAGTCACGCGTCGAGCATTGGATATGCTAGCGAAATTGGCGAAAGACGATACTGAAAAATATCAGAAATTCTGGGAAACCTTCGGTGAGTGTTTAAAAGAAGGGCCTGCAGAAGATTATCAAAACAAAGAGCGCATCACTAAACTGTTACGATTTGCGTCAACCCGGACCAATACAGAGAGGCAGGAAGTCGGGGCAGAGGACTACGTTAGCCGCATGGTCGAAGGACAGAAAGAGATTTACTATCTGGTGTCTGAGTCGCACACCAACGCGCTTGGGTCTCCTTATCTTGAGGCCTTCAAGAAGCGTGACATTGAAGTGCTCCTACTTTCTGATCGTATCGATGAATGGCTGATGGGCCACCTCCAGGAGTACAAAGAGCACAAGTTTGTCGACGTGACGCGTGACGGCCTAGAACTTCCAGGCGAGGGCAAGGATGAGAAAAAAGAGAAAAAAAAGGAGTCCAAAGCGCATAAGGAACTCCTCAAGCGGATGAAAGAAGCACTTTCCAATGAAGTGGAGGATGTGAAGCCATCGGTGCGTCTGACAGATTCTGCGGCTGTCTTGGTGTTGACTGAGCACGATATGGGGCCACAAATGCGTCAAATCATGGAAGCTGCTGGACAGGCAATGCCTGTTTCTAAGCCGATTCTTGAGATCAACACTGACCATGGGCTTCTAAAGCGGTTAGAATCTGAAACGGATACGGGCCGCTTTAACGAGCTCGCTCGGTTGGTCTTTGACCACGCGCAACTCGGAGCCGAAGGCAAGCTGGATGATGCGCCTGGTTACCTCAAACGGGTGAACGCATTATTAACAGAGCTCTCTGTCTAACGAGGTTATCGATTGAGCTGTTGATCAGCCTGGTGCTGGTTGCATGTGCGGTGCCGATTAAGGCACCGCCCGAAGTAAAGAACCTCGTCAAAAGTGACACTGCCTTTTTTGTGGAAGCTGTTAGAGCCGAGCTTGATCAAAGCTTAGGTCTATTACTGGTTAAGCTCTACCGCCGGAATCCTGTTCAGTTGCCGGCGAATACCACCATCGAAGTCCGGGTTGAACAACTCAAAGCAGCACGGCTAAATTTACAAGAATTTGATAGTCTCAAGCCCGATCAGCTGGTGCGTATGGCGTTTCATCCTGATTTTACAGGCGATAGGGTTTACGCATTTGTTGGGGGTCTGCAATCGATGGTGAATCATGCTTTTGATCATCGCCGTGAATTTCTCTTGCTGGACGAACTACCGACCGCTCAGTTTATTTATAATTCTGCTCGCAACATTGAAACTGCAGCCTATTTGTTGCGAACAAAGCGAACCACGGAGGGGAAGCCCTATCTCTATGCTGACGGAATCCAAGATCAGATATTAAACGCATCCTACTCTCAATTGATGGGTGAAATGATCGGCTTACAGGATGCATTATCGACAGCACTTGCGAACAAAGATCAACGAACGCTAAACGCTGTTGCCCGCGGAGCTGCCTCTATCATCTTCCTACCAGTCGGTTTCTAATCTCGGGTGTTAGCTAATAGCGGAATGTTGGTCGCCTCTGACCAAAGCTCGAGTACTTCAGAATAGATTTCCGGTCCTGAAGCAAACGTGATCTGTGGAACCGTTCGCCAGTCTGAGTGTGCGAGATAGTCGCTGACGATTGCGCCAGCCTCATGAGCAATTAGTAAGCCTGCAATTGAATCCCAGGGTTTTAGATGCTGGTCATATAAAACATCAAGTCGTCCAGCAGCCAGATCACACAGCATGAGTGCCGCTGCACCCGGTTGTCTCAAGATGGCACCCCGCTCGAGTGCTCCTATGATGCGACTAGCGAGTTCCCTCGCTGTGAGTCTTGAGCTGTGGCAGATACCCACCAGTCCAGTCGAAAAACTGTGTCGCCAGTTCGGCTGAAGACGCTGACCATTGCAGTATGCGCCGTATCCAAGATTTGCTTCATAAAGCTCGTCTCGTGTGGGATCAAAAATCCAGCCGCCGATGACTCGTTCACTCTCAACCAGCGCCAGAGTGGTGCAAAAATAAGGGAGTCCTCGAATAAAGTTAGTTGTTCCATCAATGGGATCGATTACCCACTGTTTCGCCTGTTTGATTTCGCTTGATTCTTCACCAAGAAATCCATCGTCTGGAAAGTGGCTTTGTAGAAAATCGATCATGATCGCTTCAACTCTGCAATCTGCCTCGCTGACGTAGTCTTGAGGTCCTTTTACATCGACATTGAGTTGATCCCTGTTGGTGAAAAATTCCAGTGCCTTTCGACCACCCAGGCGAACAGCTTGCTTCGCGATATCAGACGTCTTCATTAAAATCCCCTACACTCAGCATTTCGCACAATAAAGATAGTTAAGTGACAGCAATTTCACCCAGTACTAAACAAAGCATTCAGGCACTGTATAGCGACTTTCTCGAAGCCAAGCACTTGAAGCCTCGGCTTGGTCAAAAACAGATGATTGCTGAAGTGGCACGTATTCTATCAAGAATCGGCGAACGCGACTCTGCACCGATCGGCTTGATTGAGGCGGGTACCGGTACTGGAAAAACGCTCGCCTATCTGATCGGTGCGCTTCCTGATGCAATGCACCGTGAAATGCCGCTGGTCATTTCAACGGCAACTGTTTCCCTTCAGACTCAATTAATCGAAAAAGATATTCCTGACCTGATCGATTCAACGGGGCTGATGTTATCCTTCGCCCTGGCTAAAGGTCGTCGTCGGTATTTGTGTCCAGTTCGTCTGGAGGCTGCGCTCGAAACGCTGACTGATGGTCAGGCTATCTATCCGGATGAACTGGCACTTATCCTCGATTCTGATGACAAGGATGTTGTGTCCGATTTGGCAAAGGCTTGGGCCGAAGGTCGATGGATCGGAGATATGGATCAAATCCCTCAAGTGATTTCGGATTCAGTGAAGACTGCAATAACAACCGATCACCGGCGATGTCAGGGCCGCAGTTGCCGACATTTCAAAGGCTGCCCCTATTTTAATGAGCGCGATTCATGGTTGGATGCGGACCTGCTTGTCATTAATCATGACTTGCTCATGTCCGATTTAAAGCTCGGTGGTGGAGTCATTTTGCCTCCGCTAGAACGACTGATACTGGTTATTGATGAGGCGCATCAGCTAGCCCGTGTCGCCTCAGACCAATTTACGGCGCACTGTCGAATTGCCCAAAGTTTAGGTGCGATTAAGACAATCGAGCGGATCATTTCAACTTTGCAGGGAATGCTTCCGGCCGATCATCGAATTGCAAACGAAGTCAGCCGCCTGTCAGAGCCGCTCGAAGGGTTTGGACACATCTTGGCGAATTGGGGAAAAAGCTGTCTCGAAAAGCTCGAGAACCTACCAGACACTGTTTTCGCGTTTCAAAATGGTGGTTCCCGCTATAGGCTGCAATTATCAGAAAGCTTCGCCGCGACGACCGACGGGTTTGAACCGGTTACAACGACGCTATCACGTATTCAGAAAGTTCGTGATTGGCTGAAATCACTCATATCCTTCAGTGACTCAGACCTGATGTCTGAAACAGATGCAGAGTTATTATCCGAGCAAATATCGACGGCTTTAGGGCGTCTCGAGGCAATTCCAGAGCTTATCGCTGCTTTTTCTAATGATGCGACCGAGAGTGGTGATGCACGATGGCTCCGCGTTGGTCAGGATGTTCGGAATGCGATACCTGACGACCCAACAGATCTTGAGTTTTGGGTCAGCCCTATGGAGCCTGCTGACGCATTAGCAGGAGCTCTTTGGGGAAAGATCGGGGCATGCGTCTTGACATCTGCAACGCTTGCGCATCAGGGAGGATTTGAGATCCCGGCACGAACCTTGGGTGTTCCCGTCAATTCTGGATTGATTGTCGATGGTGCATTCCATTATCAGTCGCAGGGGCGTTTGGTGATCCCAAAGTGCTCAGGTGACCCACGCGATGATCAAGCGCATGCTGAACGTATTGCGCGATATTTAAAGACACGCATAAAAGACCAAATCGGAATTCTCGTGCTGTTCACAAGCTGGCGCCTCTGTTTTCAAGTCGAAGAGTTATTAGAAGAGGCTGTTCGAAAAGTCACCTTGGTTCAGGGTCAAAAGCCTTTGGCACTTCTTCTCCAAGAGCATGCAAAGCGCCGCAACCAAGGGACGATATCAATTATATTTGGCTTGCAAAGTATGGCAGAAGGAATTGATTTGCCTGGTGATTTAGCGAATGAGGTTGTGATTACGCGGTTGCCATTCCAGCCACCTGATGATCCTCGAGAGGCGACATTGGCGGAATATATTAAAAGACAGGGTCGCGATCCGTTTAATGAATTATCGCTGCCATCTGCAACGATTCGATTACGGCAAGCAGTCGGCCGTTTGATACGCTCTGAAACAGATACGGGTCAGGTGACGATGCTTGATCGCCGTTTAGTGAATACCCGTTGGGGCCAAAGCCTGTTAAAAGAACTGCCTGCGTTTCAATTCATTGAGGAATAAGTCCTATGTCACAAGTTGCGATTGTTGCCGCCAAACGAACGGCTGTTGGGAATTTTGCTGGATCGCTTGCATCGGTATCAGCAGACGAATTAGGGGCAACTGTAATCCGTCACGTACTTGCAGATACCGGTTTATCTGTGGATGAGGTCTCTGAGGTGATTCTTGGCCAAGTTCTGACCGCTGGTCAAGGACAAAATCCAGCACGCAAAGCAGCGATTAACGGAGGTCTGCCAGAGACTTGCCCGGCTATGACAATCAATAAAGTCTGTGGTTCTGGTTTAAAGGCAGTGAGTCTAGGTGTGCAGGCAATCCTTTTAGGTGATGCCGAAGTGGTTATTGCAGGTGGCCAGGAGAATATGAGTAGATCCAGTCATGTGCTACTTGGCTCTCGTGATGGTGTCCGCATGGGAAATGCATCTCTTGTCGACACTATGCTAAAGGATGGACTGACTGATACCTTTGGCGGTTATCACATGGGGATGACTGCGGAGAATGTGGCCAGGAAGTATGGCATATCGCGTAAAGAGCAAGATGAATTCGCTGCAGCGTCTCAGTCCAAGGCGTCGAAAGCGCGTTCAGAGGGTCGGTTTGACGATGAAATCGTTCCAGTGATAGTTCCTCAGCGTAAGAAGGATCCAGTTGAGTTTAAAGTTGATGAGTTCATTCGTGATGGAGTAACAGCTGAGGCTCTCAGCGAACTACGTCCAGCCTTTGAAAAAGAGGGTACCGTGACTGCCGGGAACGCATCAGGCATCAACGATGGCGCTGCTGCCGTCATGTTGATGACAGTCGAGAAGGCCGAAGCGCTAGGCCTTCCGATCCTTGCGAAAGTGAAAGCCTATGCGTCTGCAGGCGTTGATCCGGAGATCATGGGGACAGGTCCGATTCCAGCCACTGAGCAGTGCCTTAAAAAAGCAGGGTGGACGCATGAGGAGCTTGATCTTGTGGAGGCCAATGAAGCATTCGCAGCCCAGGCGATTGGGGTCAATAAGGGCCTCGGTTGGGACACCTCGAAAGTTAACGTTAATGGTGGAGCAATTGCAATCGGTCACCCGATCGGAGCATCGGGGTGTCGCGTATTTGTGAGCTTAATTCACGAAATGATCAAGCGAGATGCGAAGAAAGGTCTCGCGACATTGTGTATCGGGGGTGGTCAGGGAGTTGCTCTCGCCATCGAACGTTAATTTACACCGCGATTGATCCCTCGTGTAGACTTGTTATTTCCACCACAAGTTGCGAGGGAGCATGACTGACACAAATACCACATGGGATTTGAAATCCTTTAGTGTTGCACCAGAAGAGGGTAAAACACGGTTTCATGACCTGGGTTTACCAAAAGCCTTGATGCATGCAATCGCAGATCTTGGATTTCGGTATGCAAGTCCAATCCAAAGCGAATCGTTGCCAGTTGTATTGGATGGTGAGGATATTGTTGCAAAGGCGCAGACAGGAACAGGTAAAACTGCTGCTTTCCTTATTTCGATCATAGATACATTTTTAAGAGAACCCATCGATGGCAAGCGGCGGACGGGTACTCCTCGTGCACTGATTCTCGCACCGACGCGAGAGCTTGTAGTGCAAATAGCGAAAGATGCGGAAAACTTGTGCAGATATTCGCGATTGTTGGTAGTTTCCATTGTCGGCGGCATGGATTATCAAAAACAGCGCGACGACCTGAGGCAATCAGCTTGCGATATAATGGTTGCAACGCCTGGTCGATTGATCGATTTCCTTGGCCAGAATGAAATCAATTTACGTAAAATTGAGGTTTTGGTGTTGGACGAAGCTGATCGCATGTTGGATATGGGATTTATGCCAGATGTGCGTCGGATTGTTCGCGCTTGTCCGAGGAAAGAACTACGTCAAACCCTTCTATTTTCTGCGACCTTTACTCCGCAAATTATTGAACTGTCTGATCGTTGGACCTTCGAGCCAACTCGAATCGAAATTGAGCCTGAACAAGTCACGACAGAAACGGTCGAGCAGATCGTATACATCACCACGGCTGAGACGAAGTACCAACTACTTAAGAATGTGATTAACTCGCGTGATCTTCATAAAGTCATGGTGTTCGCGAACCGTCGAGATCTATGCAGAGATCTTGTCGATCGACTGATCAAAGACGGGATCGACGCAGCACTACTAAGTGGCGAGGTACCACAACGCAAGCGAATCCAAACCCTTGATCGCTTTAAAGAGGGTAAAATACGGATCTTGGTCGCAACTGATGTCGCAGGGCGAGGTATCCATATTGATGGTGTCGGCCATGTTATCAATTACACGCTACCTGAAGATCCGGAAGATTATGTGCATCGAATTGGGCGGACCGGTCGGGCAGGAAGCGAAGGGACGTCCATCAGCTTTGCTTGTGAGGACGACTCATTTTTGCTTCCCGAAATCGAAGAGTTTATCGGTCGTCAACTTCCCTGTGAGCAGGCCCCTGAATCTCTCTTAGATGGATCGCATGGCGAGACAGCCGCTTAACTGGTCCTCTCCGTTCACGATGCTGAGTGAAGACATCTTTTATGCAAAGGTGTCTCCATCGGCTTTGTCGAATCCGAGATGGATCGATATCAACGAGGATCTACTCGAAGAAATGGGACTCCGACTTGATATTGAGAACCCACAAACTCTCGAGGCATTTGCAGGTGGCTCTCCTCTTGATGGATGGGACCCCATCGCACAGGTCTACAGTGGTCACCAGTTTGGCCAATGGGCGGGCCAATTAGGTGATGGACGAGGGCTATACCTCGGTGAATGCGCTGGGTTTGAATGGCACCTCAAGGGTGCTGGAAAAACACCATATTCACGATTTGGCGACGGGCGATCAGTTCTAAGAAGTGCGATTCGTGAATATTTGGGCTCTGAATATATGCACGCACTTGGGCTACCGACGACGCGCGCGTTGACACTGATTGCTTCAGATACTCCGGTTCAGAGAGAAATTCTCGAGCGTGGCGCAACTTTGACTCGTCTTGCGAAGAGCCATTTGAGGATTGGTCATTTTGAGCACTTCTATCATCACAAGTCGTATCAAGCGCTTGGCGAATTGATTGAATTTGCGATTATTCAGTTGGATCGGGATTTGGAGGGATTATCCAGTCGATTCGAAGAGGTGTTTGGGCGCTATATCGATCGCTCAGCGAAGCTTGTTGCAAAATGGATGGCGGTTGGGTTTGTTCATGGTGTGATGAATACAGACAATACCGCCTTATCGGGTGAGACCCTAGATTACGGACCTTATGGGTTCTTGATGGCTTATCGTGATTATTATGTCATTAACCATACAGACCAACATGGTCGATACGCTTATGGTCAACAGCCACGAGTGATGCACTGGAATTTAGGATGTTTGGCGGAAACCTTAACTCCGTTTGTGCCTGTGGAGACGTTACGTGCTTTGTTGGATGAATTTCCAGACAAATACCGAGAGTACTACTGGGCAGAAATGGCGAGTCGGCTTGCAATTGATCCGACCCATGAGGAGCTTCCAGAACTCGTTAATAGTCTTAAAGACTACTGGTCAGGGTCTTGTATGTTTTATCCGGAAATGTTCGCATCTATGTTTGATGATTCGTTCAGCGGTCTTTCCAAGTCGTCCGAGGGGCTAGCGCAGCTCGATCAACTTCGTGTGAGGTGGTCTGAAATGTTGGATCGGTCGTTTCTTTCAGAAGCGCGCCAAAAAGCGCCGGTCTGGATGTTGAGTCATTGGTTACTTGATCAAGTTATTCAGCGGACAGAGCGAGGAGAAGAATCGTTGGTTCAGTCAATTCGTCAGGCGATCCATCGAGGACTCAACGAGCCATGTCAAATCGCGATCGAACTGGGGCGCACGCCTCCTGATCAGACCGCTCCGTATCATCTCAGCTGTAGTTCCTAGGGATTTCGCATGCAGGTAGCTATAATCGGAGCGGGAAGCTTCGGTACCGTTCTCGCAGACATCGCCGCCCACAACGAGTGCGACGTCAAAATGTACGCACGTCGTGAAGAAATGGTGCATTCAATCAATACGTTGCATCGTAATCCGCGGTATCACCCTGATCTTGAGCTTCACGCGTCAATACTCGCATCAAATAATTTGTCAGCCGTCATATCGGGGGCAGATCTTGTTCTTTTATCCGTACCCTCGAGTTCGATGGATGCTATCTGTCAGGAATTGGCACATGTTATAGATCCTGGTGTACCACTTCTATCCACCACTAAAGGTATTCGAGCAGATGGATTTAAATTGATGAGTCAGGTGCTTAGTGAGCGCTTGCCTAATTTTCCAGTTGGAGTGTTATCGGGGCCAAATTTAGCTCATGAAATTGCGCAACGTCATCTGACCGCATCAGTCGTAGCGAGCGAGTCTTCAGAGGTTCGACAGTTGGCCCGTGATGCGTTTGCTACGAAATATCTTCGTCTCTACAGCTCCGAAGATTTGATCAGTGTTGAGCTGGGTGGTGCGTTGAAGAACATATATGCCATCGCCGCAGGGCTTGCTGATGGCCTCGATGTTGGTCAAAACACCAAGGCGCTCCTGATCACACGTGCGCTCGCTGAGATGTCCCGACTATCGGCCCACATGGGGGGGAATCCCCTGAGTTTCTTGGGTCTTGCTGGCGTCGGAGATTTATATGTAACCAGCGTATCACCACTGTCACGAAATTTTCGCGTTGGGCGCGCTCTGGCTGAGGGATTTTCGCTTGAAGAGGCTGAAGCAGTCCTTGGTCAGGTTGCTGAAGGGGTGAATACGCTCAGATTGGTCTATCAGCAGTGCGGTAAAGACGATATCTCAATGCCCATTTTGAGCGCACTTCATGATGTCATATTTGGCGGTAAGCCTGTGAAACAGACCGCGCTGCAGATGATGCAGGCGGCACACACCTCAGATGTTGAATTCTTGATGCCGGGTGCGAGCCCGGCTCTTTAATTAACTTCTGCGGTTCTTGAGATAGCCCGACAGGGTATCAGCCACTTTGTTCAGCGACTTTTCTGTCGATTCCCAGCTAATGCATGCGTCGGTCACCGAAACACCATATTTCAGCTGAGACAGGTCATCCGGAATGCTCTGATTCCCTTCATTGATGTTTGATTCGATCATAACGCCACAAATTGAGCGGTTTCCATCCTTGATCTGGTGCGCGACGTCATCAAGGACCAGTGGCTGTACGTTATGATCCTTGTTTGAATTTGCATGTGAGCAGTCGACCACAATGTTTGTTGGCAACCCCGCTTTCTCAAGTGCTTGCTCACAGAGAGCAATGCTGACTGAGTCGTAGTTTGGTTTACCGCCACCACCACGAAGCACGACATGTCCGTACTGGTTACCCATCGTCTTCGTGATCGCGACCTGACCTTTGGGATTAATGCCTAGGAAAGCATGTCTGCTGACCACAGACTTCATTGCGTTGACTGCAACATCCAGTGAACCGTCGGTGCCATTCTTAAACCCAACGGGCGACGAAAGACCTGAACTCATCTCGCGGTGTGTTTGTGATTCTGTAGTTCGAGCACCAATTGCAGTCCACGTGATCGTATCTTGCAAATATTGTGGGGAGATCGGATCAAGCGCTTCAGTTGCAAGCGGAAGACCGATCTCTGACAGCTTAATCAGCAAGTTGCGTGCTTTTCGTAATCCGGTTTCGATATCAAAGCTTCCGTTCAAATGTGGGTCATTAATTAAGCCTTTCCAACCAACAGTAGTTCGTGGTTTTTCAAAATAGACTCGCATAATAATCACGATGTGATCGCTCACTTGATCCGCTAACGCTTTTAACCGCTTGCCGTATTCGAGCGCCAGATCGGTATCGTGAATCGAACAAGGGCCGACAACCGCAAATAGCCGATCATCTTTGCCGTCTAAAATGTTCTTCACGGTTTGACGTGATTGAGCGACTAAATCACGTACCGGTTCGGGCAGTGGAAGTTCTTTTCTTAGGTCAGTTGGAGTAATAACCACCTGATAGTCATCAATATTTAAGTCCGATAAGCGCATAGCGTTGAGTCACACGAGTTGTGAATTAGGCCCGCCATTGTAGAGGCGTATGTCATATAAGCAAGAAAATCTGTTGACACCGTTTCTAGAGACAGTATTATCCGCCTCCATCGTTGCTGTCGGGTGGATAGCTCAGTTGGAAGAGCATCGCCCTTACAAGGCGAGGGTCGGGGGTTCGAGCCCCTCTCCACCCACCAAAATATACAGCGATGGATCGCACGGAGCGGTAGTTCAGTTGGTTAGAATACCGGCCTGTCACGCCGGGGGTCGCGGGTTCGAGTCCCGTCCGCTCCGCCATTTGGGTCCTTCGAGACCTCGGCATTAATGGAGCTCAGCCGTTACATTACCTCAGACCGAATTGACTGCCCATAAGAGAGTGTTCTTTTACTAGTTGAACTGGATAGACTACCTTAATTTCAATCTGGACAATTTTCGCCCAACCATCGGACGTGGCCTCTTGATTGATTATGAATAGAATCACCTTAGAGAACCGACCTAAAGCGAATTCTATCCAGCCATTAGGTTCGCTGATTCCCTTTATAGCGTCTTATAAAGGCACCTTGGCTGCAGCAATCCTTTCGCTCCTTGTGTCTTCAGCCGCATTACTGGCTATGCCAATCGCTGTCCGAAACGTCATTGATCATGGGTTTTCTGTTGACGATGCTGCAAATATCGATCGTTATTTTTTCATCTTGCTGTTTTTCGTTTTGGTCATCGGGTTTTTTGGGGCGATGCGCGCGTATTTCGTGAATTGGCTTGGCGAGAGGGTTGTCGCTGACCTGCGGAGTAAGGTTTTCGCACATGTGATTTATATGGACCCTGTATTTTTTGAAACGACCAAAATTGGGGAAGTATTATCGCGTCTTACGACCGATACCACCCTCATTCAATCGGTTTCTGGTGTAACGATTTCAATTTTCCTTCGGTCATCGATTCAGTTGATCGGTGGTTTAGTATTGTTGGGTTTTACCAGCATGCAGTTACTAGGCGTTCTGTTGTTGATTTTTCCATTGGTCGTTCTGCCAATCATGCTGGTTGGCCGATGGCTAAGGAAGCTCTCTCGAGATAGTCAGGACCGAATCGCAGATGCCAGTGGTCAAGCTGCTGAAATTCTTGGGAACACACAGACAATTCAGTCGTTCACTGCGGAACATCTTGAAATCGAGCGATTCTCGGCTTCTATTCAGACAAGTTTCAGAACAGCTGTGCGCAGGATTCGAGTACGAGCACTATTGACGACAGTTGGGACAGTGAGCATATTTGGCGCATTAATCTTTGTTTTATGGTTAGGCGCCAAAGAAGTCCTGGTGGGAAACTTATCGGGCGGTGAACTTGGTCAATTCGTTTTGTATGCAATGCTGGTTGGCGTTGCTGCTGGATCATTGAGTGAGGTTTGGGGTGAGGTCCAAAGAGCGGCCGGCGCGATGGAGCGACTGACGGAGTTACTGAACATACAATCGAATATCCGAATACCTGAAATACCTCTCGCATTCCCGAGCCCGGCCCGCGGAGCAGTTCGTTTTGAACAGGTGGATTTCAGTTATCCCTCGCGACACGACGAGTTTGCGGTTAAACAGTTTTCTCTGGATATTGAGCCAGGAGAACATGTTGCATTCGTCGGTCCCTCAGGTGCTGGAAAAAGTACCATCTTTCAGCTGTTGCTCAGATTTTATGACCCGCAGTCAGGTCGGATTTACATTGATGAGGTCGATATTAACCTTGCAGACCCAAAGACCGTTAGATCCCTGATGGCATTGGTGCCTCAGGATTGTGTGATCTTTGGAGATAGCGTGGAGTCAAATATTCGGTTTGGTCGTCCAAACGCATCCGATGTTCAAATCGTTGAAGCGGCCAAAGCAGGTTTGGCTCATGATTTCATCGATCAACTCCCCGATGGATACGATACTTTTTTGGGAGAGAAAGGAACCAGGATATCTGGTGGTCAAAAGCAGCGCATTGCAATCGCTCGTGCAATTCTTGCAGATCCTGCGATTTTGCTACTTGATGAGGCGACAAGCGCTTTGGATGCTGAAAGCGAGCGCTTAGTGCAATCTGCATTAAATGCATTACAAAAAAACAGAACCACGTTGGTCATTGCGCATCGGCTCGCGACAATTCGTCAGGCCGATAAAATAGTGGTTTTGAATTCCGGTAAAATCCTTGACGTGGGGAAACATAGTGAGCTTATGGCCCGTAATACGACTTACGCGAAAATGGTCGAGTTACAGTTCGGAGGACTGACCAGTGTTACCTAAATCGATGTTGAATGCTTTGAGTTATTTCGATGCCCACTTTGGGATAGCGTCGGCGTTTCGGAAGGTTTCCGGTATCCTAACTGGTTTGGTAGAAGTGTATGTGGATAACGATAATTGTTGTGTTGGGCATTGATCCAGTGTTTCGGGGAACAGTTGCGCCGTCGACTGGGAGAATTGGATCAGGCGTGTATGGCATGCGGTCAGAGTGTGAGGCAGATCTGATCCTTTATTTTCAAAGGTTCGATGGTGCAGGTGAAGCAAAACTCTCATTGACGAAAAATGAATGGGGAAACTATCGCATCACCAAAGAAAATTCGGAGAAAGCGTTTCGCGAGGTGAGATATTGTATGGAGATCCACCCAAGACAATAATCGCTAGCGGCCATTGGCTCTCTGCATCGCTTCGCTTGCTTTATTCGTATAATCGTCATGCATCACAAATAGCCGTAACTTTTCGACCGATGGCGCCCGCCGTGAGGTGAGTGCATAACAATCGGCCTGAGCTGGCTTGTCCAGCGATTTAACAATAAGCGGTAAATTCGCCTGACCAAAATATGGTGCAATCCAATGGCCACGGTCTAAGTGAGTCCAACCATAATCTGTCGAATAGGGTCTACTCACATGACGCATTGCAGCATTTGCGTCTTTGTGAGTGGTCCAGTAAGCGGGATTTGATGTGTGAATCCCGTTAGGTAGGTGCCCGACATCCGACCACGGTTCAATCAGGTAACCAAAGATCAATCCAAGCGTTGCATCAGGTTTAACTAAACCTCCATCAGCAATCGACCGTTGGCCTAGTGCGGTTTGACTTAACGGTAATTGATGATTTCTCAGATGATTGATCTTGAGATCCAAACGATCCTGGCAACTCGGACCGACCCAAGCAAACCGGTTAACTCGGTCGATCGAGCTTCCGATCCCTGCGTAGAACTTAATTGCAACTTCAAGATGAATAATTCGATCAGGTAATTCAATGAGATAATCCAACTCCCCAATGGTTTGTTTCTGATCTTTAACTACAATTCCATGGCCGAGAAGCTTCACCTGTTCACTCTGTTCAAACAGTGCAGTTAATAAACTCTCGAATCGTCGCCCCAAACGCTTTGGTGAACCGTGCCAGGACCATTCATTTGATAAATTCTTGGCGATTTCTATCATTGAGCCGTTGCAAATTTTCTTCAGTGGCACACAATCAGGATCTGTATCAGACGACCAGATCGGTTTTGCTTCAAGCAGCCATTGCAGTTGGCGCTCGATCGCATCCGGATGATTTGGATCTGAAAACATGGGCAAGGTGGGCATTGAGCTTCCAGGGATGATTGGTGAATAAGTTTAAACGTGTCGCACTGATTGGTCGTGCGGGCCATCAACAAGCAGTCGAAACGATAGCACGATTAGTCGACTTCTTGAGACAGCATTCGCTCGAAATCTGGATTGAGGATGAAATCGCTGATGTTGGTGAATTCTCAGATCTGCCGCATTGCGCACTCGATCATATTGGGCAAAAAGTAGAATTGGCGATTGTTGTCGGAGGAGATGGAAGCCTGCTCGGCGCGAGCCGTGCTCTCGCTCAATTTGATACGCCAGTTTTGGGTATTAATCGTGGAAATCTGGGTTTTCTCACAGATATTCGACCATCGGAAGCGATTGACAAGGTTGGTCAGGCCATACAGGGTCAATTCACAGAAGAGAAGAGACGGCTCAATGCGGTCGAAGTCATTCGGGAAGATCAAATCATTGCACGGGCGACAGCGCTGAACGACGTCGTCCTGCATAAAGGTCAAAGCGCACGGATGCTTGGATTCGATCTCTTTATCGACGGACAATTCGTGTATTCCAGCCGTTCTGATGGGTTGATCGTTTCAACGCCAACCGGTTCGACGGCGTATGCATTATCAGCGGGTGGCCCGATCATGCATCCGAAGGTTGATGCGCTCGTCCTCGTCCCTATGTTCCCTCATACATTGAATGCGCGTCCGATTGTCGTTCCTGCCAGTTGTGTTGTGTCGGTGACAGTGACGGAAAAACATCAAGCCATGCCTCAAGTGAGTTGTGATGGGCAAACGCACATCTTATTGCTGTTAGGTGATCAAATTGTGATCCGGCAGTCAGAAGAGAAGTTAACTTTGCTGCATCCGCCGGGTTACTCATATTACGACGTGTGCCGATCGAAACTGCAATGGGGTGGGCGTATCGAATCTCAGCAGGATGACGAATGAATACAGTGAATGAATTGGTCGAATCGCTCACTCCCTCGATGGTTAATGATCTTAAGCAGGCGATCGAGTTAGGAAAATTTCCAGATGGTCAAGTTGTATCGAATGAACAGAAAGAACTGATGATTGAGGCGACGATCCTTTACGACGCAATGAAACTCCCCCAGGAAGAGAGAACCGGTTTTATTCATCGAAAAAAGCAGACTTCTGGCATTATGGACGACACTTCTGACATCATTCTGTCCAAGGATATTGACCATGACTGACTCACGCGCCATGAATTCTGCGCCATCAATCACGCGCCTCGTCGATTATGAAATGTTCCCTTTTGCAATCGATTCCGTAGATCTGTCGTTTGAGCTCGATCCGACGCGCACTCGAGTGACCCAGTCGTCGATCGTGCGTCGGATTGTGAGTGGTCAGCATGCGCTCGAGCTTAATGGCAAGAACCTCAATCGGATCTCGATCAAAATTGATGGAGTTGAGATTGAAACCAATCGGTTGGTGGAAATCGATGAGACATTATTGATTCGTCAGGTACCGGATGAGTTTCATCTTGAAATCGAAACTGAGATCAATCCTGAGGCGAATACCGCGCTTGAGGGTTTATATTTGTCGAACGGGATGTTTTGCACGCAGTGCGAGGCTGAGGGTTTTCGACGTATTACATATTATCCAGATCGTCCAGATGTCATGAGTATTTTCAAAACACGGATCATCTCGGATGCGAGTTACTCTGTTTTATTATCGAACGGTAATCCTGTCAGCGATCACCTGTTGCCTGACGGCCGACGCGAGGTGGTTTGGCATGATCCATTCCCCAAACCTTGTTATCTATTTGCGCTGGTTGGTGGCGACCTCGCGGTTAAGCACGATGAGTTTGTAACAATGTCCGGCCGTTGCATCGATCTACGGATTTATGTTGAACCAAAAGACTTGGATCGAGTCGATTACGCACTAGCGAGCCTGAAACGCGCAATGGCCTGGGATGAAACAGTGTATGGTCGCGAGTATGACCTTGACATTTTCATGATTGTTGCCGTAAGCCACTTCAATATGGGCGCCATGGAAAACAAAGGCCTCAATATTTTCAACTCAAGTTGTGTGCTTGCAAACGCTGATGCTGCCACTGATCAGGCTTTTCAGCGAATTGAAGCAATCGTCGCCCATGAGTATTTCCACAACTGGTCTGGGAATCGCGTGACCTGCCGTGACTGGTTTCAGTTGAGTCTCAAAGAGGGATTTACGGTATTTAGAGACAGTGAGTTCAGTGCGGATACCAATTCACGCGCTGTCAAACGCATTCAAGACGTGAACTTTCTTCGTAGCGCGCAATTTACCGAAGACTCGGGTCCAACGGCGCATCCAGTGCAGCCATCTGAGTATCAAGAAATCTCTAATTTTTATACCCTGACAATCTACGAAAAGGGTGCTGAAGTTGTACGTATGATTCACACTCTTCTCGGATCAGAACTCTTCCGAAAAGGGAGCGATCTTTATTTTCATCGGCATGATGGACAAGCGGTAACGATTAACGAATTTGTCGACGCAATGGCCGAAGTTTCGGGGCGAAACTTCGGCCAATTTATGCGATGGTACCAGCAACCCGGTACACCAAGAGTGTGTGTTGATATTGAGTACAACCCAGAAACTGAGACCTTACGAATCCAATTGGCTCAGAAGTCACCTGTCATCGCAAGCGAGGATTCCCACAAGCCGTATACGATACCCGTCAGGTATCAAGTGATTGATCGCCAAACTGGTGAGGTGCTTGTTCCTGATACTTTGTTGGAATTGACCGAAGAAGTCGCTTCAATTACTTGTGCTGGGGTATCGGCTCGTCCGGTGGTCTCAATATTAAGGGGCTTGTCTGCACCAGTGAAGTTAGAGATGGATCGTCAGACGAGCGACCTTATCGCACTTGCGCGTTTCGATGATGATGGTGTCAATCGATGGGACGCAATTCAAGAGTTGTACATGCACGCGATTCAGGTGTTTCTTCAGACCCCTGAGGCAGGCCTCGACCAGTCATTGCAACAGTTGATTCGTGATTTGATTCAAGATCCAAGCACCATCTCGGACCCGGCGTGTCTTTCTGAAATGCTGACACTGCCGCAAGACAACATTCTCTGGGATGCATTACAGCCTGCAGATCCGCAAAAAATCCTGGAGGCCCGTAAACGTCTAAGGCTACGGATCGCTTTAGCTGGATCGTCGATGTGGCGCAGGCTATTCGAGACGATGCGAGTCGATGGGCCCTATCAACCCACTGCTGAAGCGATTGGTCATCGGTCATTAGCGATAACAGCACTTAGTTATATGGCGAAGGTGGAGCCCATCGATAATTTGGTTCTCGACATTGAAGCACATGCTTCGAATTTGACAGAACGCTATGCGGCATACCGGATCGGTCGTGGCGACGCGAGTGAGTACGTTTCGCAGCAACTCTCACAACGCTTCATCGATCGCGCGGAGGCAGATGAAGTGCTCGATTTATGGTTATCCACGGAGGCGGTTAACGAAAATACGGCGACAATTGATCGCATCAAAGCGCTGACATTGCATGCGCGATTCGCTTGGACAAACCCAAACCGCGTGAGATCCGTCCTGGGAGCATTTGCCAATCGAAACATCAAAGCATTTCATACGCCTGATGGTTATCGTTTGTTAGCTGACTCCGTTTTGAAACTGGATGGGATGAATCCACAGATCGCATCTCGATTGGTGATGCCGTTGTGCCAATGGGGCCGCTTCGAGTCAACATTCCAAGAACAAATGAAAGCAGAGTTACGCCGGATGGTTGCTGAAGACTTGTCGAAAGATTTGTATGAAATTGTCAGTAAATCAGTAGATTAGAAATGCTTTTGAAAGAAATTTTATTCGGTCGTTACGCTATTTGGGCAGCGATATGCGGTTTGACAATGTTATCGGCTCTGGGAATCTTGCTGTCGTCACACATGATCTGGCCGACAGTGGTATTTGGTTTCTTTGCGATTTTAGGTTGCCGAGATTACTTCAAGAGTACGCATCCAGTTCGCGCAAATTATCCACTAATGGGTCGTTTACGCTACCTGTTGGAAAGTATTCGACCTGAATTGCGTCAGTACTTTTGGGAGTCAGATACCGATGAAACGCCATATTCACGAAACCAGCGGGCGATGGTTTATCAGCGTGCAAAGAATAACCAAGCAAAGCGATCGTTCGGAACAGAAAAGGCTGTATACGAGGAGGATTTCAATTGGCTGAATCACTCAGTTAATCCGATCAAAATTACTGACCATGATTTTCGAACGGAAGTCGGTGTTCCTGGTAAAGATCTCACGTATTCGATGTCTTTATTAAATATTTCTGGTATGTCATTTGGCGCATTATCCCCGCCTGCTGTGCAAGCGCTGAGTCAAGGGGCTCAACTCGGTGGATTTGCACAGAATACGGGAGAAGGATCGTTGTCTCGTTATCACGCATCTGGCGGTGGAGATTTGATCTGGCAGATTTCAACCGGTTATTTCGGCTGCCGCACCCCTGAAGGTTGCTTTGACACAGAATTATTTAAACAAAACGTGGCTTCAACTCAAGTCAAAATGATCGAGATTAAGCTAAGCCAAGGTGCTAAGCCCGGGCACGGTGGTGTGTTGCCTGCGCCAAAAGTGACTGAAGAAATTGCGCGGACGCGGGGAATCCCAGTCGGCCAAACGTGTGAGTCGCCAGCGAGTCATGCCGAATTTTCAACACCCATAGGGCTTCTTGAGTTCAGTAGACGTTTGAAAACACTGTCTGGCGGTAAACCCGTTGGCGTCAAGCTCTGTATCGGTCATCCGTGGGAGTTTGTAGCTTTGGTAAAAGCGATGGTTGAAACTGGAGAGGTGCTCGATTTCATAACGATTGATGGCTCCGAGGGTGGGACAGGGGCCGCTCCTACTGAATTTTCTGACCATATAGGATCACCACTTCGAGATGCGATCGTTTTCGTCGATAATGCGCTACGTGGAGCCGGCTTAAGAGAGCGGGTTAAAATTGGAGCGTCTGCAAAGATTGTGAGCGCATACGACATTACGCGTGTCTGTGCCTTAGGCGCTGACTGGTGCAATATGGCGCGGCCATTTATGTTTGCTCTTGGATGTATCCAAGCGAAAGATTGTGGTTCAGGGCATTGTCCGACAGGAATCACAACTATGGATCCTCAGCGGTATCGAGCCATTGATATTCCATCGCGTGCTGAACGAGTACGAAACTTCCATAAGCACACCCTCGAGGCAGTTGCCGAATTGCTGGGAGCAGCTGGAATTCCTCATCCAAAAGACTTAAACCGGCGTCATATCGTCAGACGTCTATCGGCGAGTCAAATCAAACTTGCTGATCAGATTTATCCACGCGTCTCTGATGGTGCATTATTGACAGGAGAGGGTGTGATCGAGGATCCGCGTCTCAGAACATATTGGTCACTCGTCTCAAAAGATTCCTTTCACTTGGATGATGAGCAAACAACTCTTACTTAACCGGATTTCATGGCTCTCGACCGGAAGGTTCGATACCATAGCGAGCCTTCCAACCGGGGAGTTGTTGTGTATTCACTAATCAAGCCTGCACTATTTCGGATTAATCCAGAGTTGGCACACGATCTGACGATCAATTCCCTAAAAGCACTCGGTCAATGCCTCGGACCCTCAGTTCCTGAGGAAGGTCGGCCTTGTGAGATCGCCGGATTGCAATTCAAGAATGCAATTGGATTGGCAGCGGGTCTTGATAAAGACGGGGTGGCCATTTCTGGTTTTTCTCGTCTTGGCTTTGGTCATCTTGAAGTGGGCACAGTGACCCCTCGTCCCCAGTCCGGTAATCCGAAGCCTCGTTTATTTCGACTTGAAGAAGATGCTGGTTTGATCAATCGATTTGGTTTTAATAATCACGGGATCGACGCGCTCGTTGAGCGATTGCAGGAGCATCCCTATCAAGGAATTATTGGCGTTAATATCGGAAAGAATAAAGATACGTCGAATGAAGATGCGCATCTCGACTATGTCACCTGTATTCAAAAGGTTGCGACGGTATGCGACTACATCACGATCAATGTATCGAGTCCTAATACGCCTAGGCTACGTGATTTAGCGGAAGCCAGAAAAATTTTAGGTGTGGTGGCGCCTGTACTGGAGGCGCGGACTGATCTAAACAATCGGAGGGGCCACTACTTACCTGTATTTGTTAAACTCCCGCCCGACTTTGATAATAAAGATTTAATTCAAGTGCTTGAAGCGCTCAAAAGGACTCAAGTGGATGGTGTGATTTTGACTAATACCACTCTTGGCCGAGAGGGACTGAGAAGCAATTTTCGGGTGGAATCTGGGGGTCTGTCTGGGGCACCGTTGACGACCAAAGCCGAGCATTGTTTGAGAATTGCAATAGATACTCTTGAGACGACACTGCCTGTCATTTCAGTTGGTGGAGTAATGTCTGGAGAGGATGCGCAAAGACGATTAGAGCTCGGTGCTACCCTTGTTCAGGTCTATACAGGGTTGATTTATCGAGGTCCAGGTTTAGTACGAGCCGCAATTAGGATGACCCGATGAGACAAGAGCACTTCAACCACGTCCCTTGTGAGGACGTGGCACGTTGCATCGTTATGAAGCGATTTCTGGGTCACAATGAATCCCGGACACGCCGGTTAGGCCGTCCCAAGAAGCAGCTCGACCATCTCGCCAACCTGAGAGCCAGGCATCGCGACCCGAGCCGGCTAAGGCAGGGCAAAGTTCCCTTGATTTACCACCAATACCAGCGCGGTAACCGCGATTATAGAAACGGTCAATTAAGCTACGTTTTATCGTTTTCATCAACTGTGATCTCCTCGGAGTCGGCGTCTAAAACCGACCCCTTATCTTTGGTTGCCACTTGTGATTGCTAATGAACCACGACAATGAAAATAGCACAGGTGTTTTTGCAATTGGAACTCTTCTTGCCACAGATGATTTAGTTGCTGACGAGGTTCAGGCACTTGGCCTTGAAGTCAAAGGTCGCCAGCTCGGATGGGTCACTGCGACCGGTTCGCTTCACGATGCATATCGAATGCTTTTGATGACACGAGTCGGAGATCGTGTTGTTTGGTTGTTGGCACGTGGAGAGGCGATAACAGTGGACCAATTTCGGGGGTTACTGAGAACGATTAACTGGAATGCACATCTTCATGCAGCGGAGACTATTCGGGTAGATATCACCGGCAAAGTCAGTTGGTTAAAAAATACGCGTTTCGCTGGTCAATTAGTGATGGATGCAATTCGTGATCAAGCCACGTTAGCCAAGCGCTCACGACCAGAATATGACTCAGAAGACCCAGCGTTACGCCTTGCGATCCGGTTTGGTCGTGGACAGGTTGATATCGGAATCAATTTAAACCGTGCGCCACTCAATCAGCGTGGCTACAGAACCGTTGGGGGCGAGGCACCTCTACGGGAAACACTTGCCCAAGTTATGCTGGCGCGGTTGAAGATCGACCAGCATCCACCATCTGTGATTATCGATCCTTGCTGTGGCAGTGGAACGATCCTGATTGAGGCCTGTATGCGTTTGAATCAGATTGCGCCACAAAGACAGCGGCTTGTAAACCAACTATCTCGTTGGACAGGATTAGAAATGATTTCTTGGACTGATTTAGTTACCACTACAAGATTTAACGAAATTCAAACCCCGACACGTTTTCTGGGATTTGATATTAATGCTGAGGCGGTCGATCGTGCACGGGCCAATATCGAGCGCGCAGGACTGTCTGACCGAATTTCTGTTGAAGTCAGCGATATTGAATCTTTGTCACCAGCTATAGCTCAAATCACGAATGCAGAAATAGTCTGGATTCTGGCTAATCCTCCTTACGGCACTCGATTGGGTCGAAATGATGATCTGGTTAGCTTGTACCGAACTCTTGGAAATCGTTGTAAGGTATTTCAGAATGCTCAGCTCGGTTTAGTGACCTCAGAAAAGGAGTTGATTCAAGCGCTCGGATTACGCGCAGATAAGAAATGGGAAATACTAGCAGGAGGACTTCGGCTCAATATTGCCAAGTTCCGCTTAGGGGTATCTCCCCAAGCGGTTGATCGTCAGCACGAAACTGATCCTCCCAAAGACATACTGCCATTACTCAATCGCCTCTCAAAAAATCTCAAATCGCGATCTAAGTTATTGAAAAATCGGAATATCAATTGCTACCGAATCTATGATTCTGATTTACCCGAATATAATGTGGTCATTGATCAATTCGCTGATTATTTACATATTCAGGAATATCGACCACCAAAAACGATTGACCCGAAAAAAGCCAACCATCGGCGGCAGTTGGTCCGGCAATGGGTTCCGAAGCATTTAGGTATCCCTTTCAGGCATGTCGTCTATAAGGAACGCTTTCGGCAATCGGGTAACTCACAATATGAAAGGCGCGCCGAACCGCTCTATATTGACGTCGTTGAAAATGGTATGCGATTTGAAGTGAATCTGACTAGCTATACCGACGTGGGTTTGTTTCTTGACCATCGGCCGTTGAGACTGGAGCTTCTTGAATCTTGTCGCGGTCAACGGGTACTCAACTTGTTCTGTTATACCGGAGCGTTGAGTATTGCTGCAGCTAAAGGTTTTGCGCGGGCTGTGACAAGTATCGACAAGTCGAAAACCTATCTGACTTGGGCTCATCGCAATTTTGAGAAAAATGGACTCAACCCAAAACACTATCAATTTATTCGAGCCAACGTTCTGGATTGGTTGCAGGTCGATCCGCAAGCAAACTTTGACCTGATACTGCTTGATCCGCCAACATTTTCGAACACCAAGAGTACTGGGCAAACGCTTGATATCCAACGCGATCATCGCGCACTCATTGATGCGTGCGCCCACTGGCTTGCCCCTGGTGGGGTGATCTATTTTTCGAATAATTTTAGGAATTTTACGCTTGACGACGCCGTTTCCGATGGTTATTCGGTCGAAGATATCACTTGGCAAAGTATCGATGTAGATTTCGACCGTAAGCCGCCGCACGTACTCTTCAAGATTTCTGTAAAGTCATCACACGAACAAGCCCAAAATATAGAACCCAGCAAGCGGTCAAGATGATCACTGTGACCTTTTCGCCAAACGGAAATTCGAGATTACCAAGAGTCGCGCCACCCACATAGGTCAAAGCCGCTCCGAGAGCGCTAGCGATTACTATCCAAGGTTTTCCCGACCAGCACCACCGCAAACCATGCGACAGCGTAGTTGGGAAAATTAACCACAGCGCGATAAGCCAGAGTGGTATCGGCCATGCGTCACCACTGAATTGATAGACACCCAATGCGGTTAAACTACTATCCATCACGATGCCGAGCACGGCGTAGATCAGAAGCAGACGCTTTTCTTGAGGGTCGCTATAGCTCACATAGTGGAACAGAAGCCATCCGAGAGCGAATACAGCGTACGCGTCGCCACCAAGAACTAATAGAAACCATAAACTTTGGAATACACCAAGGTTGCGAATGATTGCCCACATTAGGCGAGGCTTAGTGGAATCACTGGTGCTTCTTGCCGCGCTTTCGGCTTCGCGAGGATGAGCTGTGCCAGACCCAATTGTCGCTCATGAAAACCACCTTCGCAGTATGCAAGATAAAATTCCCACATTCGGCAAAACCGCTCATCGTATCCGAGCATTAAAATGCGATCCTTTTCTTCCGTGAAGCGCTTCCGCCATGCCGCGAGTGTTCTTGCATAGTGGCTCGCAAAGTCTTCAAGATGGAGCAGTCTCAGGTCTGATGCTCGACCAACCGATTGCATAATGCTTCCAATCGATGGAATAAAGCCGCCAGGGAAAATGTAGCGCTTAATAAAATCAACACTATTTACAGCGATTTGGTACCGCTGCTCGACAATTGTAATTGCTTGAATCAGAGCAAGACCGTCAGGCTTCAGTCTTTGAGAGAGAGTATTGACGTAAGTATCGAGAAAATGATGCCCAACTGCTTCAATCATTTCGATCGATACGAGTTTGTCATATTGCCCAGTCAAATCCCGATAGTCCTTTTTTAGGACCGTGATTCGATCGCTGAGACCACGTTCTCGAATTAACTGGATGGCATGTTCATACTGCTCTTCAGAAATTGTGGTCGTGGTAACCTGACAGCCATAACTCTCAGCGGCATGGATTGCAAAACCACCCCAGCCAGTCCCAATTTCAAGCACATGATCGGTTGACGAAAGCTGTAACTTTCGGCAGATGTGGTCGAGTTTTTCGATTGACGCATCATGTAGGTTAGTTGTGTCGTCAGCAAACAGCGCCGATGAATACATCAACGTTGGATCAAGAAAGGTCTCAAACAGTTGGTTACCAAGATCATAGTGTGCTTCGATGTTCTTTTTCGAGCCTTTGACTGTATTTTTGTTGAGCCAATGTGCTGTTGCAAGGATTGCGCGGAATACTCGAGTTAAGCCGTTTTCCAGTTGATCTGTGAGGTGGCTATTGGCCACAAAGAAGCGAATCACCTGATCGAGGGAGCTAGTGACCCAATATCCTCCCATGTAGGCTTCACCGCTCCCAACTGAACCTCGGAATGCAACGTCGGCCCACGCTTGTGGGTCCAGAATAGTTATGTGGGCTTCAGGGCCTGCTTCACTGCCTTCGAACGCAAACGTGTCTTCTCCATCAGCGATGGTTAAACGGCCATAACGCGCGTTCGAAAACGCTCGGAGTAATCCTCTGCGCGCGAGCTTTTGAGCGATTGTCAGATCCTTTGACTCTCGGACGATTAAAGACTTTAGTTCTGTCGTTGTTTGCGTCATATCTATCCTTAGGGGTGTGGGTGGTATGTCAGACCTTTTCGCCATAAAGCGAATGCCTCTCGGTAAATTCCGCCAACTACTAAAAATGTCTGCGGCCAAAGTCCAAGAAATAAAGGCTTCATCGATCGCCCTTCGTAAGGTGTAAGATCTAGGGTTAAGCCTGCTTCAAACATTAGATGATCTGCGCCTTTGTTCTGAAGACCTAAGTAAATTGATGTGTAACCATCTGTCGGCCACTGAACTTTGGTGACGTAGTGCTGTGTCATTGGGTTGAAAGGAGAAACGTGAAATACTTTCTCGAACCAATACTCTCCACCCAAAGCAACCTGGTCGTAGGGAATTACGTAACGATGAATTTCGTTCCATGGAGTGTTGGAAACCTCATAGATCAATGCCCCCGGTGATCCATCTTCCTGATGTAAGAAATACACTGATAAAGGATTAAACCCGATACCGAAGCAATGTGGATTCGTGAGCAGTTTCACTGGGCCCGAGACATCGATTTTAAATTGTGATCTCACAAACGTTCGCGCCGCGTCACCACTGGGGTCTTGATCATCACATAGATGATGCCGCGTTCGAAAACTCAACGCTCCGTGTCGATTCACGCGAAGTATGCTGTCGGAGAAATCATCCAGACGATCAAGGTCAAGGTATAACATCGCTGATCGATATTTAAACCGGTGCGTTTTGGGTACAAGCCGCGCGTGCCAGATTGATCCGTAACCGGACGCGTGCACCACGCCTGCACCCTCAGACATGAATCCCCAGTGTCGTTTTAATCGCTTCCGCTGCTTTTTCACCAGAGACCACCCCATCTTCATGGAAGCCATTTTGACACCATGCTCCGGCTATTTTGATCCGTGATGTTGAATTCATCCGATCAATTCCACTCTGAATCCGCACAGAATCAGGTCCGAATTGCGGATGCGCGTATGTCCAGCAACCAAGAATGCTCTCAGATTTGATTTGCTTGGTATTATTCAATGTGACGAATAATTGATGCGGTCCCTGGAGATTCTGTAATCGATTCATGTCGTAAGTGACAACTGCACCGAGCCTATCCGGGTTCGTTTGAATTTGATAGTTCCAACTCGCCCATGCGCGGCGGTTAGTGGGCATCTGTGAGGGATCAGTATGAAGAACAACCTCGTTATCTGCGTAAGGGACTCCTTGAAGTAATGTTTTGACCGCACGCTCTGAATCATCGAGAAGCGCTAATGACTGATCACTATGCGACGCGAGAACAACAGCGTCATACAGCTCAACGCTCAACGCCGTAGCAACCTCAACTCCTTGATTTGTATTACGAACTGATTTCACTGGAGTTTCAAGTCGAATTCGTTCTCGAAACGACGCAGTTAGGGGCTCGATATAACTTCTTGACCCACCAGGTAGTGTGTACCATTGAGGGCGGTCTGTGACTGATAGAAGTCCGTGATTTTTGAAGAATCGGATGAAAAACAGCGCTGGCATCAGATTAACATCGTTGAGATCGGACGACCAAATGGCCGCTGCCATCGGGTGTAGATAATGTGAATGAAATAAGTCACATAGCGATAATTTTTTTAAATAATCCTGAAGTGTTATGGATGCACTGATGCGCTCGTTGGCTAAATCATCACTCGCCGTGCGATTAAATACTAGAATATCACGAAGAAATCGATAGTAGCTTGGTGATAGCATCCGGCGGCGCTGCGCAAACAGCGTCGACAAATTCGTACCTGCGTATTCGATGCCGGTTGTCTCGGACATGACACTAAAGCTCATGTCAGTATCTTGATGCGCTAACTTTAGTTCGCTCAACAGGTTCAGGAATCTTGGATAGGTCCATTCGTTGAAAACAATAAAACCGGTGTCGACCGCATAGGTTTGACCATCTAGCGTGATATCAACGGTATGTGTATGGCCGCCAATCCAGTTATTCTGCTCGAATACGATTACATCAACGTCATTTTGAAGTCGATAGGCAGCAGTCAACCCAGCAATCCCTGAACCAACGATGGCGACACGAGGTTTGCTGAGACTATTCATGATTTAAGGTCCTTAAACGCATCAATCGCACGCTGTCTGGATGATTTGAGATCGACGATCGGTGGCCTGTACCCGGACGGTATGGACCCTAACCACGGTGCATGTCGTTTCGATTTTTGGATATTTGCTAATTCGGGAATGAAACGACAGATATACTGTCCATCAGGATCATGTGTTTCACCTTGGCTAACAGGATTAAATACACGGAAATAGGGGGCTGCATCGGTACCAGTGGAAGCACTCCACTGCCAACCACCATTATTGGCCCCGAGGTCAGAATCCACCAGAAATTGCATAAAGTGAGCTTCACCAATACGCCAATCACACAGCAAATTTTTCGTTAAAAACTGTGCGACCACCATGCGCACACGATTATGCATCCACCCGGTTTGTTTGAGTTCTCGCATTCCCGCATCAACAATTGGGATCCCTGTCTGTCCCGATTTCCAAGACTCGATCTCCTCTGAATTGTTGCGCCACTGCAATGCTTCTGTTTCCGGTCGGAACGCTTTGTTTTTCGAGAGTCGAGGAAAACCAATCAGTAGGTGTTGATAAAAGTCACGCCAAATGAGCTCATTAACCCACGAAAAAGCGCCAGCAGGAAAATCCCAAATTGGGCGAGATAGCGCTTCTTCAGCTACTCTGACACATTGTCTCGGCGATAGTAGGCCTCTCGCGAGGGCGGCAGAAAGACGACTGGTCCCCCGAATCGAGGGCTGATTGCGATTCGAATCATAATCAGCAAGCCTGTGGTCGACAAAATCTTTCAGATCGATTTGGATTTGCCGTTCATCTGTCGCAAACGCAGAGAGGTCGGATTCTGGCGCCTCACAAAGGCTTGTCCATTGGGGTGTTGCTACTTGAGAGCGAGTCATGTTGAGTGTTTGGTAGGGGAGATGATTATTTTCTTGGTATACCGAAAGCCATCGTTTTTTAAACGGGCTAAAGACTGAATAGTAGCGACCATCTCCAGTGAGTACAGTACCTGGCTGCAATAGAACACGATCCACGAAACTTTGAACATTGACCCCATCGAGTGATGTGGCGAGTTGATGGTCCCGTATTCGCTCGTTCCATTGATATTCTTGGTTGAAATAGAGGTCAGTTACTTGCTCTCGCTGACAGAAATCACCCATCCACCGGCTCTGAGCATCATAATTTGGTAGACGAACAACTTGTAGCTGAACGCCATGTTGCGCGAGTGCAATTGCGAGGTTTCTGAGGAGTTGCTCGGTGTAATACAACCGATTCTTGCCATAACCAAATGACTCCCATTCATCGTCGGCGGTCAAAAATACCGCTGAGATACGCGTATCTGAATCGCAATTTAGAGCCGCGCTAACGGCTGCATTATCATTGATGCGAAGGTCGTCTCGGAACCAGATTAGACGATGTTGCATGATTCTCCTCAGTTGCATCCCGCAAAGAATGTGTTGCCATCGTCCGAGCTGGCAAGTTGCTGAAAGTGTGGCTCAGGCGGTTGGCAAACGCAATGGAGTCTGCCACTCTGTCGGTTGCTCTTGAGGGTAAGTGAATGTTCTTTGGACGTTTTTTAATCGCAATTAATTGCGTGACTTTCATTGGTCTGGCGCTTTGGACGCTCACGCAACCGCAGACACTATTTGCTGTTCTTCAAATCAACGGAGCATCAAGGGCGGCGATCATCGAACTTCAGGTGCTGATTGCAGGTTCATTCATTGCATTTTGTCTGTTGTCTGCTTCAGGCATAGTAGACCAAAAGAGAACCAAGCGATCACTGATTGGTCTATTTATGATCAACGCATCGTGGTTCGTAACACGTTGCATCGCGCTCATTGATGGATTAGCTGAAGAGAATTCAACCTATCTGTATATGGGTTACGAGTTAGCCATGCTGATTCTTCTGATTATTGCTTTACGCTTAGTCAGTGGTCCTCGGGGACGGACACTGTTCCGCCAGGAAGAGACGGGATTATAGGTTAAGCAAGTCGTTCAGCCGCCTCAAACCCAGCGAGATAAGCTCCTTCGACGCGTCCTCCAGCCAAATAGTCGCCTGCGATCCAGAGCCCAGCATCAACTTGATAGATGCCTTTTTGAGTTGTCATCTTTGGATCCGTGGGCCGCGCATATCTCCAGCGATGAGACAAGACTGGTTCCACTTGAATATCGAAAGTGTCGGACAGTTCCGTGGCAATCTGCTGAGTAATCCAATCAGGATCATGCTCCAAGTGGACCTTTGACCACTCGGTCGATGCCTGCACGACAATTAGATCCGAATCACGCCCTGGCTTACTGCGCTCGACTGAAATGAAATCGAAAACATCGTGATCGCCGCCAAAACAAGCGTCAATCGGCTCATGCGTACTGGTCGTTAGTTGATACTTAGAAGATACGACGGAGGTCCAGGTCGGCTCCATCGTAAATTGCGTTACGATTGGCGCGACCGCAAAATGAGCCAGTAAATCAGCCATTTGATCGACTGGTGTGGTGACCAGAACTTGTTCCGCTGAGTATTCAGCACCAGTTGTTGTTTTCAAAACAAAGAAGGGCCCATCTCGCTGGATTGTGTCGATTCGAGTTTCGCTCTCAATCGTGACCGATTGGGATAAAAATCGCCCAAGTGCGTTCATGTAAGGCGCACCCACATAGCGTTGTTGGGTATCGGGTGAATCAACCGGTATCGACGATCTAAATGTTCCCATCCGAGGTTCCCACGATTGAATCGCTCCAGCTGAGTGCGCAAGTTCCACGACCGCTTCAAATCTCTGGTCCCTGACGGTGAAAAACTGAGCTCCAATATCAGCCCGTTGTTGTTCGATTCGCTTCGAGGCAAGTCGCCCACCTGGCCCTCTACTTTTCTCAAAAATTTGATAACTGGAAGGCGGAAGCTGGCGCGCGGCCGCTAGCCCGGCCATACCGGCTCCTACAATAGCTATTGGAATATGCGTCATGGAGTGGTTTTTTTAGTCTCAGTAGAAATTAGAATAAGCGCCCCAATGATTGTAGCAGATTGACTCAAGGTATTCTCAAGACATGACAGACATCACTATTACAGATAGCGCACAAACCTACCTTAATGGGTTGTTAGAGAAGCAAAATGTCGAGGGCATTGGGGTACGGCTTTTTGTTTCGCAACCCGGCACGATGTACGCAGAGACTTGTCTTGCTTACTGTCGTCCAGGCGAGGAAAAGCCTGGGGATGAGCGATTTGAGTGCGATCAGTTCACTGCGTATCTCGACCAGCCGAGCTTGCCTTATCTGGACGAAGCGGTTGTTGACTATGTGGCGGATAAGCTGGGTGGACAACTAACAATCAAAGCTCCGAATGCAAAACAGCCTGCGGTAGCATTCGACGGACCGGTTGAGCAACAAATAGTCGAAATCTTGACTGCCGAGGTGAACCCAGGTTTGGCGGCCCACGGTGGAGAAGTACGGTTAATTCGACTCGAAGATGACATTGCGATTTTGCAGTTTGGGGGCGGGTGTCAGGGCTGTAGTGCTGTTGATATGACACTCAAAGACGGCGTGGAAAAAACGTTGATTGAACGGATCCCCGAATTGAAGGGCGTACGTGACGTGACCGATCACAGTCAACGCGAAAATGCCTACTACAAATAAAATCGTATCCAAAGTGGCATCAATCGACGCCATCGTTGAGGAGATTCGTTGTTTTCTCAGGGCTCCGACACCCGATGCTTGGGTGTGTTACGCGCTGGGTGATCTGACAACACTGCTGGTCGATCATGCAAACTGCGAGTATAAAGCTGCTGCGACCGGCATGAGTTTGATAACAAAGTACAAGCACCTCCCTCGACTGCAACGTCTTATGGCGCGGTTGGTACGCGAAGAAATGTTGCATTATGAACAAGTATTGGTGTTCATGGATCGTATAGGTATTGAATTCCGTTCGCTCAGTGCGTCTAGGTACGTAAGAATGCTGCGAGAGTCCGTGAGAACGAATGAAGATGACCGATTAGTTGACTTGCTCATTGTTGGTGCAATTGTTGAAGCTCGTTCTTGTGAACGATTTGCGGCGTTGTGGCCTCATTTACCAACACCACTCGGCCGGTACTACAAATCGCTTCTACGCTCTGAGGGACGTCATTACCAAGATTATCTAGCACTAGCCCAAGAAAACAGTGATCAAGAAAGCGTTGATGCTCGGCTTGAGCACTTTCTCAGGATTGATGAACAGTTGATCGTAAGTCCCGATCAAGAATTCCGGTTCCACTCAGGTGTGCCGGCCTGACGTACCCATTGCTCTTTGATCACGGCTCCCTGCGCTGATAAATGGGTGAGGCTGACGATCAATTCAGACTGCGTAGAATCAATGACAACCCCAAGGCCTGAATGAGTCCAATCCGACGTGACTGCGCGTAAGTTGCCTTCGGTGTAGTGAATTGCTGGACGGTGGGTATGCCCGTGGATCAAGACGGATGCATGTTGGTTCTCCATCAGGCCTTCAACCGCTGTATCGACAGCATCGCCAATTGCCTCTGCACGATTTGCCTGCGTTTCACGAGACGCTCGCCTAAGCTCTTCAGCAATTGTCTGTCTTTCGATCAACGGTTTGGTCAGAAACGAATTGATCCACGAAGGTTGTCTCACTTCGAGTTTGAATGCCTGATATGCGTGATCCGACGTGCATAACTCATCACCATGGATCACGAGTATCGCGTCATCCGTGTAATGAGCTACTAATCGAATCCCAAATGAATTGAGAAAGGTATCGCTGATCAAAAAATCTCGGTTACCGTGAATGAATACAACGTCATTACAGTATTGGCCGCAAAACTCGAGAAATTGCTTATCGATATCAGTTGCACCATCGTCTCCAACCCAGGCCTCAAAAACATCACCAGCAAGAATCAATTGATCGCAATCACAACGGCTGAGTGCGTCGATCACGGCGAAGTATCGTTCCGGTTCCGCAGGATCAAGATGAAAATCAGAGACGATCAGGCGTCGCATCAGACAATCGAGGCTTGATTGATTACCACGTCATCCATTGGAACATCTGAGTGGCCAGCGCGATGGGTTGTTTCGACTGCTTCGATTGCATCTACGACGTCTAAGCCATCGAAGACTCGGCCAAATACACAGTACCCGAATCCATCCGGTGTTTCAGAACGAAAATTGAGAAAATCGTTATCATTCACATTGATAAAAAACTGTGCCGTTGCTGAGTGGGGTTCCATCGTTCTTGCCATCGCAATCGTTCCCCGGTTATTCGAAAGCCCGTTCGACGCTTCGTTTGAAATTGGATCACGAGCGTCTTTTTGGATCATTCCTGGCTCAAACCCCCCACCTTGAATCATAAATCCATCGATTACTCGGTGAAAAATCGTTCCGTCGTAAAAGCTGTCTTCCACGTATTGCTTGAAATTGGCTGTTGTCTCAGGTGCGTCGGTTTCAAAAAGCTCGATAGTGATGTTACCAAGCGTTGTTTCAAATAGAATCACGGGTTGTTCTCCTCAATACACTAGACGGTACTATACCGGTTTCACTACAGGGAATAACGCGTGAGTTTGCAGATCTTCGACACCTTAGCCCGAGAAAAACGCGACTTTCAACCACTGGAAGCTGAAAAAATAGGTATTTATGTTTGCGGGATGACCGTGTATGACCGCTGCCATTTGGGCCATGGCCGTGTCATGGTTGCCTTTGACACCATTGTTCGGTATCTGCGGTTTCGTGGTTTTGATGTGAACTACGTGCGAAACATCACAGATGTTGATGACAAGATATTTTCCCGCGCAGCGGAGCGAGGCGTTGATTTTTCTGAGCTCACAGCCGAAATGATCGACCTCATGCATCGCGACGAGAAGAAACTCAGTTGCGTCCCACCGAATTTGGAGCCGAGAGCGACTGCGAATATTCAATCGATGCTCAATCTCATTGAAACACTCGTCGCAAATGGAGCTGCTTATCAGGGCCACTCTGGTGATGTTTATTTCCGTGTGAGTGCTTTTCCAGCATATGGCAAATTGAACAACCGAAAACTTGACGATATGGTTTCCGGTGCACGAATTGCTATTGCCAAGGATAAAGAAAATCCTGCTGATTTTGTGCTTTGGAAATCGATGAAAGAGGGCGAAGTAGCTTGGCCCTCTCAATTCGGACCAGGTCGTCCGGGCTGGCATATTGAGTGCTCTGCGATGAGCATGGACGCTCTTGGCGATACCTTCGATATCCATGGTGGCGGTCCAGATCTCAAATTTCCGCATCATGAAAACGAGATTGCGCAATCCGAGGCGGCAACCGGATGCACATTTGCACGATATTGGATGCATGCCGGCGCTGTGCGCGTCAACGAAGAGAAGATGTCAAAATCGCTTGGGAATTTTGTCACCCTAGATCAGTTATTTGACGAATTTCATCCCGAAGTGATTCGATTCTTTTTACTGCAGAGCCATTATCGGAGTGCGATTTCGTTTTCAGATGATGCGTTAACAAAGGCTGAAACCGCCTACAGTCGTCTGGTTCAGGCCCTTCCGGACGATTTGACCGCACCAAGCTCAGATGCAATTTTTGAGTTTCAAAAGTTCATGGATGACGATTTCAATACGCCTCGAGTGATTGCACTTTTATTCGAACTGGCGTCAGTCGATACTGCTGAATCGTCTTCGAGTATCTTGGCAATTGGCAAAGTGCTTGGGTTGTTTGCCAGTGACAAAGAAGCATTCTTTACGCAACAGCAAGCACTAAAAGCAGCGAAAAGTGGACTGAGTGATGCGGCAATCGACGCACTGATCTCTGCGCGTGAGCAAGCACGGAAGGATCGAGACTTTACGACTGCAGATAACATACGAGACGATCTAATCTCCCAAGGAATTGTGCTAGAAGATGGAGCCGGTGGTACTTCGTGGTATCGCAAATAACACGCATAGACGTTGCTCTCTTCGTCATCACTGTGCTGGCCTGGGGTACAACGTGGTTCGTGATCTTGGGCCAATTGGGTGTTGTGCATCCGGTGGTTTCAGTCGGCTGGAGGTTCCTGCTGGCTTCGTTGATCGTGTTTAGTATTTGTATTACTCGCGCTGATCGGCTTGTCTTGACGCTACCGGAACACGCACTTTGCGCGTCGCTTGGATTATTTCTCTTTTGTTTGAACTACGGATTGTTCTATACCGCAAGTCTGTCTTTAACAACTGGCTTAATTTCCGTTGTGTTCTCGACCATGGTTTTTTGGAATGCGTTAGGTGCGAGGCTTTTTTTGGGACAACCATTGGATTCACGTTCTTTACTCGGTGGGGCAGTTGGGGTTTTTGGGCTTTTGATCTTATTCCGTAAAGAACTACTCTCTTTTGATTGGCAGAGCGAAAATTCATTGGCGCTAATTTTTTGTTTGCTCGGGACGCTATCTGCGAGCTCGGGTAACTTGGTGTCTGCGACTCTTCAAAAACGCAAGCTAACTGTTTGGAATTCAACAGCGTTCGGAATGATGTATGGCACTTTGCTCACTTTTGGGTTCGCAGTGATGAATGGCCTCGAGATCCGATTTCAATGGACCATCACGTATGTCGGATCGTTACTGTACTTAATAGTTGTTGGTTCCGTGATTGCATTTGGTTCATATTTGACTTTGATTGGGCGCATCGGACCAGGTCGAGCGGCTTACGCCACCGTAATGTTTCCTGTTGTCGCGATTGTTGTCAGTGTGCTTTTTGAGGGGTATAAATTGACGTTGCTCGCTTTGGTCGCAGTCGGACTCGTTGTCGCCGGAAATTGGCTGGCGCTTTCAAAGCCCAAAGACAGAAAATCCGCTTGCAGAGCCTGACGTCGATGACTATACTCCGCACCCATAATTGGGTACCTGTGTGCTCAGTCAGGCAGTCGGGGTATAGCGCAGTCTGGTAGCGCATCTGCTTTGGGAGCAGAGGGTCGTTGGTTCGAATCCAGCTGCCCCGACCACTACTGACCATGCGCCTGTAGCTCAACCGGATAGAGCAACGGCCTTCTAAGCCGTAGGTTGCAGGTTCGATTCCTGCCAGGCGTGCCAGCCTGGCCTCGATGGTGGGTGTAGCTCAGTTGGTAGAGCCCCGGATTGTGATTCCGGTCGTCGTGGGTTCGAGTCCCATCATCCACCCCATTTGTTGGCCTGTAAATGGCGCCAAAATTTCGATATTGTTAGACAAGAACAACCATTGGATTGATCATGCATCGATTAGCAGCTCTTATCGTATTCGCATCCTCCACCATTTTTGCCGAAGAACGTCCGATCCCGGAAGATTGCGAGGTGCTGGAAGGATGGGTAACAGTATGGATCGATCAAGTACGGCAGGCACGGGAGAAAATCATCAATCTGAAAATGGATGGTCAAGAGCCCGACGGTGAGCTGTCGAGAAAATTTGAATATGTTACCTATGAGTCGGAACGGTTTTCAGTTGCCTTTGAAGAGCGATGTGATAGCCAAGGTGCCATGAAGCGCTAGGTTGATAGGTGTTCCGCTTCTTAGCGAGAAAACGGAATCGTGTTTCTCTTCTATCGAAAGCGCTTTTGACCTGCCGTAACAATTCCATTTTTCTTGAAACTACGAAGTTGCTCTGTACCCAAACCCCAACGAGGGTGTTTTGGCCAAAATCACCATGCGAGGCGACTCCGACAATAGCTTCAGGGGCAGACAAACAACTTTGTTGACGGATGCAATCTCGGATTACTGCCTCAGCCTCCTCAATATTTCCATCTTAGGAAACACCGACGACCACCTCTATTCTTCGGAACGTATGCGCTGTGATCAATGACTCTCGGTTGCATCAAAGATCCGTTGGGCATTAACACTTTTTTTACTTCAGGGCTTTTTTATTTAGTGGTCAGGAGGTCGATTTCCACGACCATGCCGATCACTGAATTCAGTTCGATGCTATCTCCTTAGCGGAAGGAGGCATTGAAATCCAAGATCAACTCGGTTGCGAAATTACTTTTAACTAATCTGCTCGTGAGCCCAACCGTACCAAGTGTGACGATCCAGTTCGTCGTGTCAACGCCGAGGGTTCCAAATGCCGATTCGAGTGCGATCACCTAGCTACTGATTTTGAAAGCCTGCACAATAACCGTCGCGGCAAGCCCTTTGAATTTTATCCGATTCAAAGCAACGTTAACCGCACGATTTACCATAGAGCCGAAGAACAATTCAGCCACCACGATCAACAGTATGATCACGATTAATTCAATTGCAGCAGGGATAACCTCCGGGAAGGTATCAACGACACATCCGCTTCTCTTTTCCGCGGGCCTAAGAATACTGGGTTTATTGAAAAGCGCTTGATATTTATGCGCCGATCCTTCAATATGCCGCGCCTCAAAACGCGTTCTGCGTTCTGTTGCGGATGTGGTGAAATTGGTAGACACGCCAGATTTAGGTTCTGGTGCCGCGAGGCGTGGGGGTTCAAGTCCCTCCATCCGCACCATCACTATACGGCTACGACCGAAAACAGTATCCTAAGGCGTATAATTTCAACGAATTTAAAGTGACTGAGGTTGATTCATGCAGGTTGTTCTGGAATCCCCGAGCGCACTAGAGCGCCAATTTACAATCACAATCCCAACCGGGGATGTTGAAACAGAATTTGAAGCCAAGCTGGCAGAAACAGCAAGGCGGGTGCGCATTGATGGCTTTAGGCCTGGCAAAGTCCCAGCGAGTGTCGTCCGTCAGCGTTACGGACAAGCGATTCGTCAAGAAATCGCGTCCGATCTAATGGAAAAATCGTTGGGGCAAGCGCTCAGTGAGCATGATGTTAAGCCGATCGGTCAGCCCACAATTGATGACGTGAGCTTCGAGGAAGGTACTGACTTTTCATTCAAAGCGACATTTGAAGTATTCCCAGAGCTGGATCCAACATTAATTGAAGGCGATGAAATCGAGCAAACTCAGTGCAAGATCGCTGCATCCGACATCAAAGAAATGATCGCGACGCTGCGTGAGCAACGTAAATCGTGGAAAGAATCTGCGCGAGCTGCTGCGAAGCAAGGTGACCGGGTAACAATCGATTTCGAAGGCTTTATCGACGGTGAGGCCTTCGAAGGCGGCAAGGGAGACAGCCACGCGTTAGTTCTTGGTTCTGGATCCATGATTCCCGGCTTTGAAGATGGCATCGTTGGCATGAAGAAAGGCGAATCCAAAGATATTGAAGTGACTTTCCCAGAGGACTATCACGCTGAGAATCTGAAAGGGAAGCCTGCAGTTTTTAAAATTGACATTTCAAAACTCGAACGAGGCGAATTACCAACAGTTGATGAAGAGTTCATTAAAGCCTTCGGTGTTGAGTCTGGTGATGAGAAAGAATTCAAAGCAGAACTGAAGGAGCAGATGGAGCGAGAGCTTTCACTTACCCTTAAGAATACTAATAAAACGAATGTTTTCGATGTGTTACTTGATAAAAACGCTGATGCGCCGGTACCAACTGCTGCGATCCAGTCTGAAATACAAGTACTCAAGCAACAGTCTATCGAGCGTTTCGGTGGGGGCAAGCAATTCGATCCAAATGAGTTACCGGATGAATTATTTAAGGAGCAGGCTGAGCGTCGCGTACGACTTGGAATTCTACTCGGTGCAACAGTAAAAAAGCTCGAGTTGCTAGCAGATTCAGATCGTGTTCGCGCGTTGATTGATGAGATGGCTGCCGCCTATGATGATCCAGAACAGGTTGTAAACTTCTATTACTCAAATGACGACAATTTAAAACAAGTTGAGGCGCTTGCTGTGGAAGAGCAGGTTGCAGAGGTGCTCCTTGAATCTGCAAAAGTTAAGACTATTGATATGTCATATGCCGACGTCATGAAGAGCCGTCAGGCTTAACCGGATAGGGGAAAACAGATGGCAGGTTTAGTTCCGATCGTTGTCGAACAGAGCTCTCGTGGCGAACGTTCTTATGACATCTACTCACGGCTACTCAAGGAGCGTGTCATATTTATGGTCGGGCAAGTTGAAGACTACATGTCTAACTTGATTGTTGCCCAATTGTTGTTTTTGGAATCAGAAAATCCCGATAAAGATATTCATCTCTATATAAACTCCCCCGGTGGCTCGGTCACTGCGGGAATGGCAATTTACGATACGATGGAGTTCGTTAAACCCGATATCTCGACATTGTGTATTGGGCAAGCAGCCAGTATGGGTGCTTTTCTATTGGCAGGTGGTGCCCAAGGAAAGCGATTTGCTCTTCCAAATTCCCGAATGATGATTCATCAACCGCTCGGTGGATATTCCGGACAAGCGTCCGATATTGATATTCACGCGAAGGAAATATTGAAGATTCGAGAGAAATTGAACGCGAGGCTCGCACATCACACAGGGCAAACAATCAAGCAAATAGCGAAAGATACCGATCGGGATCGGTTCATGGATGCCACAGAAGCGAAGTCTTACGGTCTGATTGATGACGTTTTAGAACATCGAACAGATTCGACCAAAGATTCTTGATTTTCCCTTCGTGACAGCGCAGTGTTGACATGACGGAATAGGTGGACAAATGACAGATACAACAGACCAATCTTCTGAAAACAATGGCAAAGTTTTGTATTGCTCGTTCTGCGGTAAGAGTCAGCACGAGGTTCGTAAACTCATCGCAGGTCCAAGCGTGTTTATTTGTGATGAGTGTGTCGATCTATGCAACGACATCATTCGGGAAGAGGTTCAGGAGTCAGACGACACCGAAGCTTCAGACGGTCTACCTGTCCCACAGGTGATAAAGACGACACTCGATGAATATGTGATTGGACAGGATCGTGCAAAGCGCGTGTTGGCAGTCGCTGTCTATAATCATTATAAGCGGTTGAGGCACGGTGAGCTTGGTTCACGTGATGTAGAGCTCGGAAAGTCAAATATCCTTCTCATCGGTCCCACAGGTTCGGGCAAGACTCTTTTAGCTGAGACCCTAGCACGATTATTGAATGTTCCATTTACTATGGCGGACGCGACCACACTAACTGAAGCGGGCTATGTCGGTGAAGACGTTGAAAATATTATTCAGAAACTTTTGCAGAAGTGTGATTACGACGTGGAAAAGGCGGAACAGGGAATCGTTTACATTGATGAGATCGATAAGATTTCACGGAAATCCGATAACCCTTCAATTACCCGAGATGTGTCAGGAGAGGGCGTGCAACAAGCACTCTTGAAGCTCATTGAAGGCACAATCGCGTCGGTTCCACCTCAGGGTGGCCGTAAGCATCCACAGCAAGAGTTCCTGCAGGTTAATACATCAAATATACTGTTCATCTGTGGTGGAGCGTTCGCTGGCCTTGACAAGGTGATTCGGGATCGCAGTGAAAAGTGTGGAATTGGATTTGCTGCAGAAGTGCGTTCGAAGGACGTGGCGAAGTCTGTTGGTGAAGCCTTCGCAGAAGTCGAGCCAGAAGATCTTGTGAAATATGGTTTGATTCCCGAGTTCGTCGGCAGACTTCCAGTGGTTGCAACCTTGGGTGAGCTCGATGAGGATGCGCTTGTACAGATTTTGTCTGAACCAAAGAATGCGTTAGTCAAACAGTACAAAGAATTGTTCGAAATGGAAGGCGTGGAACTCGACGTTCGTTCTGATGCGCTACGTGCTGTTGCAAGAAAGGCGATGGAACGTAAAACAGGTGCAAGGGGTTTGCGCTCAATTCTTGAAACTATCCTCTTACACCCCATGTTTGATATACCATCGGATAGCGATGTGTCAAAAATAGTAATCGATGAAGGTGTGGTCGCAGGCGACAGTGAACCGCTTAAAATTTACGCGGGAGCACCTGACAAGAAACGCTCGGCAAACGCAGCCGATTAATTTAGGAAGCACAAAATGAGTACCCAGCAGCCGGACCTTCCATTACTCCCGCTGAGGGATGTGGTCGTGTATCCCCATATGGTTCTTCCCTTATTTGTAGGCCGAGATAAATCGATCAAGGCTCTTCAAAGCGCAATGGATGGCGGCAAAGAGATTTTGTTGGTCGCCCAGAAAATTGCAAGCGAAGATGAGCCGAGACCAGAGGAGTTGTATGAGGTCGGCACAGTTGCTTCGATTCTGCAGCTCCTGAAACTACCCGATGGAACCGTTAAAGTCCTGATCGAAGGTGGTCAGCGCGCTCAGGTATCAAGCTTTGATCTCGATGGTGATCATTACCGAGCCAATGCCGAGATCGTCGAGTCAGTTCCTCTCAAAGAACATCATCAGGAAGCGCTACTACGGGTTCTAATGGACCAGTTTGATAAGTACGTTAAGGTATCGAAAAAGATTCCAGCAGAAGTCTTAGCGTCTTTACAGAGTATTGAAGAGCCTGGACGGCTTTGCGATACCATGGCAGCGCACCTAACGCTACCTCTGAAAGAGAAGCAGGCATTACTTGCACATTCTGATGTCAAGGAACGGCTTGAGTATCTAGTCGCCTTAATGGAATCTGAGCTGGATCTTTTGCAGGTTGAAAAGCGCATTCGTGGCCGCGTGAAAGAGCAGATGGAGAAAAGCCAGCGCGAGTACTACCTAAACGAGCAGATGAAAGCCATTCAGAAAGAGATGAATGACTTGGACGAGGCGCCGAACGAAGTTGATGCCATTCAGGTACGGATTGAAGAAGCGGGCCTGTCGAAAGAAGGTAAAGAAAAAGCCGAAGTCGAGCTCCAAAAGCTGAAGATGATGTCACCGATGTCCGCTGAAGCCACAGTTGTCAGAGCCTACTTAGACTGGCTATTGGGTTGTCCGTGGACAAAGCGGTCACGAGTTCGTCATAACCTGCTGAAAGCACGGGATATCCTAGAGGCAGACCACTATGGGCTCGAAGAGGTGAAAGAACGGATTCTCGAGTATCTGGCGGTTCAGATGCGTATGAAGAAGTCAAAAAGTCCGGTTCTTTGCCTAGTCGGGCCACCTGGTGTTGGTAAAACGTCCCTTGGGGAGTCAATAGCCCGCGCGACTAACCGCGAATTTGTTCGCATGGCGTTAGGGGGCGTCCGTGATGAATCAGAGATTCGAGGTCATCGGCGAACATATATTGGTTCGATGCCAGGTAAAATAATTCAAAAGCTATCAAAAGCGGGGGTTAAAAACCCATTATTCCTTTTGGATGAGATCGACAAGATGGGCATGGATCATCGTGGTGATCCGGCCTCAGCACTTTTGGAAGTGCTTGATCCTGAGCAAAATCATACATTTAACGATCATTATCTCGAAGTGGATTTCGATCTCTCAGAGGTGATGTTTGTGTGCACATCAAACTCAATGAACATGCCTGCTCCACTGTTGGATCGGATGGAAATCATTCGGATCCCTGGCTATACGGAAGATGAAAAGCTAAATATCGGTAGGAAGTACCTCGTACCAAAACAGATTAAGAACAATGGCCTTGGCGCAAATGAGATTGAAGTACCTGACTCAACTTTGACTGACTTGATCCGGTATTATACGAAAGAGGCCGGTGTTCGTGGTCTTGATCGGGAAGTTTCTAAACTCGCTCGTAAAGTAGTACGGAAACGAATTGAGGGTGGCCACAAAAAGATCGGTGGTAATGATGAAGAAACTATCGTAGTTACACCAGATGCACTTGAGAATTATTTAGGTGTAAGGAAGTTCACTTATGGGTTGAAGGAGACCGAGGATCGAATTGGTCAAGTCACCGGGCTTGCGTGGACCAGTGTTGGTGGCGAACTTTTAACGATCGAAGCTGTATCGATGCCTGGTAAAGGTAAACAGACTCGGACTGGCTCACTCGGTGATGTGATGCAGGAATCCATTCAAGCAGCTATGACTGTCGCTCGAAGCCGTGCCATTGCACTGGGTATCGATCCTAATTTCCACGAGAAAACAGATTTGCATATCCATGTACCGGAAGGAGCGACTCCGAAAGATGGTCCGAGCGCCGGGATAGGAATGTGTACAGCACTGGTTTCTGTGTTGGCTAATGTTCCTGTGAAGGCGGATGTTGCGCTGACTGGAGAAATTACACTCCGTGGGCAGGTATTGCAGATCGGTGGATTGAAGGAAAAGTTGCTAGCTGCACATCGCGGCGGCATCAAAACTGTGATTATTCCGGAAGAAAATGTACCTGACCTCAAAGAAATTCCAGATAACGTGAAAGCAGATTTAGATATCAAACCGGTTGCTTGGATTGATCAAGTCTTTGATGTCGCTCTGACTTATCTTCCAGAACCCTTTGTCGCGCAAGAAGGGGCAAATAGTTCAGACGGAGAACATGCAGCGGAAAAAAATACGCAAAGAGCGCATTAACAGGTTGTTTCGACCAGTATCGCTTGGTATAACAGGGATACTCGAACAAGGGGTAGCCTCAAAACAAGAAAGTCGACGGTGCTACGATATTAAAAAAAACTAATAGGGGTACGATGAGTGAATAAGTCAGAATTAATTGATGCGATTGCTGCAGATGCAGGTTTATCTAAAGCGGATGCGGGCAAGGCGTTGGATGCGACATTGTCAGCGGTAACTGGCGCTTTGAAGGGAGGCGACAGCGTATCTTTAGTAGGGTTTGGTACATTCCAGGTGAAAGATCGTGCGGCACGTTCAGGCCGTAACCCACAGACAGGTGCGACGATCCAAATTGCAGCAGCCAAGGTTCCGGGCTTTAAAGCTGGGAAGGCTCTGAAAGACGCTGTTAACTGAGTAACGAGCGTTTCTAAAATCAAGGGGCCTCTTCTGGCCCCTTTTTTGAATCTACAGGTCACAGTAAAACATGCTTCAAAATATTCGAGACAACTCTAGCGGTATCATTGCGAAGATCATCGTTGGCCTGATTGCCGTGACTTTTGTCGTCACCGGAGTCAATTTTTTCGGTGGCGGCGACGGAGATAACGTGATTGCAGAAGTCGGCGGGATCGAAATCACTGAACGTCGATTCGTGGAAAAGCTCGAGCAGGAACGTAGACAACTTCTAAGCATCCTAGGTGATCCAAGTGCCGTTAACGAAGATCTACTAAGGCAGAGCGTTCTCAACGCATTAATCGAGGAGGCCTCTGCAACTCGCTACTCGCAGAAACTGTCTTTTGGTGTGACTGACCAGTTGGTGGATCAGGTTCTAGTGGAGATTCCACAATTCCAGATGGACGGACGTTTTGACGCGCGCTTGTTTGATCAAGCCCTAGGGCGCATGGGAATGTCACGACTCAGGTTCCGCGAAGAGTTAAAGCGTAATCTCATCGAGTATCAGGTGAAGGGCGCGATAGAAACCTCGATGATCGTGACTCCATCAGAGCTGGACCGACTGAATCGACTACAAAATCACACTCGCTCGGGCGAGTTGGTTGTCATCGATATCAATCCGTTTGTCTCTCAAATGTCCGTCAATGACAATGAAGTGATCACACACTACGAAACAAATAAGAATTTGTTTGTGACAGAAGACTCTGTCGTTCTCGAGTACGTATTATTAAGTGCAAACAATTTTCAAGAGCAAGTTGTCATCACTGATGAGGACATTCGGGCAGCGTATGATGCCGAGTTCGCTTCAGCAACGAGTGATCTAGAGCGCCGCGCTCGGCATATCCTCATTTCAAGCGCTGTTGATGCACTCGTCAGGGCAAATGAATTGAAACAGCAGCTCGATGGTGGAGCTGATTTTGCTGACCTCGCAAAACAACACTCAGATGACATCGCAAGTCGTGACACAGGCGGTGATCTTGGGTTTGCTCCAAAGGGTACCTTTGATCCAGCATTCGAGAGAGCGCTTGACGAACTGTCTGTCAATACCATCTCCCAGCCGATTGAAACGCAATATGGCTACCATCTGATTGAACTTTTAGAGACAAGAGCTCGACAGATCGACTCATTTGAACAACGATCAATGCGTTTGCGAGTTGAATTGGAAGAAAGAGAAGCTGAGCGTCTTCTTGCAACATCGCTCGAGGAATTCTCCAACATCGCTTTCAGTGGGACATTGGAAGAGCTTAAAAGTACTTATGAGGTACAGATTGAAACGACCGAGCCATTCAGTCGTTCGACGGCTCAGGGTTTGATGGCGAAAGAAGCCGTTCAACGTCGAGCATTTAATGACACTCTATACAACGGTGAGCTTAATGCTGAGGTCTTTGAGGTCGAGCCCGGGGTCTGGATGACTTTTCGTGTGAAGTCGTTCCAGCCAAAAACGGTCAGGCCGATTGATGAGGTTAGGGAAGACATCGCCGCAATCCTGAAGCAACAAAAAGCATCTGAAGCAGCCCAAGTCGTTGCCGAAAAAATTCAGAATCATTGGCAAGATGGACTCGCAGGACTGCCAACAGAAGCGAGTAGTTTTGAACCACAGGAGTTCGTGAATATCGACCGTAGCGGAGATGACTCAGTTGATCGTGATATTCTCTCGGTCGCGTTTGCGGCATCTGCTCCCAATGAAGGGCGTCCATCAACGTTCATGGCATCGACAAATGACGCATTTGTTGTTGCACGTGTTGATCAAATTGACCTGGATGCAAAATCCGAAAATGATGCTGATCTTTCTTCTGCCTTAAGCCAACTCCGAACGAGTCAGGAAGGAAGCGAATTTTGGTCTGTCGTTACAAGAGCCGCAGAGGTTGAAAAGCGGTAATGGAATTATTAGCCGACTATGGTCTGTTCTTATTACAAACAGTCACGATCGTTTTAGCTGTGATTGCCGTCGTTGCAGTCAGTTCAAAAGTTTCAGGGAGTGGTGATGGGCCAAAAGGTGCGATCAAAATTACCGACCTATCGAAGACGTTTGCTGATCAGTCGAAATACGTGAAAACAGTGGTTGATGATGCGTTAGCGCAGGAAAAACTGTCGTTGATCGAGGGGATCAAGAAGCGCCTGACCAAATCCTCGAAAAAAACAACAGAAACGCCATCGAAAAAAGACAAAGTAGCTATCGTAATCGAATTTAAGGGCGACATGAAAGCGTCACAAGTTTCAAAATTACGCGAAGAAGTGTCAGCAATCCTTGCGATGGAACGCAAGCCAGATCAGATCGTGATCAAGCTAACATCCGCTGGAGGACTCGTGCATGCCTATGGATTAGCGAGCTCCCAGTTGTCTCGTTTACGCGAAGCACAGATTCCCGTCAACGCGTGCGTGGATACCGTCGCCGCGAGCGGAGGTTATATGATGGCGGTATGTGCCGAGCGAATTATCGCAGCGCCCTTTGCCGTTTTAGGCTCAATCGGTGTGGTCGCGCAAATCCCAAACATTCACCGGTTCTTAAAGAATCGCGATGTCGATATTGAATTACACACCGCAGGGACCAACAAAAGAACATTGACCATGCTCGGCGAAAATACGCCAGAGGGCAGAAGGAAATTTAAAGAAGATCTGGAGCAAACGCATCTCCTTTTTAAAACATGGATCGCAAAGCGGAGACCGAACCTCGATCTTGATGTGGTTGCTGATGGATCGATTTTTTATGGTATCGATGCACTCACCAAAGGTTTATGTGACGAGATCGCAACCTCTGATGATGTCTTACTAGAATTGAGCGCCGATCATCATTTGTTTGCGTTGAAATGGATTGAAAAAAAATCACTGGCCGCAAGGCTCGGCCGAGACGCATCTGGCGCAATTGTCGACGAGGTGGATCATTACATCAATCGATCAAATCAGGACTACACGCGGCTGTGACGCATAAAATCGTCACGCTCTATACCGATGGCGCCTGCAAAGGCAATCCAGGCCCAGGTGGATGGGGGGTCGTTTTAGAATATGGGGAGCATAGGAAAGAATTATGCGGTGGTGAGGCGGATACCACAAATAATCGCATGGAATTGACAGCTGCGATTGAGGGCCTAGCTGCCTTAAAGAGTCAATGCACGGTGAATTTGTACACTGATTCGGTGTATGTCAGAGATGGAATCACGAAATGGCTTGCCAACTGGAAAGTCAATGGTTGGAAAACTGCCTCAAAAAAACCAGTGTCAAATCAAGATCTGTGGCAACAATTAGATGAAGTGAGTCGGCAGCATCAGGTGCATTGGCATTGGGTCAAGGGGCACGCAGGTCATGTAGGTAACGAACGAGCTGACCAATTGGCTAATCTAGGGGCAGACACACCGTGCGACAAATAATTCTTGATACCGAAACCACTGGCCTCGATCCAAAAGATGGCCACCGAATCATCGAAATCGGTTGCATCGAGTTAGTCAACCGTCGACTTACCGACCAGACGTTTCATGTGTACATCAATCCTGAGCGAGAGATTGACCAAGAAGCCATCGACGTGCATGGGATCACAAACGAGTTTCTTGCTGATAAACCAAATTTTGCCGGGATTGTTGATGAATTCGTGGAGTTCATTCGCGAGGCCGAACTTATTGCGCATAATGCGCCCTTCGATATCAATTTCCTTGATTCAGAATTATCGCGGATCCCGGGGGCGCCAAATATTTTTTCATTGATACTTGGCGGAGCAGCCATCGACACTTTAGCCATGGCGAAGGAGAAGAGGCCGGGCAAACGAAATTCACTGGATGCGTTGTGTCGCGATTATAAAATTGATGCTTCTGAGCGAACGCTTCACGGTGCGTTGCTTGATGCTGAATTATTGACACACGTGTATCTTGCGATGACACGCGAGCAAAGCAGAATGTTTGGAGGGGCAGATAATCAATCACAAGTTTCTCGATTTGAACCGATTCAACGGCTAACAGGTCTTGATCGGGTGCCACGTGTTCCAAAACCCACAGATGCTGAATTACAGAATCATCAAGCTTTTCTCAGCACCTTGAGAGAGACAAAAGAACAATTACTTTGGGACTCGAGTGACACATGAATTGGCTTGGTGATCATGATCGAGAGTGGTCACCTGGAATCGACAAGGGGGCGAGCCACCGAGTTCTAATAACCACTGCCGATCGACGCGTAGCAGTTGATGAGAATGGCGCTCCTCTATTTGTTAATCTGAATAATTCCCTGATTTCGGATCAAGACCCTTGTCTTGCCGGAACATTAAACGGGGTGACCTACTTTGGCGTCCGTACCCCTGAAGTGGCTGAATTGAGTTATGAGCCTTTAAGACCTGTGTTGAGTCGGCTTAATAGCGAAGACTTTATTCCAGTTAACGCGGTCATGCAGCTACTCGATTTTTTTGAAGAACATCGATTTTGCGGCCGTTGCGGCGACAAAATGGGCGCCTCCAAATCTGATCGAGGTCGATATTGTGAGCCTTGCGGACTAACGCATTATCCCCGTATTTCTCCCTGTGTCATCGTTTTGATCACACGAGGAGATGAGATTCTACTTGCGCGGGCACCACGATTTGTTGATGGCATGTATTCCACGCTTGCAGGTTTTGTCGAGGCTGGGGAGTCTGCCGAGCATGCCTGTCATCGGGAGATTGGAGAGGAAGTCGGGGTTTGCATCAAATCTCCGATTTATCAAGGTAGCCAGAGTTGGCCATTTAAACATTCGTTGATGCTCGGCTATCGAGCTGAGTGGCTTTCAGGGGATATTGTGATTGACGAGATTGAAATTATTGATGCGCAGTGGTTCAACATTAAGCACCTGCCGAAACTTCCACCGCATGCGTCAATTTCGCGGGGAATGATCGACGCGTACATCAAAGAGCGTCTTAGTAAACCGGAACCACTAGCCATTGACCAGGCCGAATTAAGTTCGACGTTGCGTTGAGTTTTCTTAGATCTTTCACACTCGTGCGGAAACGTCGAGCGATTTTCCACAACGAATCGCCACTTCTTACCTTGTATCGAATCGTTTCACCGTACGCATTACCGAGTTCTAAATTTATCAATTGCTTGGAAATGTTTTCACTCGTACTGGGCACACGTATCGTCCGTCCAGCGACAATACGCGAATTTGAGAGCCCATTAAGCATCATCAACTCAGGAACGGTTGCCCCAATTCTCGCAGCGATCTCACTCAAGGTATCGCCAGATTGAACTTTGTAGGGGCGTGTTCTTACGTAATCACGGACTGAAATGCTGACTAGCCGCGTCGAGAATCCCTGGACTGCTGACTTAGGGAGTACCAGTTGATAAGGCTCTTGGGCAGGTGTAATCCAAGAACGAATACATGGATTGTATCGGCGGATCTCCTCCAAAGAGAGACCGCTTAATTCTTGCACCAACGACACTTCCATCGGAGCTTCAAGAGCCAATGTTTTAAATCCAATCTCAGGCTCGATGTTTGGAAGCTCGATACCCTGTACCTTCGCGTCGAGAATCAAATCCCGAGTCACGAGCAAACGCGGTACGTACCGGCGAGTCTCTCGAGGTAACTTGAGAGACCAGAAGTCTGTCGGCTTACCCACGCGCCGGTTACGCTTTATTGCGCGCTCAATACGACCAGGACCAGCATTATAGGCCGCAATCGCCAGTAACCAATCTCCAAATTTGGCTTGCATTTGTTCTAAGTAATCAAGCGCTGCGCGTGTCGAATGAATAACATCCCTTCGTTGATCACACGTCTGACCAAGCTTCAGTTTAAGGACTCTTGCAGTTCCCGGCATGATTTGCCACATACCGACAGCTCCCATCCGCGATACAGCCCACGGACTATATGCAGATTCGACATAGGGTAAAAGCGCGATTTCCGACGGAAGATTGCGACGTTTGACTTCTCCCCAGACGTAGGGAAGGTAGATATCAGCTTTTACTAGGAAATCCGCAAAAAAACCGGGGCTGTGCGTTAGCCGACGACGATGTAAATCTGCATACCTCGTACTTTTGAGATCCTCCAGATCAAATCGACCTATAATTTCGGCCCATATAGTTCCCTCAATTGCGGCAAGATTGGGGGTAGGTTCAATTGTAGGTTTTTCATCTTTGGTCGTTTCAACCACATTTGGGCTATCAACAGCCTCTCCAAGTTCACGAACGATCGCTAACGGATCGTACATAGATTCGTCGGTCAAAACCGGTTCAGAGCTAACAGCTTCGTCCTCGACTAAATCACGCTCGCCTTCGCTCAACTCATTTTCTACTGATGCGGATTGAGTTGATGGTTCCGTGCTTTCCATACGATCTTCCAGGATGCGTGTTTCACTCAAGGCTCTATTTGAAGTTTGCACAGTCTGACAGCCAACGAATACAACGAAGGATGAGATCAGTACTCCTTTCAATAAGTCATTCAGCGACATTAAAAATTGTCTTTTTGCAAACGGCGAGTAGCAAGTTCTGAAGCATCTTTCGCACGAAGAAAAGGATTAGTAAGCCGTTCCATAACCAATGTAGTAGGCACTGTCGCGTGCTGTTTTGAGCGAAGCTCTTCAACTTGCGCTAAACGCTTTTGAATCTCCGGATTCTCAGGTTCAGCAATCGTCGCATATTTTAAGTTTGCAAGTGTGTACTCATGAGCACAGTAGATTGCGGTATTTCCAGGAAGCTGATCGAGCTTCTGGAGACTTTCGAACATGTTCTCCGCAGTTCCCTCAAATAATCGACCACATCCTGCGACAAATAATGTGTCCCCGGTAAACGCAACTGGTGTCTCAAATAAATTTGAATCAGAGAAAAACGCGACGTGATCGAGTGTATGCCCGGGGACTTCGATTACTCGAAATAACGCACCAAGCACTTCAACCGTATCCCCTTCAACAACTGGACAAGAAGGCCCTCTAAGCGCTTTCTTTGAACCGATAATTTGCAATCCCGGATAACGGGAACATAGATCTTCGACACCGCCTTGGTGATCACCGTGCCAATGCGTTAGCAATATCCCGATTAGTGGAAGCTGATGGGTTTCGAGGAATTCAATGACTGGTGATGCATCGCCTGGATCGACTGCCCACGCGCTTACATCATCTGCGATGACCCAGATGTAATTGTCACTGAAAGCATGAATTCGATGGATTCTTAGCATTAGGCGTTATCCAAATCCGCCATTGCTGTGATGTTAAATCCGTTATCCACGTAAATTGTTTGACCGGTGATTCCAGCAGCCAGATCAGATGCCAAGAAGGCAGCTGTATTTCCAACTTCTTCAATGGTCGTATTGCGACGGAGCGGTGTCCGTGATGCGTTGTAGTTCAGCATGGAACGGAAGTCTTTAATCCCACTGGCTGCAAGAGTCCGAATGGGACCTGCCGAAATCGCGTTCACACGATGTCCTTTTGGCCCCATCGATGTTGCCAGGAAACGAACTCCAGCTTCCAAAGACGCCTTGGCCAGCCCCATCACGTTGTAGTTTGGCATCGTCTGGACAGCGCCTAAATATGATAGCGTGATAATGCTGCCATGACGCCCCTCGAGCATCGGTTGCGCCGCTTTCGAAAGCGCAATCAGGCTGTAGGATGAAATGTCGTGAGCGATCTGAAAACCTTCGCGCGTTGTGACATCGATGAAGCTCCCACTCAGTTGATCTCCGGGTGCGAATCCAACCGCGTGAACCACAATATCAATTCCGTCCCAACGATTGGCTAAACCATCAAAAACAGCGTCGATCTCATCGTCACTTCCTACATCGCATGGAAAACAGAGCTCTGAGCCCGTACTCCAGCTCTCTGCAAACCCTAATACACGATTCTTCAGCTTCTCATTTTGATAGGTGAATGCCAACTCAGCCCCCTCGCGATGCATTGCTCCAGCGATGCCGTATGCGATTGATAACTTGCTCGCGACACCAACAATCAACGCGCGCCTGCCAGAGAGCATTCCCATTACAAATCCCTTTCTCGTCTATTGAAGCTTACCTCGAGGATGGTACCATGAAGTTATGACAGTTCAGAGCATGTTTCGACTTAGTTCCCGAGAAAAACAGCGAGCGTGGGATCGTTGGATGAGTGGGCGTCTCGGGCATAGAATTCAGGTCGAGGAACGAAGACTCGCCCGCCTAGAGTTGCGCCGTTTATTTGGACAAGTCGTGGTTCAAGTTGGTGGATCCGCTGGTTTTCCCCTGATCGCAGACTCGCTAGCACCTGCTCGTTTTCATGTGATTTTAGGTGGCGATCTACCCAAGATTTCGCACTGTCCTGTGGTTGTTGCTGAAGACAATTTGTTACCGTTTCCGACTGATTCAGTAGATATTCTTGTGCTTCAGCATTCGCTAGACATCAGTACGCACCCGCACCAAGTGTTGCGCGAGGCAGAGCGGATTCTTCGTCCGGGAGGGCGACTCCTTCTGTTCGGCTTCAATCCAGTATCGAGTTGGGGACTAAGGCGCATGCTGAGCACTCCACTCGGAAGCCTCTTACCTTGGCAAGCGCGCTTTATGCGCCGATCACAAATTGAAGATTGGTGTCGTTTGCTCAACCTTGCGCCAGAAATATCGAAGCACGCAGTGTATGGCCTACCATTTGTTAAGAAGGGCGTCCGACAGTTATTTAAATTGTTTGAATACCGTATGGCGGTCAATGAATGGCCAACAGGTGCGATCTACTGTGTCCGCGCAAAGAAGGAACGAAACGCCTATATCCGCGGAACGCCAAGTCCACTCGGCCGATTGGCTTCAGTTGGGAAAACGTTTAAGCCCGCGGTGGGACTGCGTCGGAAGCCAATACTGCGCGTAGTGCCGAAACAGGATGACGCATCGCGAGACCTGACAGGCGTTTAACCTGAGAACGACACGAATATCCTGTCGCTAATATTTCGTCAACGCTATCACCTGTCGATTCCACTTCAGTCTGCCAGCTCTGCGCGTAGATAATCTTCGAAGTCGCTAAGTTCACTTTCTCGTGGCCGTACGTCCCAGCCATTCCACAACATCCAACAGGGACAATCTCGAGTGATTGGCCAGCCATCGCAAAAATTGATCGCCACAGCGTGAGGGAATCCCTAGCGTTAGTGGCCTCTGTGCAATGTGCTAACAAACGGAAACGTTTGACAGGTAGTCTTGGTACGACCACGCCTCCGTCGAGGCCTGCAGCAAGAAATTCCTGGACCAACTGGACCGAAGGAACGTCGATCGCTGCCTCCTTGTATTCGGATCGATATGTCATCGTCATTGATGGATCGATCCCAATCATGGGTACGCCAAGCGCCTCAACCTGCTTTAATTTTTTGGCGTTCGACGTGCCAAGTCGCTTGAACCAGCCCAGAAAACCATGAACATGAAGCGGCTTTCCATTCGGATGAAATGGCATCAATGAAGGCTCCAAGCCGAGCATTTTTAGAAGCTCGAAAAGATCCACGATCACAGGCGTTTCGAAATAACTCGTAAAAGCATCTTGAACAACAACAACCTGACGATTGAAACGATTATGGTCTTGACGCTTGATCTCGTTAAGCCGACTGAGATCGGTGACATGAAATCCAGCTTCAGCAATTGCGCGGTGAGGATCGATTCCCGAGAGAGAAGGGCAGTCGACAAGACCCAACCGGGCAAATAGCCACGTGCCCAGGCGAGATTCCACAACGCGATTATACAATCGAGGGATTTGAGCAACAACGGGTAACACGTATTCCAATGTACCGACGATCCAATCTTTCAATGGTCGCGAGTAACGCGTGTAATAGGCGCTCAAAAACTGACTTCTGAATGATGGAACATTAACCTTGACCGGACATTGTCCAGTGCATGATTTGCAGGCGAGGCAGGTTGACATCGCCTCAAATACTTCATGATTAAAGTCATACCTTGAACTCGATTGACTCAACGTTCTGACAATTCGCGCTGGCATCCCTAGTATGTACTGAGCCAGTGTCGGTATTGGAATTGATCGAATACCCTGATCTGACAAGCGAGTGACCCATTCTCGCATCAATCCAGCTCGCCCTTTTGGTGTGTAACGTCGATCGCGAGTTGCTTTCCAGCTAGGACACATGCGGTCGTTAAGATCGTAATTATGACAAGCGCCATTACCGTTACAGAAAAGTGCGGTACTCGCAGACGATTGTAGATCCGATGTAATTCGTCGATCATTCGCCCCGCGCGTAGGTACCTCATCAATTTTCAATAGCATTGAATCAGGGGTGGGACCGGCAATTTTACCGGGATTTAAGCGGTTCATCGGATCAAACAGCGCTTTGACTTGGCAGATCACAGGGTACAGTGTTCCAAAGAACACTGGAGAGTATTCAGAGCGCACACCTTTGCCGTGCTCACCCCATAAGAGACCGTGATATTTCTTTGTTAAATCAACAACTTGATCAGTAATTTTCCGTACCATCTCCATACTTTCAGGAGTCTTCAGATCGAGCAGTGGACGGACGTGTAACACACCAGCATCCACGTGCCCGAACATGCCGTAATCTAACTCATGATCATCGAGGAGATCACGAAACTCGCCGATGTAAGGCGCAAGATTTTCAGGGGGGACACAAGTATCTTCCACAAACGCCACGGGCTTTTTGGCACCTTCAACTCCACCAAGCAGTCCGACGGCACGCTTTCGCATCGCCCAAACCTGGGAAACCTGACTTCGTCCACGAGCAATCGCGTGCGCAAATGACCGACCACCACTCTGGGCAACCGTTTCAAGATACCGACTAAACTGATCGACCTTATTGGCAAGCGACACTGAATCAAAATCAGTAAATTCAACGAGATTCGTGCCTTGCAAAATTTTGTCTGACGCAGGAAAAAATTCAGCAACGCTATCCCATATGAAGTCGTTCATCGCGAGATTCAGCACTTTAGAGTCCACTGTCTCAATCGATGTTGCACCATGAGTCATCAGCTCACGCGCGTCGAATAGAGCATCCATAAAGGATTCATATTGAACTGCGACCAAGGCGACTTCTGTTGGTAGCGGTTCTAAATTAATCACCGCTTCACTGACGAAGGCCAATGTTCCTTCAGAACCACACAGCACAGCATTTAGATCAATGTATCCATCATTGGTTCTCAGATGCTTCAGATCGTATCCAGTAAGGCATCGATTGAGTTCAGGGAACCCAGCTGTAATCTGCTCCTTGTTAGAATCATGAATCGCTCGAAGCGCATTTCCAATCCGAGATTCCGCTGAGTCCTTGGGAAGCGCATCCAACTCTGCATCGCTGAAGACCCGCGTTTCAAATTCTTCGCCAGTAAGTAAAACAGCTTTCAACCGGATCACATGATCTCGGGTCTTGCCGTATCTCACCGACCCTTGCCCACTAGCATCTGTGTTGATCATGCCACCGATTGTGGCGCGGTTTGATGTCGATAAATCTGGCGCAAAAAATAGTCCGTGCTGTCGAATCTC
>CACECO010000006.1 GCA_902558075.1 uncultured Litorivicinus sp. | reverse complement strand
CCTTAGCGGGAAGCTGTTTGTTGATCATTTATCAAATCTCAAAAGATCCCGAATCAAAGCCAAATTAACGAAACAAAAGCGAGTTGAGGCAACTCCATAAATGTTGCGAGTCCTTTTTGCCGGCACTCCTGAGTTCGCTGTCCCAACGCTTGAGGCACTCATCGACGACCCTGAGATATCAGTAGAGTGTGTCTTAAGTCAACCAGACCGCCCAAGCGGTAGAGGACAAAAGCTGTCAGAAAGTGCCGTCAAACGGTGCGCGATCTCCCATGGCTTGGCTGTAAGACAACCAGAGACATTAAAGGATCCCGAAGAAGTGAACTGGATCCGGGAGCAAAATTTTGATGCCTTGGTCGTCGTTGCTTATGGACAAATTCTGAGAGCAGACGTCCTTCAAAGTCCTCGCCTCGGCTGCCTCAATGTTCATGCGTCCCTTCTTCCACGTTGGCGCGGGGCAGCGCCTTTGCCGCGGGCAATCGAAGCAGGTGACACGGAAACCGGGATAACCATCATGTTGATGGACGAAGGTCTCGACACAGGGCCGATGCTAGCTACATTCTCCGTGCAAATCGATGAATCGACGACCACAAACAAACTCCATGATCAACTCGCAGCGATTGGTGGTCCTTTACTCGTCGACACGTTGAAAAAACTTAATAGTGGCTCCGTTATACCCGAAAGGCAGCCGGAAGAGGGAATCACCTACGCCCACAAAATTTCAACACAAAATGCTTGCATTGACTGGGGTCAAGACCGTCAAGCGGTCATGCGACAAATCCATGCGTTCAATCCCGTGCCTGGGGCATTCACATTTGCAGGCCACGAACGCATGAAAGTTTTCTTGGTCTCTGAGGCTCAGGGGAAGCACGCCCGACCTGGAACCATTTGGAAAATAGAAAATCAAATCCTCGTCAGCACCCAAACAGGTAATCTTCAGATCCTCGAATGCCAACTTCCCGGTGGCAGACGACTATCCCAAGAACATATGGCGTCCCATCAAACGGCTCCTTGGAATCAGACGATGATGCTGACGGAGCAGTCGGCATGAAAAAATCCGCTAGGGCTCATGCGGCTGAAATCATTAATGCACTTCAAAATCAACAGTCAAATCTTGATTCTCTACTCCGTAAACACACTAAAAATCTAAGTTCGAGTGACAAAAAACTGCTTCAGTCGATTTGCTATGGTATGTGCCGTGAATGGTTTCATCTCGATGAAATTGAAGCACACCTTTTAGATAAGCCACTCAAGGCACGAGATCAGATTTTAAGTGCCATTGTCCGTTGTGGCGTCTACGAACTCGGCTGGATGGGCAGTAAAGAGCATGCTGTTGTCTCGGAATATGTCGATGTCACCCTGGCTGCCGGGCGGCCATGGGCGAGGGGCTTAATTAATGCTGTTCTGAGACAATTTATTCGAAAAAAATCTGAACTCAAAATGGAACGGCATTCAAAACAAACCCTTTGGAATCATCCAACTTGGCTCATCGATACGATTCAAGATAGCTGGCCAGACTACTGGGAACAAATTCTAGTCGAAAATAACGTGCATCCCCCGATGACACTTCGCGTGAATAGAAAAAAATCTGATCGCGACACATATATCAAAGGGCTAGTATCTCAGGGTATTCACGCAGATTGTGGTTCCTCACCCGATTCAGTGCGTCTTTCCGAACCAATGGCTGTTCAATCTTTAGATGGATTTGCAGAAGGCTTGGTCAGCGTTCAAGACGAGTCCAGCCAATGGGCCTCAATCATTCTTGATCCTCAGCCCAAAGAACGCATTCTCGACGCATGTGCAGCTCCCGGAGGGAAAACCTGTCATTTGCTCGAAATCGCCGATGCACGGATCACCGCTCTCGATGTCAGTGAACAGCGACTGTCGCGCATCAAGGAGAATCTTGTACGACTCGGCCTCCGAGCAGATTTAGTCGCAGCAGATGCTTCGCATACAGGTAGTTGGTGGGATCAAGAGCCATTTGATGCAATACTTCTCGATCTTCCATGTTCTGCCACCGGAGTGATCCGCAGAAATCCTGATGTCCGCCTTATGCGGTCAGAGGCCACACTCAAGTCACTCCTCGGGATGCAGTCCGTGATTTTGGATGCAACGTGGGAAACGCTGAAAATTAATGGGCGATTCTTGGTTACGACCTGCTCAATATTACCCCAGGAAAATGAGCATCAAATCCGCAAGTTCCTTGATCGGCACTCGGACGCTGTATTGGTCCAAATTGAGGGTGTCCCTGGAATCCATACACAATTTGGAATCCAAAATTTTCCTTTACACACCGGGGGAGATGGCTTCTTTTACTCGCTTCTGGTTAAATCAGCACCCACCAAGGGCAGGGTATCGGCTTGAAAATAATTATTCTAGGCGCAGGGCAGGTTGGTGCTACCCTAGCGGAAAATCTGGCTTCCGAAGCCAACGACATCACAGTAGTGGATACTGATCGCTTTCGGCTAAGGGCCTTACAAGACCGTCTAGACATTCGCACCATCCACGGAAACGCGTCCTATCCAGATATCTTGAGACAAGCCGGCGGTATTGACGCCGACATGCTAATTGCTGTGACCAATTCTGATGAAATCAATATGGTCGCTTGTCAAATCAGCCATGCACTGTTTCGAACACCGACAAAAATCGCTCGCGTCAGATCACCAGCATATGACGGGGCGGATGATAACAAGACAAACCCTCTTTTCGGTGGAAAAGCGGCGCTTCACATCGATCAAATCATTCGTCCCGAACAACTCGTTACAGAAGCGATTTTCAGGCTAATCCAACAACCTGGAGCTTTGCAGGTAATGGATTTCGCGGGAGGCTTAGTTCAGCTTGTCGCAGTTCGAGCATACTCTGATGGCGCGCTCGTCGGTCGCGAATTGAAGGATTTACGCCAAGATTTACCACAGGTCGATACCAGAGTTGCGGCTATTTTTCGTAAAGATCGTCCGACCATACCCCGAGGTGATACGGTCATCGAAGCAGATGATGAAGTATTTTTTCTAGCAGCCAGGAAAGACATTCGAGCCGTTGTTTCAGAGCTTCAGAAGCTCGAAAAGCCATACCGCAGAATTCTCATAGCGGGCGGCGGAAATATTGGTGCACGACTTGCGATTTCGCTTGAAAATCAGTATCGCGTGAAATTAATCGAGCGTGGCCAAAATCGTTGCAAAGAGCTATCCGAATTACTGAATAAAACGGTAGTTCTACAAGGCGATGCATCTGATCAAGACTTGTTGCTGGAAGAGCGAATCGACGATGTTGACGTGTTCTGTGCAGTCACCAATAGTGACGAAGCCAATATCATGTCATCGATGCTAGCAAAAAAACTCGGCGCCCGTAAAGTGATGACGCTCATTAATAACGCCGCTTATGTGGACTTGGTTCAGGGTGGATTAATCGATATTGCAGTGAGCCCGGAACAGGCGACAATTGGATCGCTACTGCAGCTTGTTCGACGGGGGTCGATCCAGGCTGCACACTCGTTGCGACGTGGTGCCGCCGAAGCAATCGAGGCGATCGCGCATGGTGATGCTCGATCAAGCCGAGTGGTTGGCAGGCTTATCAGCGAAATTGATCTCCCATCGGGCGCAACGATCGGAGCGATTGTGCGTGAAAACGAAGTTTTAATTGCGCATGATCACACGAAAATTGAGCATCAAGATCATGTCATAATGTTTCTGACAGACAAACGCAAGATCACCGATATTGAGCGTTTGTTCTCGGTCGCCCCAACATTTCTGTGATGATGAATTTCGGTCCAACACTCCGAATTCTAGGTCTGTTACTGATGCTATTCAGTTTAACCATGCTTCCACCCATTGGTGTCAGTCTCATTTTCGGGGATGGCCAAATACCGCTTTTTGGAGCCGCTGCAATTCTCATATTCGGCGCAGGAATGTTGAGCTGGCTTCCGGCGAAACGACAAAAAAAAGATCTAAGAATCCGCGATGGCTTCGTGATCACAGTGTTATTTTGGTTAGTTCTCGGAAGTGCAGGAAGCGTCCCACTTGCACTGTCAGACCAATTGAATCTGAGCGTAACCGATGCAGTTTTCGAATCAATTAGCGGCTTAACCACTACAGGTGCGACGGTCATCATCGGACTTGATGACTTACCTGAATCAATTCTATTTTACCGACAACAACTCCAATGGCTCGGCGGCATGGGCATTGTGGTCTTAGCCGTTGCGATTCTCCCAATGCTGGGGATTGGGGGAATGCAGCTCTACCGTGCTGAAACTCCTGGTCCAGTGAAAGATGCCAAGTTGTCGCCACGGATTGCCGAAACAGCAAAAGCGCTGTGGCTGATTTATTTATCCTTGACCGCTGCATGTACCGTTGCCTATTGGGTATCCGGGATGGGCTTATTTGACGCAATCTGTCACGCCTTTTCGACAATCGCGATTGGTGGCTTTTCTCCCCACGACGCATCGATCGGCTATTTTGATAGCGTGACCATTGAATCCGTCGCGATTATTTTTATGATTGTTTCGGGTATGAATTTTTCATTGCATTTTATTGCGTGGCATAACAATTCGGTTCGTCATTACCTCCATGACCCCGAGTGGAAGTCATACCTTTTATTCTTATTCACTTTATCGATGCTGGTGTCACTTGTTTTGGTGGACAGTGATACTTACGCTGTCGATGAGGCCTTTCGTAAAGGTATTTTCGAAACTGTGTCAATTGCCACAACAACTGGTTTTACCACTTCAGACTTCGTAACCTGGCCGACCTTTATTCCATATCTACTCCTAATGAGCGCATTTATCGGCGCGTGCGCCGGTTCAACTGGGGGCGGCATTAAAATCATCCGTCTGTTGTTACTTTACAAACAAGGTTCTCGGGAAATTAAGCGTCTGATTCATCCTAATGCGGTGATACCAATAAAGATCGGCAAGAAGCCTGTGAGCTCACGGGTCATTGAAGCGGTATGGGGTTTTCTAGCAGCGTATGTGCTGATTTTCGCTGTATTGATGCTGATTTGCATGGCGTTAGGGGAAGATCCGATCACTGCATATTCCGCGGTCGGAGCCTGCTTGAACAATCTTGGACCAGGACTTGGCGAAGCAACCTTAAATTATGCATCGTTATCTAATGAGACTAAGTATGTTTTGAGCTTCGCGATGCTTCTCGGCCGCCTGGAGTTATTTACCTTATTGGTCGTGTTATCACCGTCTTTCTGGGAGCGTTAAGGATAGCGAAGCGTCCCATCAGGAGCTTCCCGGAAACGGCGATATTCCCACTGATATTGGGCCGGATTATCCCGGACTAAACGCTCAATTTCGCGATTCATAAGAGTGAGCCACGCGTGCTGGTCATGATCCATCGGTGCCGGCATTTGTTTCAACACGATTTCATATCCACAGTCACGCTTTAAAGCTGCACCAATAAACACTACTGCATCTGTGGCAAAAGCTAAGCGATATGGGAGGACCGGAGTGAGAACTTGGTGGCCAAAAAATGGCGCAAATACGCCATCGCCCTCTTTCGGAGCCTGATCAGGGAGTACTATCGCCATCCCTTGGGACTTCAAACACTTCAATATTTGTTTGACTCCGCGGGTCGTTGCAGGGACCAGCTGGTTTCCCCCGCGCTCTCTAGCACCGCGAACTAAATCTGAAATTTCGGGGATCCTCAGGGGGCGAAACATGGCAGTGTAAGGACGAGATTGGCTCAACCAAATACCAAAAAGCTCCCAATTACCGATGTGCGGTAGAAGGATGAGTGTAGGCTGCTCTCGAGTTTGTGATTGAAATTCGCTAAAACCACACACTTGAGATACTTGCCGGTACGAATAATCAACAGACTTGACCCAAGTGGTAATCAGATCGAAAAACTTGCCACAAAGCTCTCGAAGTGAATTTCGGACAAGAATAGATCTCTGGCTAACACTGGCGTTTGGATAGGCTAAGGCGATATTTTTTCGGGTGACTCGTGCTGACTGATTTGGAACATAAATCAAAAAAATACCCATGATCTTTGCCATCGCAAATTTTACAAATTTAGGCATGTGGCCTAGAAAGCAAACCAACCGCTGAATCAACTGCACAAATTATTTACCTGTTAGCTATAATATCACCCTTTATCTTGGCTGACGGAACGACTATGCCGACAACTGGCGAACTAGATATTTCAACTTTCCAAGGACTTATCCTCGCCCTGCAGCAATATTGGGCTGATCAAGGCTGTGTTATTTTACAACCGTATGACATGGAAGTGGGTGCTGGAACCTTTCATCCGGCAACTTTCCTGAGAGCAATAGGCCCTGAACGTTGGAACGCCGCTTACGTCCAGCCGTCGAGACGCCCAACAGACGGACGTTATGGGGAAAACCCTAATCGAGGACAACACTATTATCAGTTTCAAGTTGTCATGAAGCCAAACCCAAAGAATCTCGTTGATCTCTACTTGGGATCTTTAAAATATCTGGCGATTGATCCAGAGATTCATGATCTGAGACTTGTCGAAGATAATTGGGAATCACCGACTCTCGGTGCATGGGGGCTCGGTTGGGAGGTTTGGCTTAACGGCATGGAAGTCACTCAGTTCACCTATTTCCAACAAGTTGGTGGGCTTGAGTGCTATCCCGTGACGGGTGAGCTGACCTATGGTCTTGAGCGCATCGCAATGTATCTGCAGAACGTCGAATCAATGTTTGACTTGGTTTGGACTAAAACAGCTGAAGGTTCTGTAACGTACGGAGACGTGTTTCTTCAAAATGAGCGGGAAATGAGCGCATACAATTTCGAGCACGCTAATACGGATTGGCTGTTTAGTGAATTTGATGAAGCGGAGGCTGCTTGTCAGCGATTATTGCGGTCTGCGCTTCCATTGCCTGCATATGAACAAGTTCTTAAGGCTAGCCATACATTTAATCTACTCGATGCACGGCATGCGATTAGCGTGACGGAGAGACAGAGATATATTTTGATAGTAAGAAACTTAGCCCGTCAAGTCGCTGAAAGTTATTTTGAGTCAAGAAAAAGCGCCGGGTTTCCTCTAGCTAACGATAGATTGAGAGCGGAAGTATTGGAAGGAACCAGAGGATGATGACTTTTGTATTTGAACTTGGTTGCGAAGAACTTCCCTCATCTGCACTCCCCTCTTTGAACTTCCAATTCAAGCAACTATTTGCTCAAAAGCTAAATGATGCATTGTTAGGTTATGAGTCACTGTCTGTGATCGCCGCACCTCGTCGGCTTGGTGTTGTCATTGAGGGTGTTGACCAAGCGTCTGCGGACAAACTATTTGAACGGAGAGGTCCCGCTTTTAAAGCAGCATTTCAAGGTGATGAGCCAACTAAAGCGCTTTTGGGTTTTTGTCGCGGCCTAAACATCGAGCCCGAAGATACCTCAGTCATTGATACCGAGAAAGGCCAGTGGGTGGTTTATCGAGGTATTGAACAAGGAAAGTCTGCCTCAGAGGTATTGGGCGACATCTGCCAGAGTGTAATGACAAGTCTGGTATTATCAAAATCCATGCGCTGGGGAAGCGGTCGTGATGAATTTCCAAGGCCCGTCCACTGGGTTTTAGCAGTGCTTGATAATGCCATCGTGCCATTGACTGTATTCGGAATAGAAAGTGGAAATAAAACCTTCGGGCATCGATTCATGGCGCCCGCAGCGATCGAGTTGCAATCAGCGAGTGAGTACCGTAACCGCTTAAAAGAGGCATTTGTTATTGCCGACTTTGAAGCTCGAAAGGCAGCTACGTGGTTGACCATTCAATCGACCGCTGAATCAAATGGCGTCACGGTGGAGGCAGATGATACGCTTCTCACAGAGATTAACTGCTTGGTCGAGTGGCCGGTTGGTCTGTGTGGTGAATTTGAAGAACACTTTTTGGAAGTACCGGACATCGCTTTGATAGCGGCGATGAAAGGTCATCAAAAATATTTTCATGCCAGAACAGCAAGTGGCAATTTATCAAATAAATTCATCACCGTATCTAACATCGAAAGTCGCAACCCGTCTCAGGTAATTGCAGGCAACCAGCGTGTAATTCGCGCTCGCTTGTCTGATGCCAAATTCTTCTTCGAAACGGACAAAAAACGTTCGCTTGAATCGCGGCGTCAACAATTAGAATCGATTACGTTTCATCCCAAGCTCGGGTCTCTTGGGGAAAAAACCAACCGCGTTTGCAAATTGGCCTGTAAGATGGCGTCGGCAGTCGATGCCGATAGTACTGTGATGAAACGCGCGGCGGATCTGTCACGGTGCGACCTAGTTTCAGAAATGGTTTTGGAATTTGATGAACTCCAAGGCCAGATTGGAACAATCTATGCAGCACTTGATGGCGAGGCTCGCGAAGTCAGTCAGGCAATTCAGGGGCTTTATCAGCCAGCGGGCGCATCGGATTCCGTCCCTAGTGATGTCTATGGAAGTCTGCTCGCATTAGCGGACCGACTCGATACCCTCGCCGGACTTTTCGCCATTAATCAACCGCCAACAGGTAGCAAAGATCCCTTTGCACTGCGTCGAGCTGCAATTGGACTCCTTCGCCTGAATGAACATCCATTACTCCAATTCGATCTGACTCAGTGGATCAATCAGGCATTTGATGCACAACCAGTGGCGGCCTCGGTCAGTGCGCGCGCGCGAGTAATTCAATTTATCAATGATCGTGAGCGCGTCCGTCTGACTAAATCCGGTTACCCACACGATCTTGTCGTGGCAGTGCAAGCAACCAATGGCTTATCGACCGCAAGCACAGAAAACCGGGTCAAGGCATTAGTAGCGTTTTCGGAAAAACCGGAATTTAATGCCGTCGTCGCAACTAATAAGCGCTTTGTCAATTTATTGAAGGAATCTGATCAAGATGCCGACCAGATCCAACCTGCACTTTTTGAACACCCTTCAGAATCGGCGCTACATGAGTCGATTATCAGCATCTCAAGTCGTGTCGCCGATGCTGTTTCACGCGAAACAATTCCGGAGGCGATATCAGCGCTTCTCGCAATGAAACCTGCCACCGACGCCTTCTTCGAAAATGTGATGATCAATGCCGACAATCAAGCAATTCGAGCGAACCGCCTTGAACTTTGCCGGTCTGTACGCGATATTTATCGATTGGTAGCAGACTTCAGCTTGGTTCAGCAGTAATCGCAAATGCCGACGATTGTTCTCGACCGCGACGGGGTAATTAATTATGACTCCGATGCGTATATCAAAAAACCAAACGAATGGTATGCCATTAAAGGATCTTTGGAGGCAATCAAACGCCTTAACGATGCAGGCTATGACGTATGCGTAGCGACTAATCAAAGCGGCCTTGGCCGAGACCTGTTTTCGATTGACACCCTAGCGGCCATCCATCAGAAGATGGTCAACGAACTAGAAGCACTGGGGGGGGCATTTTCAAGTAATCGTGTTCTGCCCACATCATCCGGATGTCGGTTGCGGCTGTCGAAAGCCGGAGCCAGGGTTGCTTCAAGCAATTAATGACCAGTTTCCACTCGATCCAGATACGTCATGGATGGTTGGAGATACAGAAAAAGATATGGAATGTGCTCGCCGGATGGGAATCCGGAGCGCGCTTGTGAAAACAGGGAAGGGACAACGTGAACTGGATAATGGAGTTGTTTCACGTGAAACAACTCCAATCTTTAACGATCTCGACGAATTTGTTAACTGGCTTTTGTAAGTCCTTAAAAATCCAAATTCGAAACCTTTAATGCATTCGCCTCAATAAACTCACGACGCGGCTCCACATCGTCACCCATCAAGGTCACAAAAATCTGATCTGCAGCAATCATGTCCTCGACGGTCACTTTCAGCAGACGTCGCGTGGAGCTATCCATCGTCGTTTCCCAAAGTTGCTCTGGATTCATTTCGCCGAGCCCTTTGTAACGCTGAATCTGTGGACCACGCCTCGCTTCTGACATTAGCCAGTCGTATGCTTGCTCGAAATCGGCTGTTTCCACTGTTTTGTCGCCCCGAGATGCCGTCGTACCTTGATCCATCAACCCGACCAACAAGCCAGCAGCTTTCGCAATCTGCTCAAAATCTCCGCCATCGAAAAATTGATGACCAAAAAACGAAACGATCTGTCAGGCCATGCTGAATCCTCTCAACGATAATTCGGGACTCACTGCGCTCTGGATCAGGCTCAACCGCAACTCTAAAAAACATCCCTTCGCGTGGGTCACCCGGCAATTGCTCTGCAAGCTCCGAAGCAAACTGTTGCATCCGCGTCTCATTACCTAGGTCACGAAGAGTAACTGGGTTCACAAACAGCATTCCATGCAACGCCTCATACGGATACAAACGATATAGTTTCTCCGCCACGCTCCGCCCTGCACGATAGATTTCGACTAGCCGCTCGAGGACTTCCCCGGATATTGAGTCACCTGAGGATAGGTTGATAGCTGCGCCATCAAGAGCGAGGTTAGTGAGGTATGTGTCGAGCGCACCCTCATCCTTGAGATACTGCTCCTGCTTGCCTCGTCTCACTTTATAAAGAGGAGGTTGAGCGATATACACATGGCCGCGTTCCACAACTTCTTTCAGATGGCGATAGAAAAACGTCAGCAATAATGTCCTTATGTGGGCCCCGTCTACATCTGCATCCGTCATAATAATGATTTTATGATATCGGAGCTTCTCAATATCGAACTCAGGACCGATGGAGCATCCAAGTGCTGTGACAAGTGTCCCCACCTCTTGCGAACTCAGTAACTTATCAAATCGCGCCTTTTCAACGTTTAAAATCTTCCCTTTAAGCGGCAAGATCGCCTGCGTTTTCCGGTCTCGACCCTGTTTTGCCGATCCACCGGCGGAATCACCCTCGACAAGAAACAGTTCCGATAACCCTGGATCCTTTTCTTGGCAATCGGCCAACTTTCCCGGTAATCCTGCAATATCTAATGCGCCTTTGCGACGCGTCAACTCTCTTGCCTTCCTAGCCGCCTCACGCGCACGTGCCGCATCAATCATTTTTGCAACAATCTGTTTGGCCTCCGAGGGACGCTCAACGAGGAATGTCTGGAAAGCCTCTCGCATCTCTTGTTGAACCGCAGTCTTCACTTCTTGTGAAACAAGTTTATCTTTTGTCTGTGACGAAAATTTGGGGTCAGGCACTTTCACTGAAATAATCGCAGTCAAGCCTTCTCTAGCGTCATCTCCTGACGTGGCCACTTTCGTTTTTTTTAACAGCTGCTCTTCTTCAATGTATTGATTTAGCGAACGAGTTAGCGATGCCCTAAACCCCTCAAGATGCGTGCCACCATCTTTTTGTGGGATATTGTTGGTAAAACAAAAAATGTTTTCCTGATACGTGTCGTACCACTGAAGCGCTACCTCAACGCCGATACCATCATCCCGTTCAGGTGCCAAGAAATGGAACACGTCACAAATTGCGGTTTTGTTCTTCCCGAGATAGCTGACGAAGGCCGATAGACCGCCCTCGTATTCAAAGACCTCGGACTGACCGCTTGCCTCTTCGGTCAACTGAATCCTAACTCCTGAATTCAAAAAAGACAGCTCACGCAGCCGCTTCGCTAGCACATCGTAACTAAATTCCGTGTTTGCAAACGTTTCAACCGAGGGTTTGAACCGAACGGTTGTTCCCGTTTCGGGCGTTGTGCCCACCGGCCCCAAAGCCGCCTGCGGCTCCCCGTACCGATATTCCTGCTCCCAGACACACCCATCTCTTCTAACGGTCAACACAAGACGCTCACTGAGCGCATTGACCACAGACACGCCAACCCCATGCAAACCACCGGACACCTTGTATGAGTTCTCGTCAAACTTTCCGCCTGCGTGAAGAACGGTCAGAATAATTTCCGCCGCACTTTTTCCCTCTTCATGAGCATCGACCGGGATTCCTCGCCCATTGTCTTGAACCGTGACAGACCCGTCTGTGTGAATAATCACATCGATCAAATCGCAATGACCCGCAAGCGCCTCATCGATCGAGTTATCAACCACTTCAAACACCATATGATGCAACCCAGTGCCATCGTCCGTATTGCCGATATACATCCCCGGGCGCTTTTTGACGGCTTCTAGCCCTTTGAGCACTTTAATTGACCTTCCGTCATAACTCGCTGGCAATTGGCCGTTTTCCATCTCTATTCCTTAATCCAATTCAACAATACCGTGTTTCACGTGAAACACGTTGGCATCTCTAACACAGTCAGAATTCAGTCCAATGCGACCAATATCGACTCCCGTCGCAAGCACCTGGACTTTAGTTTCCAAGACTTCCTGCCAAACCCTCGATAAGAATTCCTTATCTAACTCCGCACCAATATCATCGAGACACAATACCGGCGAGATCCCAAGATTCGCCGCAGCGTGCAGCTGCGACAACGTTAGTGCCAGATTCGCCACCTTGAGCTGACCCCTGCTTAATGTATCAAAGGCCCGCTCTTCGGACCGCCTAATGTCAAAATCTGCCCGCTGAGGGCCAACCACGGTAGTCCTCATTTTGACATCCCTCGACCGACTCTCTCTGAGCGCATCCAGCAACGGCATTGAGCCCCAACCGTTCTTGTATTGCAGTTCAAGCTCTATCCCTAGTTCTAAACGCCGACACAGCACCTCAAATAAAGGTTTAACGCTATCAAGAAACGAACGGCGCCAATTATCCACCGCCTCGCCAAAAAGCGCTATCTGACGCTCCCAAGGCTCTAACACGGCTCCGTCAAGTATACCACTCCGAAGCGCTGTATTCCGCTGTAAAAGGGCTCGCCTCAGTGATGTAAAACTGCCTGCATCTCCACTCGACCAATGAAACGCCCCCCAATCCATAAATCGCCGACGATCGCTAGGAGTTCCCGAGATCAGATCGGTCTCGTGAGGGGTCAGATGCAATACAGGTAAAACTTTACTCAGAGCCGCTTGCCCGCGGGCCATGGCGCCATCCAACCGCAACTTACGATCTTCCTCGCGACTCACCTGGATGGCCATTCGATGCGTCGTCGCGGCTTGAGTAACCTGGCCGAATACCGTCAGACTCGGTCGATCGAAAGCGATCACTGAACGCAATCGCGAAGTCACGAAACTCCGACCTGATGAAAGAATAGAGACGGCTTCGAGGATAGACGTTTTGCCTGCTCCATTACTTCCCACCCATAAATTGAGAGAAGGCCCAAGAGATAATGACGTCTCCTCGAGTCTCCGTACTTGATGTATATGAAGTGATTTGATCACTTACAGACGCATTGGCATCACAACGTATCGCCCGGTCTCATCGCCAACCCCCAGCACGAGAGCACTTCGATTGCTATCCCCAAAACGCATCTCGACCATTTCTGTCTCGATGGTAGCCAAGACATCAAGCAGGTAACTCACATTGAAACCAATCTCAAACCCATCTTGACCAACAAACTCAACTTCCAGCGATTCTTGAGCTTCTTCTTGCTCAGCATTATTCGCCATCACATCAATCTGGCCCTGTGTCAATCGCAGCCGCACGCCGCGATACTGCTCACTCGACAAAATCGAGGCGCGCAACAGCACCTCTCGCAACCGTTTACGATCAGCTCTGACCACGTGGTCTCCACCCTGTGGTACCACACGTTCATAATCTGGAAACCGGCCATCAATTAATACGCTCATAAAAACAAACGTTGGACCCGACACACGAAAATGACTTGTTGAAAACGACAGCTCGACTGTTTCATCAGCACTGCTCGCCAACCTCGCCAATTCCAACACAGCCTTCCGAGGAACGATCAGCGACGACGGCTCAGATGACATACCTTCCAACGCTGTTTGATACAAACTCAATCTGTGCCCGTCTGTTGCGACAGTACGAAATTCTCCACCGCCGATGGAGAACAACATGCCGTTGAGATAATAACGCACGTCCTGTTGTGCCATCGCAAACTGCGTCTTCCCAATCGCATCCTGCAACGGACCCTTGGCTAGCGCCACAGTCGTCAAATCGCCCCGTATTTCCAACCGCGGGTAATCCGCCTGTGGCAACGTCGCTAATTTGAACCGCGAACGCCCAGACGACAAAGACATTTTAGCGCCATCCTGCTTGAATTGAACAACTGACCCCTCTGGCAACGCTTTTGCGATATCAACCAACTTCCTACCAGGCACGGTAACCGCACCGCCAGAACCGACTTCCAATAGCTCCATGCTGGTAGAGATCTCTGTATCAAGATCCGTACCGGTAATCACAGCACCGGTTGCATCAACCTCAATCAGTACATTAGCCAAGATCGCCATCGTTTGTTTGCGTTCAACCACGGATGCCGCGGTTTGGGCTTTCTCGAGTAATTGTTCGCGAGAAACCGAAAATTCCATCGTCGTTCCTTATCCAGTCAATGCCTTTAATAAGTTGCTGTAATCATCTCGAATTGCCAAATCAGTGTCACATAATTCCTTTATCTTTCTACACGCATGCAGAACCGTCGTATGATCGCGCCCTCCAAATGCTTCACCGATTTCAGGTAACGAATGGTCGGTCAACTCCTTACATAGAGCCATTGCAACTTGACGGGGCCTCGCCACCGAGCGATTACGACGTTTCGAGAGAAGGTCAGAAATTTTTATCTTAAAATAATCAGCAACCATCCGTTGGATATTATCGAGAGAAATTTGACGATCATGGACCGCGATTAGATCTCTCAACGTTTCCCTTACAAAATCAAGTGTAATCGTTTGCCCAAAAAAATGTGCATTTGCCAACACACGTTTCAATGCACCCTCAAGGTCACGGACATTACTTCGAACTTTTTGCGCAATAAAGAACGCGCAATCCCGTTTCAACTCAACGCCAGCTCCCTGCGCCTTATTAATCAAAATTGCAACACGTGTCTCAAGCTCCGGCGGTTCAAGCCTCACGGTCAACCCCCATCCAAAGCGCGACTTCAGTCGATCCTCCATATTGTCAATCTCTTTCGGATACCGATCTGACGTCAAAATAATCTGTTGGCCACCCTCGAGCAGACTATTGAACGTATGAAAAAATTCTTCTTGAGATTTCTCTTTTCCCGCGAAAAATTGAATGTCATCAATGAGTAATGCATCAACGTTCCGATACACTCGTTTGAAATCAGCAATTGCGTTCAGCTGTAACGCTTTCACCATATCTGCGACAAATCGTTCAGAATGGACATAAATGATTTTCGCTTTCGAATTCTGCGAACAAATCTGGTTGCCAACAGCATGCATCAAATGGGTTTTTCCTAATCCAGTATCCCCGTAAAGAAACAGAGGGTTGTACTCGGACCCTGGTTTTTCTGAAACACGTTGTGCAGCCGCTCTAGCCAATTGGTTTGACTTACCCTCTACAAAATTGCCAAACCGAAAGTTCAAATTAAGGCGATTACTGTGCTTGATTGAACCTTCGACAACCGCTGGCTCACGATCTTGCATCTGAGACGAAGTTTCTAGGGCTGTATGCTCCTGCCTTTTCTCAGGTTTAGCAGCTGGCGCCAAGTTTGGGACCGACCTGTCACCAGCATTCGATGAACCCACCCGGACTGAGACGTGGAAAGTGCCACCCACATGCTGGGAATAGAAAGCCTGAATTCGGTCGAGATAGCGGTCTGCCACCCAATCTTTAACGAAGCGATTCGGTGCAAACAGGTAAATAGACTGCGCGCTCTCTTCGACCTGCAGCGGTTTTATCCATGTGCTTAACTGCTCAGCTGTCAATTCTGAGGCAAGTTGTTCAACGCAAACATCCCAATTCATTGATTGATTTCTCCATACCGAGATAAGTTATGCACAATCTCTCCCACCAAGGTCAATAGCGCCACGTTACATATTTATTAAATAGCTGATTAATATATGAAAATTTCTTTTTTAATGGTTTTGTGGATAACTTTGCCAAAACCATCTAAACCGCCAAACAAACCTGTTTAAAAACAATAATAAAAAGCCGATTTGCCCGACTATCCACACCCAAAGTCTGTCTATAAATTAGTCAACAAAAACTCAGGATATCGCATCCAACTCGAAAGGCTCTTCAAATCAATCCTATCTTCAGGTACAATTGAACCTGACGATAACGAATTAATAGGATAAGAGAGTTATGAAACGTACGTTTCAACCAAGCGTTCTCAAACGCGCTCGAAATCATGGTTTCCGTGCACGCATGGCCACCAAAAGCGGTCGTCAAATAATTGCCCGTCGTCGCGCGAAAGGTCGTAAGCGCCTGTCTGCTTGACCGGATCACACTATGACGGTAATTTCGCTGCCGTCGCGAAGCGACTTTGACGTTGTCTTTTCAAGTCCCGACGCTAAATCTAGTTCTCGGGATTTTTTGGTTTTAGCCAAACGAAACAGTCACCTCTGTGTGCATCGCGTTGGTTTCGTAACCTCAAAGAAAAAAATTCGCCGAGCCGTCGATCGTAACCGTTTCAGGAGAGTCTTTAGAGAATACCTGCGAAACGGATTTATGGCGCCAACCAGCGACATCATAATCATTGCACGGCAGGTTCCTGATTCTCTGCATTCTTCACAGTTCAAAGAGGAGCTTCATCAAACGCTCACAGAGCTTTCTAAACGACTCGGAGCGACCGATGCGTGCTAATCGTCTTTTCAGCGCTTTGGCGATTGCGGTAATTCGTTTCTACCGGTACTTTGTGTCCCCATTAATTCCTCCATCCTGTCGGTTTCAACCAACTTGCTCAGCATATATGATAGAAGCGATCGAGCAGCATGGTGTGCTCACAGGATTATGGTTGGGAATAAAACGAATCAGCAAATGTCACCCCGGCCACCCTGGCGGACATGATCCGGTCCCTGAATACAACGGAAATACGAGACAACATTAATGGATATTCAACGCACTGGCCTTCTCGCAATCCTGGGCATCTTAACTTACGTTCTCTTTCTCCAGTGGAACCGACACACCGAATCGAACACAGAAGTCACCCAGGTTAGTGCTGCACAACAATCGACTATCACCCAACCAAACCCAACCGATGAGATGCCTTCAAGGAACAATCGCTTGAAAGCGCCCGTCGCTCCCCTAACATCAACCAACGCTAGTAATCATCTCGTAATAAGTACTCCGATCAGCGACATCACAATCGATCTGATCGGTGGTGATATCATTCAAGTGCTACTCAAGGATTACCCGATTTCGTTGCGCGACCCTGATAAGCCAATCGCATTACTTGATACGTTAGACCGGACGTATGTTGCTCAAAGTGGGCTGGTGGGTACCGATGGTCCAGACGCGTCATCAACCGGACGACCTGTATATCAAGCAGAACAAGATCAATATGTCATCGATTCACCGACAGACATCTCCATTCAAACGACGACCCAATCAGATCTGATAGTTACCAAAACTTTTTCTATTGATCCCAGTCGCTACCATATTCTTGTAACTCATACAATTCAGAATATTTCCGATAACACGCAAACTGTTTCGCCTTTTGTTCAGCTGAAACGAGATAACTCAGCCGATCCCTCGATACAAAACTCGATGGGAATGCAAGCATTCTTGGGGTACGCACTTCGAACAGCTGAAGAACGATATCGCAAAATATCGTTCTCAGATTTCGAAACGGCAGCTGATGCTCGAAATCTCAATACAGAATTGAAAGGAGATTCTGTAGCCGGGGGATATCTCGCACTTTTGCAACATTACTTCACAAGTGCTTGGGTGCCTACCGATGATCAAACCCACCTGTATTCTTTTCGGACTAACCAAGACGGACATTTCATCGGAAGTATCATCAGTCCAGACATTGTTATTCCAGCTGGTGAAACTCAACAAACTGTTGCGACACTCTATGCTGGGCCGAAAGATCAAGATTCATTAGAAGTGTTATCACCAGGCCTCGAGCTTGTAGTTGATTATGGATGGCTCTGGTTTATAGCCCAACCATTATTCTGGTTATTAAAATTTTTACAGACATATGTCGGTAATTGGGGCTTTGCGATCATCTTGGTTACAGTCGTTGTAAAGGTCGCCTTCTTTCAATTGTCTGCTTCAGCCTACAAGTCAATGGCTAAAATGCGGAAATTCACGCCAGAGATCACGCGTATGCGTGAACTTTACGGCGATGATCGTCAACGAATGTCAAAAGAAATGATGGATCTCTACAAGCGTGAAAAGATCAATCCATTAGGCGGTTGTTTACCGATTCTTGTACAAATGCCAGTGTTTATCGCATTGTATTGGGTTTTGCTCGAGAGTGTTGAACTTCGTCAAGCACCTTTTATTCTGTATATCGAAGATCTCAGCGTTAAAGATCCATATTTTATCCTACCTCTGTTAATGGGCGTTTCGATGTATATACAAACATCTCTCAATCCAACGCCACCAGATCCAATGCAAGCTAAAATCATGAAGTATATGCCTGTTGCATTTACTTTCTTTTTCTTGTGGTTCCCAGCTGGTCTTGTTCTTTACTGGGTTATCAACAACATTCTGTCGATTGCTCAGCAATGGGTCATTACCAAATCCATCGAAAAAGCTGATGTTTAAAACTTATGATCCCTCCTGATACGATCGTCGCATCGGCCACAGCACCTGGTCGTGGGGCAATTAGTGTCATCCGTCTTTCTGGCCCCCAATGTATGCAGATCGCGCAAATACTAAGTGGAAAAACATTGAAGCCACGGATAGCTACTTTTGGATCGATCATCTTTAAAAGTGAAGTCATTGATACTGGGATATGGATCTATTTTGTTGGTCCACATAGCTTCACTGGCGAAGATACCGTTGAATTCCAAGGGCACGGCGGTCCAGTTGTCATCCAAACAATTCTTCGCTCAATAACACATCTCGGTGCACGACTTGCTAAGCCCGGGGAATTCACTCAACGCGCTTTTCTCAATGGGAAGATCGATTTGACTCAGGCAGAGGCAATCAGTGATTTAATAAATGCTTCATCGTCATCTGCTGTCAAAGCAGCCAATAATTCTTTGCAAGGCCACTTTGCTGATCAAGTCGATTCAATTATCTCGCATCTCATCGCCCTGAGAACACAAATTGAGGCGCACATCGATTTTCCAGACGAGGATATTGACCTTCAAAGCATCAATGCATTTTCTCTAACAATTAGCAACATCAAAACCAACATTAACCAACTGATACACTCAGCTTACGAAGGCGCGAAACTCAATCGATCAGCTGAAATCGTGTTAATTGGTGAACCAAACTCTGGAAAAAGTTCGCTACTCAACGCGCTCGCTCGGGCACCACTCGCCATAGTGACTGATATTCCTGGAACAACCAGGGATTTAATACGCCATGAATTATTGATCGATGGGCTTGAAGTACGAATCACTGATACGGCGGGCATTCGTTCCACAACTGATATCATCGAAAGTGAGGGTATCAATCGAGCAATCGAGGCAATACAAACGGCAGATCTAGTGCTCTGCTTATTTGATGAGCGCCATCAACAAATTTCTGATGCCTCCGTTCAAAATCTGATTGGGATACCCTCAAATATTCCTGTTGGCTTGTTAAATACTAAAATTGATATACACCGCGAACCCATCGACAACCAGACTCGTTACCCACTATTAAAAGTTTCTGCTAAAACAGGCGAAGGTTTAATCGTATTCACAGACTGGTTGCTCGAAAAACTCGATTTAGCAACCCACGCAGAAACACCGTTTTTGGCTAGACAGCGTCATCTAGACCATTTAAAAAACGCAAGCGCACATATTAGCGCGGCTGATAATCACCACCTTGCAGTCGAAACGATCGATCTCGTTGCCGAAGATTTACGCCTGACACAAAACGCGCTATCTGAGATTACTGGACGTTTTACATCCGATGATCTTTTAACGTCCATCTTTTCTACATTTTGTATAGGCAAATGATGTGGATAGTTAGGTGCTCTGACCCGTAAAGAACTTATGGATAATTATCAACTTGAATAACCTAGGTTCTTATACACCACTATTAACATCTTGTTCTAAAAGCTCAGGTGTTCATATGCACAGCATTGAAGATGAATTAAATAATTGATTCAACGCTCAAAAAATGTCTTTTCCACGTATGCAAACAGCCATAATATAAATAATATTAACAATATTTTTCTTTAGATACTTTTTATATATATGGATTACACACGTTTATTTGATGTCATCGTAGTCGGTGGTGGTCATGCTGGTACGGAAGCTGCTCATGCCGCTGCTCGCATGGGTTGTGACACATTACTAGTAACACATTCCATAGAGACTCTGGGTCAAATGTCTTGTAATCCAGCAATTGGTGGAATCGGAAAAAGTCACCTTGTCAGAGAAATCGACGCTTGTAACGGATTAATGGCAAAAGTCACAGACTGTGCTGGCATTCAATTTCGCGTTTTAAATCAAAGAAAAGGACCGGCGGTTAGGGCAACTCGTGCTCAAGCTGATCGCATGCTTTATCGTCAACATATGCGACATGTGCTTGAAACCACACTGAATCTTACAATCTTCCAACAACCTGTATGCGATCTTGTAATTGATGATGATCATGTCACAGGTGTTGTTTTGGACATGGGACTCAAGCTTCAATCTAAAACAGTAGTAATTACAGCTGGAACATTTTTGGCCGGCCAGATTCATATCGGAATGAATCAACAATCTGGTGGTCGCGCTGGTGATCCGGCCTCCAATGATTTAGCAAATTCTCTGCGCGATCGACCATTCCGAATTGCTCGTTTAAAGACTGGTACGCCACCTCGAATCGATTCTCGTTCTGTCGATTTTAAAATTCTTCAAGAACAGCCAGGGGACACGCCAACTCCATATTTTTCAATGATGAGTGCAGGAGATGAACATCCTCGGCAAATTCCGTGCTATCTATCTAGAACGACTGAAAAAACACGCGATATTATTTTAGAGAATATACATCTTAGTCCGATGTATGCTGGTTTAATTGAAGGTGTCGGACCACGTTATTGTCCTTCCATCGAAGATAAAATAGTGCGTTTTGCTGACAAGCCTACACACCAGGTTTTTCTGGAACCTGAAGGTTTAACTTCTCACGAGTTATATCCAAATGGTGTCAGCACGTCGCTGCCTTATGAAGTACAGTTGGATATTGTTCGCTCGATAGAGGGATGTACTGATGCAATCATCACTCGACCTGGCTACGCAATTGAATATGATTTCTTTGATCCGCGTGATTTGTATTCAACTTTAGAGAGTAAGCTTGTAGCAAACCTTTATTTTGCAGGCCAGATCAACGGAACGACAGGTTACGAAGAGGCTGGCGCACAGGGTTTGTTGGCTGGAGCGAATGCAGCTCTAAGAGCACAAGACCGAGAATCATGGACTGTTGGACGTGATGAAGGTTATTTGGGTGTAATGGTAGACGATCTGATCACGCTGGGAACTCAAGAACCTTATCGAATGTTCACGTCACGTGCTGAATATCGATTGGCCTTACGCGAGGATAATGCGGACATCCGGTTGACTGAAAAAGCGCGCACATTGGGTCTTGTTGGCGAAGAACTATGGCAGAAGTTCAATGGCAGACAGGAACAAATTCATAACGAATTGAGTCGATTGAAGTCAATTTGGGTTCGACCATCAGATCCCTGTACAAACACTCTAAACCGTGTTTTAACGGCGCCTCTGTCGAAGGAATCAACAGCACACGATTTGCTGAAACGCCCTGAAATACATTATCAAGATTTAGTCGAATTTGCCGATATTGAGTGTCACGGGGATTCCTCAATTTCATCGCAAGTTGAAATTTTAGCGAAATATGCTGGCTACATTGATCGGCAAACAGATGAAATTAAGAAATTGAAGAAGAATGAACAGGTTCGCTTACCTAAAGACATCGATTATTCGAAAATTGTTGGTTTATCGAATGAAGTGAAGCAAAAATTACTTGATCACCGTCCGGAAACAATTGCACAAGCTTCAAGGATATCAGGTGTTACACCTGCAGCTGTTAGTTTGTTACTGGTGCATTTGAAAAAACTTGAATTGACCCACCAAGTAAGTTGATGGGTTTAGTTGATGGTCTAAACCGCCTCGGATTGGCATATTCAAAGAACCAATTAAATAGCTTACAGACTATCCTTGATGAGCATTTGAAGTGGAATAAGATATACAACCTAAGTGCACATCGAGACGAAAAAAGTGTTCTTATCTACCAAATTTTAGATTCATTAACCCCGCATGATTTTATTCGCGCAGGGAAATTGCTCGATATAGGAACTGGTCCTGGTTTTCCTGGATTACCGCTCGCATTGTTTTTCCCAAATACACATGTGACGATCGTGGATGCAAACGATAAAAAGCTGGCTTTTGCTAGACATATCGGAGCGTTATGTCGGATAAGCAATTTGACAATCGTGCACAGACGTATTGAAGACTTTCCGACAAACCAACAGTTTGATCAAATAATCAGCAGAGCTTTTACGCATCTCAATGGTATAGTTAATTGTTCGGCGGCTTTTTTAAAGCCTGGAGGGGAAATGTTGGCTATGAAAGGCGCTAAAGCAGCACACGAGATAGCTGATACACAATCAATACACAGTAACTATATGATTGGGTTGCACAAATTACCTCATATTGTTGATGAACAGCGCATGTTGGTAGTAGTCAAACAGAGATCAGAATGACCCGAATTATTGCAATAACAAACCAAAAGGGCGGTGTTGGAAAAACAACAACGTGCGTAAATTTAGGTGCGACTCTCAGTGAGATTGGATATCAAGTGTTGGTTACCGATTTTGATCCTCAAGGGAACGCTACTTCAGGTTCAGGAGTGTCAAAAGACACGATAGAGCATGATGTTCGCGGTTTACTACTTGGTGAATCTACTTTTAGAGAAACCTGCATTCTGGGGACTGAGGCTGGATATGACTTGCTACCCTCGGATATTCAGTTGACGGAAGCGGAGGTGGGCTTGATTGGTCAACCAAGAGCTCAATTGCGACTGAAAGATGTCCTTATTAAACAAGCGGAAAGTTATGATTTCGTTTTAATTGATTGCCCACCAGCATTAAGCATGTTGACAATTAATGGACTGATTGCTGCTGATGGCGTCATCATCCCCGTGCAATGCGAATTTTTTGCGCTTGAGGGCATTGCTGCATTGATTGAAACCATTGATCAGGTTCGGGGCAGTCATAATTCAGATTTAGTAATTGATGGGGTTCTTCGGACCATGTATGACCCACGGACCAGTTTGACCCGACAAGTTTCCCAGCAACTCGAACAATTTTTTGGTGACCGGATTTTTAAGACGGTGATTCCAAGAAATGTTCGGCTAGCAGAGGCGCCGAGTCATGGGTTGCCTGTGTTACGGTACGATCGGCTATCAAAAGGTGCTTTATCTTATCTAGCTCTGGCCTCTGAATTACGTAAAAGACTTAAGTTGAAAAAAGCAGCATGAACCAAAAAAAACGCGGACTTGGTTTTAATCCTCTCTTAGGTCTCGACCAATCAACGGTAGATGCCGTTCTTAACACAGGACAGTCGCAAAAAAATTCCACACATATCAAAGAGACAACAGGTTTAATTCAACTTGCTGTTGAAAAAATCGTTCCGAATCCATTTCAACCACGAACACGATTTAATCAACTCGAACTGGACGAACTGACGGATTCCATTCGCCAACACGGTGTGATGCAACCAATTGTTGTCCGTCAGACGGCGCGAAGTTTCGAGCTAATTGCGGGTGAACGTCGTTGGCGAGCGAGCCAACAGGCAGGACTAAGTGAGATTCCTGCAATAGTGCGTGATCTTGATGATCAGCAAGTCGCTGCGTTAGCACTGATTGAAAATATCCAAAGAGAGCAACTAACTGCGATAGAACAAGCGCGAGCGCTGGCTCGTATGCGCGATGAATTTTCAATGGATCAGACAGCATTGGCAGCAATGATCTCATCGAGTCGATCAAATGTGGCCAATCTGTTGCGTCTGTTGAATTTGGCGCAAAGTGTTCAATTGATGCTGGAAGACGGAAGCTTAGAGATGGGGCATGCGAGAGCGCTGTTACCGCTTCCTGAAAATATGCAACGTAAGACGGCAGAGGATGTTGTTAGATCACAACTTTCAGTGAGGCAGACTGAAACCTTGATTAAGCGACTGTTATCTGATGACACGACATCAACAAAAACCGATGTTAAAGACCCGGATGTCAGTTGGTTAGAAAGTAAGCTTTCTGATCAACTAGGTGCGACCGTTCAAATCAAAGCGAAAAGTGGCGGGAAAGGGCATATTGTGATTGAGTACGGTTCCCTCGATATTCTGGATGGCATCGTTGCGCGCTTAAAAGTCAAAGATTAAACTACACGATCTTCGACGTAGTTTTGATGATTGTCATTGATCCGACACATTGGACTGCATATACTCCCGCGACGAATGGATGGCGATCAGCTTGAAAACCCACCCAGTGGTGATCGTTTTTGTGATGCAAGCTGCTTTGACGGCGGGCACCTCAGCTATCGCTTATATAGTTTCGGGCCCTTTACACGCGTTGAGTGTTGTGATGGGCGGAAGTGTTGCAATCGTGCCACAAAGCATTTTTGGTTTTTGGGTATTTCGGCAACGCGGGGCCCGCAGCGCGCGAGCAATAGCCAGGAACCTATTTGTAGGCGAAGGCCTTAAGTTGGGAATCACTGCAGCACTTTTTGCACTTGTTTGGTTGAACGCCCAATCGTTAAAAGCCGCTGCAGTAATTACCGGGTTCGTAATAACGGTCTTGGCCGGACAATTGAGTCTCCCCTTAATCTTGAAAGGGAAATGAATACATTGATTGGAAACAGTAATGGCGCTTCAAAATCCAACACCATCTGAGTACATTCAGCACCACCTAACAAACCTAACGTATGGTTATCACCCTGACAATGGATGGTCATTCGCACACGGTGCACAAGAAGCATCTGAGATGGGATTTTTGGCAATTCATGTTGACACAATGGCTTGGTCTGTTGGTCTCGGCATCTTTTTTTGCTGGTTGTTTCGCGTCGGTGCGAAAGCTGCACATGCAGGCGTACCGACGGGCGTTCTTAACTTTGTCGAGTTGATGGTCGAGTTCGTTGATAAATCAGTCAAAGAAACTTTCCACGGCACAAGTAGTCTCATCGCTCCATTAGCACTGACTATTTGTTGTTGGATTTTCTTGATGAACCTCATGGATTTGGTTCCGGTTGATTTGGCGCCGTACCTGTTTATGGCTGCCGGCGTGGAGTATATGAAAATTGTTCCGACCACCGATGTTAACGCAACACTCGGTATGTCTATTGGTGTTTTTTTGCTGATCATTTTTTATTCCATTCAAATTAAGGGTGTTGGCGGGTTTTTGGGTGAGTTAACGCTTCAGCCATTTGGAAAGTGGATGATCCCGTTTAATCTCTTGCTCGAAGGCGTCGGTCTGATTGCAAAACCAATTTCATTGGCTCTTCGGCTATTCGGTAACTTGTATGCTGGCGAGTTAATTTTCATTTTGATTGCATTGTTGCCGTTTTACTTGCAGTGGTTCTTGTCTGTTCCTTGGGCAATCTTCCACATTCTCGTAATTGTGCTTCAGGCATTTATTTTCATGATGCTCACAATTGTTTATCTATCGATGGCGCATGAGCATCATTAGAACAACAATTTAATTTTAACGTTCTTTTATTGGAGGAAATATGGAAACAGTAGTTGGAATGACCGCGATCGCCGTAGCACTGCTAATCGGTATGGGAGCATTGGGAACCGCAATTGGATTCGGTATCTTGGGTGGAAAATTCTTGGAAGGCGCCGCGCGTCAGCCAGAAATGGTTCCGATGTTGCAGGTAAAGATGTTCATTGTTGCTGGTCTTCTTGACGCCGTAACGATGATTGGTGTGGGGATCGCACTGTTTTTTACGTTTGCGAATCCTTTCCTGGCGCAGGTTTAAGACGTCCGGATCCTTTGGATGATTTAACCGACCGCGAGGTGCAATTGTGAATTTAAATCTGACCCTTATAGGGCAGCTTATCGCTTTTACGATTTTTGTTATCTTTTGTATGAAGTATGTTTGGCCGCCTATTTCCGGGGCCCTGGCAGAGCGCCAGAAAAAGATCGCTGAAGGCCTTGATGCTGCTGACAAAGCGGCTCGTGATCTTGAAAGCGCAAAATCTCAGATCGAAGATGAACTGAAGCAAGCTCGAACTCAAGTTACTGAGCTATTAGAGCAGGCTAATAAAAGATCGTCGCAGATCGTTGAGGAAGCACAAGATAAAGCAAGAGCCGAAGCCGAGAAAATTATGGCATCAGCTCAAGCCCAAATTGCTCAAGATGCAGCTCAAGCACGTGAATCATTGCGCGCTGACGTTGCTAAGCTGGCTGTTGTTGGTGCAGAGCGTGTGCTAGGTGCGACTGTCGATCAGGCCGCGCACAAAAAGTTGTTAGCCGAGTTGGCTGAAGAGCTTTAAGGAGGCAATTAATGGCAGAACTCACCACGATCGCTCGACCTTATGCTAAAGCGATATTCTCCCATGCTGTCGCCTCAAAAGCTGAAGCAGCATGGAGCTCGTTTTTGCAGAAAGCCTCTTCAATCACTGCTGATGAAGCAATGGTTGAAGTATTGAAGAATCCGGCCGTTAAAGCCGACGCAAAATGCGAGATTTTGACTGATTTAACCAAGGATGTGGCAGTAGATGGTACGGGTGCATTGATTGAAGCGCTAGCGTATTACGGGCGCCTTCTAGCTTTGCCTGCAATTTTAACAGAATTTGAAACTCTTTTGGCCCAAGGCCAAGAAGCTTTGGAAGTGACAATTACAAGCGCATTTCCTTTGGAGAGCGATGAGATTCAGATTTTGGAATCTAAGTTGAAAGCGCGTTATGCAGGCAAATCTATTCGTGTTGAGACTGCCGTTGATCAATCTTTGATCGGCGGTTTCGAAATTCGGTCGAGTGACACTGTAATTGACGCGACAGTTCGTGGGCGGCTCTCAAAGATTGCCGAATCCTTGACCGCTTAAGCAAAGAGAATTTGAAAGGAAAGTTTCATGGATCAATTGAATCCTTCTGAGATCAGCGAACTGATCAAACAGCGAATTGCTAAGGCAGACATCGCTGTATCAGCAACGAATGAAGGAACGATCGTATCCGTTTCAGACGGTATCGTTCGTGTCTACGGCCTTGCCGACGTCATGTACGGTGAGATGATTGAATTTGAGGGTAGTGTTTACGGAATGGCGCTTAATCTTGAGCGTGACTCTGTTGGTGCCGTTGTACTTGGTGACTATCAGAAACTCGCTGAAGGGCAGACGGCTCGCTGTACGGGCCGCATTTTGGAAGTCCCTGTGGGGAATGGTCTTCTGGGTCGTGTTGTTGACGCACTTGGAAACCCAATCGATGGTAAAGGCGATATTGAATCTGATGGCACCGATGCAATTGAGAAAGTTGCGCCGGGGGTTATTGCCCGTCAATCAGTTGATCAGCCAGTTCAAACAGGTCTGAAAGCGATAGATGCGATGGTCCCGATCGGCCGCGGCCAGCGCGAGCTCATCATTGGTGACCGCCAGACTGGTAAAACTGCAGTCGCGATTGATGCGATCATTAACCAAAAAGGCACGGGCGTAAAATGTATCTATGTTGCAATTGGTCAGAAGCAATCATCAATTGCATCGGTTGTTCGTAAGCTCGAAGAGCACGGCGCCATGGCTCATACCATCATCGTTGCGGCCGGTGCGGCTGATCCGGCAGCGATGCAGTTTTTGGCTGCGTTCTCTGGTTGTACGATGGGTGAGTATTTCCGTGATCGTGGTGAAGACGCCCTGATCGTCTATGATGACTTGTCGAAGCAAGCGGTCGCATATCGTCAAATTTCGTTGCTGCTGCGTCGGCCACCTGGACGGGAGGCTTATCCGGGTGATGTTTTCTATTTGCATTCACGGCTTCTCGAGCGGGCGGCTCGAGTCAATGCGGATTACGTTGAACAACTCACCGACGGGAAAGTTAAGGGACAGACCGGATCTCTGACGGCGCTTCCAATTATCGAGACTCAGGCGGGTGACGTTTCTGCGTTCGTACCAACGAACGTGATTTCGATCACAGACGGTCAGATTTTCCTTGAGACGAACCTTTTCAACTCAGGTATCCGTCCAGCGATGAACGCAGGTATCTCGGTATCACGAGTGGGTGGAGCGGCTCAAACAAAGGTTGTAAAAAAGCTTGGTGGAGGCATTCGCCTTGCGCTTGCCCAGTATCGCGAACTCGCGGCCTTTGCGCAGTTCGCTTCGGATCTTGACGACGCAACACGTAAGCAACTTGAACATGGTCAGCGAGTAACCGAGCTGATGAAGCAAAAGCAATATAGTCCGCAGTCTGTTGCTGAGATGGGCCTTGTGCTGTTTGTTGCGAACGAAGGTTTTCTTGATGATGTCGATGTGACAAAAGTCGTTGCCTTTGAGGCGGCACTGCTTGACTACTTCAACTCAGAGCACGCATCGTTGCGCGATGAGATCAACAAGTCAGGCGATTACAACGACGATATCGCGGCGAAGCTCAAGGCTTGCGTCGAATCTTTCAAATCATCACGGACTTACTAAAGCTGGATAGGTAAAGGGCACAATATGGCAGTCGGAAAGGAAATTCGCACCCAGATTGGTAGCATCAAAAACACTCAAAAGATCACAAGTGCGATGCAACTGGTTGCGGCCTCAAAGATGCGTAAAGCCCAGGAGCGCATGGGGGCAACTCGCCCATATGCGGATCGTATACTGGAAGTGATTGGTCACTTGGCCTGCGCAAACCCGGAATACAATCATTTGTACCTGGACGAGCGCGAAGTAAAGCGCGTTGGTTATATCGTTGTATCGACCGATCGTGGCCTTTGTGGTGGATTAAACGCGAATCTATTTAAGAAAGTTGTCGCTGAACTCGGAACACATCATGGAAATGGCGTAGAGGTTGATTTAGCGGTCATTGGGTCAAAAGCACTTGGTTTTTTCCGCAGTTTTGGTGGGAACGTGGTTGCCACGGCAGGTCAGGTTGGTGACCAACCGATAGTTGCTGATTTGATCGGTAGTGTCAAAGTGATGATGGAAGCTTATGAAGGAGGCAAGATTGATCGCTTGTATGTTGTCTACAACCATTTTGTGAACACGATGACGCAGAAGCCAACAGTGCAACAACTGTTACCGCTTCCAAAAGATCAGTCGGATGACCTGTCTGTAAACATGGGCGCACATTGGGACTACATTTACGAGCCTGACGCTCGTGAGGTCTTGGATGCCCTTCTTGTTCGATATATTGAATCACTTGTTTATCAGTCGGTGGTAGAAAACTTGGCTTGTGAACAAGCGGCGCGGATGGTGGCCATGAAAGCTGCAACCGATAACGCAGGTCAGTTGATCGACGATCTTGAGCTTGTCTATAACAAAGCTCGTCAGGCAGCGATTACACAAGAAATTTCAGAAATTGTTGGCGGTGCTGCGGCACTGTAAAAACGCATTATTTTAGGAGAAATACGATGAGTAGCGGAAAGATTGTCCAGATCATCGGCGCGGTTATTGACGTTGAGTTCCCGCGTGAATCAGTTCCTCAGGTTTATGACGCACTGAACGTTGAAGGGAAGCCGATTGTTCTTGAGGTGCAACAGCAACTCGGTGATGGAATCGTTCGTACGATCGCAATGGGTTCTACAGAAGGACTATCCCGAGGGTTGGATGTTACCAACACGAATGCGGCGATTTCTGTCCCAGTCGGTACAGAAACCTTGGGTCGGATTATGGATGTATTGGGCAACCCAATCGATGAAAAGGGCGATATTGGGGAAAAGGCGCGCATGCCAATCCACCGCGCAGCTCCTACGTTTTCGGAGCAGTCTGCATCAGCAGAATTGCTGGAAACTGGTATCAAGGTCATCGACTTGGTCGCGCCATTTGCAAAGGGTGGTAAGGTCGGACTGTTCGGCGGTGCCGGTGTTGGTAAGACCGTTAATATGATGGAGTTGATTCGTAACATTGCGATCGAGCACTCAGGCTACTCAGTGTTCGCTGGTGTTGGTGAGCGGACGCGTGAGGGTAATGACTTCTATCATGAGATGACAGAGTCAAACGTACTTGACAAAGTATCGCTCGTTTATGGTCAGATGAACGAACCACCTGGAAACCGTCTCCGTGTTGCGCTGACAGGTCTCACAATGGCCGAATATTTCCGTGATGAAGGTCGTGACGTACTGCTGTTCGTCGATAACATTTATCGTTATACACTTGCTGGTACAGAAGTTTCAGCTCTCTTGGGTCGCATGCCGTCAGCGGTTGGTTATCAGCCAACACTGGCTGAAGAGATGGGTGTTCTTCAGGAGCGCATTACATCGACCAAGACAGGTTCGATCACCTCGATTCAGGCCGTATACGTACCTGCTGATGACTTGACAGACCCTTCGCCCGCGACAACATTTGCTCACTTGGATGCAACGGTAGTTTTGAGTCGTAACATTGCGGCACTTGGTATCTATCCAGCGGTTGACCCATTGGATTCGACTTCACGTCAGCTCGATCCACTTGTTATTGGTCAAGAGCATTATGATGTTGCACGTAACGTCCAATCAATCCTGCAGCGTTATAAGGAATTGAAAGATATCATTGCTATTCTCGGTATGGATGAATTATCTGAAGAAGACAAGATGACTGTTGCACGCGCTCGTAAGATGGAGCGTTTCCTATCACAGCCGTTCTTCGTCGCGGAAGTATTTACCGGTTCTCCTGGTAAATATGTTTCGTTGAAGGACACGATTCGTGGATTCCAGGGAATCTTGAGCGGTGAGTATGATCATCTTCCGGAACAGGCGTTCTATATGGTCGGTAGTATCGACGAAGCAGTTGAGAAGGCAAAGAGTCTTTAAGGGGTTCTAATGGCAACTACCATGAGGTGTAATGTTGTATCAGCCGAACAATCACTCTATGAGGGTGAGGTCCAAATGGTTATCGCTTCAGGTGATTTGGGTGATCTCGGTATTACGCCGGGTCACGCCCCTTTGATCACCTCGCTTAAGGCAGGTCCAGTTCGTCTTGTATTTGAAAATGGTGACGATGAACTATTCTTCGTCTCCGGTGGGTTCCTTGAAGTGATTCCATCGCAAATTACCATTCTGGCTGATACAGCAGAGCGCGCGGAAAATCTAGATGAAGCGGCCGCGCTTCATGCTCAGGAAGAGGCGAAGCGGCTTCTTGATGAACAACAATCTGAGTTTGAATATTCACGTGCCGCAATCGAATTGGCTGAAGCGGTTGCACGCATTCGTGTGATCGAACAGCTGCGCCAACGCCGTGCTTAATGTTATCATTCTGGCCGCTGGTAAAGGCAGTCGGATGCACTCCTCCCTACCTAAAGTCCTGCACGAAATCGCAGGGGAACCACTGCTCGGACATGTTTTATCAGTTGCCCAATCGCTGGTCGATTATCATGGTGGTCGAATACGCGTGGTAACCGGTCATGGTGCCGCTCAAGTGGATCCATTTGTAATTGATCTTGGCGCGGAGGTCATTCATCAAAATGAGCAGTTGGGCACAGGGCACGCGCTGCAAATTGCCATGCATGGACTTGGCACTGACGGCCAGACGTTGGTTTTGTATGGTGATGTTCCTCTAGTCTCACAAGAGGATATTGAGCCCTTAATCGCCGCTGGGAAGTCTCGTCTTGCGGTGCTGTACGCAGTTGCCAGCGACCCAACTGGTTATGGTCGTATTGTGCGTGACGATGATGGCAATGTAATCGCCATTGTTGAGCATCGCGATGCCTCGCCCTCACAGCGCGATATTTGCGAGATTAATACTGGTATTTACACAGCTCCGACTTCATTGTTTCAGGAGCTCCTTCCACAATTAACTAATTCCAATACTCAGAACGAGTACTATTTGACAGATTGTGTTCAGTTAAGTGTTGGTTCGGGGTGCGAAGTCCATGGAATTCCGGGCACGATGATGGCAACCATGGGCGTCAATGATCGTCAGCAGCTCGCTGATCTCAACCGACTGATTCAAAGAAAACGACGTTCCGCTTTAATGGATCGTGGTGTGACCTTGGTTGATCCTGACACTGTGTACCTCAACGGTCGACACCTCGAGATCCATCCAGATACTATTATTGAGCCGCATGTGACCCTCAATGGGCCAATCTCAATCGAACCGAATGTTCGCGTTGGGTTTGGTTGTCACTTAACGAACGTTGTGATCGGTGAATATTCTGTCATTAAGCCATACACGGTTGCAGAATCAGCAATCGTTGGACGCAACGCTCAAATTGGCCCTTTTACTCGGTTGAGACCAGGAACAGAGCTCTCAGATACAACCCACGTTGGTAACTTTTGCGAGATCAAAAATGCCAGTGTAGCTGAGGGCTCCAAGATTAATCATCTCTCCTACGTTGGCGATGCGATAATTGGTCGGCGCGTCAATATCGGTGCAGGCACAATAACCTGCAATTATGACGGTACGTCAAAACATCAAACGACTCTCGGTGATGATGTATTCATTGGATCTAATACGAGCTTAATCGCACCCGTTACGCTAGGTGATCAGGTGACCACAGGGGCCGGGTCCGTGATCACCAATGATGTCGAGTCTCAAAATCTTGCACTTGCTCGCAGTAAACAGATTAATATTCCTGGTTATCGAAGACCAAAGAAAACCAAGGGTTAAGGCATGTGTGGCATTGTTGCAGCAATCGCTGAACGTCCAGTTCAATCAATTTTGCTTGAGGGCTTAAAACGCCTGGAATATCGTGGATATGACTCAGCTGGTTTGGCCACATTGGCTGGCGGCCATATTCAGCGAACGCGTGCTCAAGGAAAGGTTGCTAAACTCGAGTCGCTGTTAAGGGATTCAACGGCTAATCAAGGTATCGCACACACCCGCTGGGCCACACATGGCGTTCCAAGCATTAAGAACGCTCATCCTCATCAGTCAGGACGTTTTGCCGTTGTTCACAACGGTATCATCGAAAACTACGAGTCGTTGAGGAGCGAACTCACAGATTTTGGATATACGTTTGATTCAGATACTGATACGGAAACCATTGCACATCTTCTTCACTCCGTAAGCCAGACACACGATAGCTTCGATGCTGTTGTGACAGCGGCTATCAAGCGACTCGAAGGTGCATTCGCTCTCGCGATTCTTGATCAGGAGACTCCAGGCGTCTTATGGGTTGCGCGTCAGGGCAGTCCTCTTGTGATTGGCGTTGGTCACGGTGAGCACTTTGTTGGCTCAGATCAGCTGGCGCTACTTCACGTGACAGATCGATTTATCTTCCTGAACGAAGGTGACTCGGCAAAGCTCAGAGCTCATGCTCTTGAGATCTATGATGGTGATCATCAGCCGGTCAATCGGCCTCTTGTTCAGGCTACCGCCTCAAGTGAGCAAGTATCTAAAGGGCAGTATCGTCATTTTATGGCGAAAGAAATTTACGAACAGCCCAACGCCGTACTAACGACACTACAAGGGCGGCTTGGAAAGAATCAAATTTTGAGAGGCGTTCTCGGCCCCCAAGGCGATCAACTGCTAGCGGAAGCCAAGGCTGTACAAATTGTCGCATGCGGCACCAGTTACCACGCCGGACTGGTTGCCAAGTATTGGATTGAAAGTTTGGTCGGTATTCCTTGCCAAGTCGAAATTGCAAGTGAATACCGATATCGTAAGGTTGTCACGTTACCGAATACATTATGGATTGCAATTTCACAATCGGGTGAGACAGCAGATGTATTATCTGCACTCCGCTATATCGATTCGACGAATGTCTTGACGACTCTCGCAATCTGTAACGTGGCAACATCTAGTCTGGTTCGCGAGACTAATCTTGCGTTATTTACTGAAGCTGGCCCCGAAATAGGTGTTGCTAGTACCAAAGCTTTCACCACGCAATTAACAGTTTTGTTATTGCTTGCGGGTCTGATGGCTAAAAACCAATCTGTTCTAGAATTCAGTGAATCAAACTTTGTTCAGGTTCTTCAGCAGCTACCACGCTTGCTCGAAGAGGTGCTCACATTAGAGCCTCAAATTCAGACTATTTCTGAGCAGTTCATTGACAAGCAACATACGCTCTTTTTAGGGCGAGCCACCATGAATCCGATAGCGATGGAGGGTGCCTTAAAGCTTAAAGAATTATCTTATATTCATGCCGAAGCATACCCTGCTGGTGAGTTGAAACACGGTCCTCTGGCACTCGTCGATGAGACAATGCCAGTCGTTGCTGTTGCCCCAAATGACGAACTGGTAGAAAAGCTTCGGTCGAACTTGTCGGAAGTCAAAGCGCGCGGTGGACAGTTAATTTTATTTGCAGATTTTGCCGTTGCGACAGAAGCGTCTGATGAAATCACTCAGTGCGTAATGCCAGAGATAGATCCGTTGGTTGCCCCTATCGTCTTTACATTGCCATTACAGCTTCTCTCTTACCATGTTGCAGTGCTTCGTGGCACCGATGTTGATCAGCCGCGTAACTTAGCCAAATCAGTGACCGTCGAATAAATTATTGATTTTATAATATATTTTATACATTACAGATTGACATAGTAAGTGTTCCTGTGAGGGTATGGTTCTGATATTGCAAAATTTCCTTGAAGTGAATTTATGAAATGTCTCTTTCAATCAAAAAATTAAGCGATGATGTCTTTACGGTGACTGTTGCAGAAACGTTAACAACCACTCATACGGTGACAATCACTGACCAAAGTCTTAATGACTTAACCGACAACAATGTTACGAAGACGCAATTGTTGGACTTCTCTTTTAAGTTCCTTCTAGAGAGAGAACCAAACACATCCATTCTGTCGTCATTCGATATCAACGTTATTTCTAAATACTTCTCCGACTATAGAGATAAAGTCAGACGATGGTGCGATGAGAGTCAGAACTAAGTTTTGTTATGTCTGTAATGACGCAAAGGAAGTTCTGTATCGGTGTCGATACAATGGTTTGAAGGATTGGGTTTTTCTTTGTGGAAAGTGTCTGATGGACGTTGAAACACGATTTGAGGACACCTACCAATACGGTGGAACTTGGAAGAGTAAGAAGAAGTGAAATTTTCGAAACAAAATTTTATGCAATACGAAGAAGATGCTGAAACAGTAAATGACATTTTAGAGTGAATTGAAGTCTTCTCACAAAAAATACAAGGGATGATTATTAGAGTGGGAGGCGAATGAATAAATAGTGGATTAACCTTGGATAAGAAAAAACAAAAAAAATATTATCCCACCAGCAAACGCAATAAATATAATTAATTTTATGATGTTCCAGACCGCTTCAAGGAAATCTCTAATCAACTATGACTCCTAATTCATCACTTCCTCAAACTCTGGGAAAAAATCTTCATCAAAATATTGAACGCCGTCATCTTCTTCAATCAACGGATTTTGACTATCAATTATATTTTGAACTGATTTTCTAGAAAGACCTAATTTTTTACCAATTGAATGAATTGCTCGTTCTTCTGATTGCGAAACTTCACCATCCGCTTCAGCGAGTATTATCAAATTGCTGATAATCATTTCAAGCACTGCTGTATTTCCTGCAAACAGCGTTGTCATCATCTTCAATATTAATTCTTGGTGTCCTTTTATCTTCAATAAACTTGTTATTAATTTTTCACTTGATGAGGAAACAGTGTATTTTGACTTAATCGTCGTCATCTCTTCTTTTGACAATTTTCCATCTGCTCCGCCAACTGAACGCATCAACACAATCATGCAAATGTCAAAAAAAATCATCACTTTCATATATTTTTTTTAAAGTCTGAATATCGCCAGTTTTAGAATTTATTTCACCAGTGTTCTCTGAACCTCTGGATTTACTCACCGTGGCAGACTTCCAAACATCTTGGTCGATAACTTGGGGGGTAGCAGTCATTGAAATATGGAAGTGACAGTAACTTATCGTCAGATTTAAGTTGTTTTACTATGTCATTGAGAAGGTGTGTTTTGTTGAAATGACGAGACAATAATTTCGCAATTTTTTTTACTTCTTTTTCATATATCTCAGCAGGTCTTTTTTTCCTTATAATTCTGATAAGTAACCACCCAACACCCAGTGTGCCCATATAAAAAACAAGTTTGAAATATGCGAGAACCCATCCCTACAAAATTTGGAAAAAACTTTGTTCCGCTTTTTTCTCAATCAGGAAAAATCTATTTACGATATTTTTTCGAGAACTTCGTGGAGGTATCTTAAATCTCAAATCCTGTGGTGAACTCAGTGGAGAGGGTGCAGAAATATCCCCCTGACGAATAATTTCAGAAATTATTTTTTCTGCCGATGCAGAACGCATTTCTTCTTTGAACCGTGTTTTCAACTCCATGATAGCAGTTTGGATTTCATTATCATCAATTAGAGGTTTAAGTACTTGACCAAGACGAGCAATGCGGGTTGGCACCAAGTAATTTACAACCTGGTTTTCAATAGAATTTTTGGTCTCAATTTTTAAACCTTCAATTTTCTGTAATCGCTCTTTTTCAGCGCGCTCGGCGGCAAGTCTTTTCTCTAATTCGATGTAATACTCTGGATTGTGACAGGCATTTTTGTCATTACATACCCATTTTTTCCTGATGCTATAATAGTTTCTGGGCGCACTAATTCTTGCACTTTTTTGCCTTTGGGGGTTGAAGGTTAAACCCCATCCGCTTTTACCGGTCTTTGCAGTAATCTCAATTTGCTTCATGTAAACTGCAGACCGCCGTATCTGACATCTATGGCATGCGTGGGTAGAATATGTTCCCATTTTGTTTCACTTTATTTGCTATTGATCAACAAATGTATGTGGTTCCAAACTACTACAGCGCTCAAAAGAAGGAAATGATACGAAATGAAAAAAATTGATGGTCGTTAAAAAGGGGTACGTGGAGACCCTATATGAAGGCAATATTTGCCAAAGGAAAAAAGAAGGGGAAAAGAAAAAAACAAGACAAAGCAGATGATGCAATTGGCGATCTCACCATGCGACTTATTGGCGTTTTTATCTTGCTAATATTCGGAGCGATGATTTTTGGTTAGCTAGGTCTAAACCGGTAGATGGTTAAATATGCACTCATAATAATTATCACGATGGGGCTTGCAGAAGACACGCAAAATTTTGAATTACGACTGAACAAACAAAGTCAGTCGGAGTGCATGAAGGACGCTGAGACGTTTCAGTTTGCCCTCCCGATGATTAAAATTGAGACACGTTGTGAACCAGTTCTGGGTGAAAAATCTTCACCACAGGTAACTGGTGTCTGATATTTTCATCAATCACAAACTACCCTGTCTCATGAGGGTATGACCCCCAGAGGCAATTCTCGGCATCACTTTTTTTTGCTGTGAAACCCGAAATCACTCATCAAGATAGTCTTGTCGACCGCCTCCATGCTGAAGTCTGACCAAACTGGTGGATGCTCCCGTTTCCGCAACTCTTCTTTTGCCAATCTCTTTTTTAAAATTGAATGAACGTGCGCACCTCTGAACTTTTTACCACACACGTTCAGGTATCCTTCCTTGTTCAACCACTCTGCAATGGCATCAAAGGCCATCCCTTTCTCTCTATGCTCAGAGATGGTTTGATATAGGAATAATTGGTAATCAGAGTAATGGTTGCCGGTAAGTGCAGGGGAGCGACAGGTGAGGGTGAAGTTAAAAGTTAGGTCAGCAATGTAAAACCCTGCATTACATCGTCCTTTTGCTACTGTGGAGTAGGCCAGATTTGGCAATACTTTTCGGATGGAGAGTTGTCAGATTGTCCTTTATGTGAAGTTTCCAAGAGGTCTAACAAACTTTTCCAGATCCAAATCCAACACGATATTCAGAAAAACAATTAGAGTTTAGACTTCTGCAATCACTTTAGATGGATAGATTAGGTTATAGAAGAATTGCGAAGCTTTTTAAATGAGCAATGTTTGACCACAGTAGGAGGTCACCTCTGGAAAAATACGAATGTCTATTCAGTTTTAAAAAGATATTCAGAACGACAATAGAGATTGAATTTTACAAGGAAGAAATATCCTCTCGCCCGTGGAAGAATGTGGACGGAATATAGGACAAAAATCAATCTATCCTGCGCGTAACATTCTCTTCAAGGTTTCAATAGAGGTATTTTTCAATTCGTTCCATTTGCTTTGGTTATTGATTATTATTTCTGCCCCGTCCATTAATTGTTCTGCGAGCATCCTATAACAACCAACAACTTCCTCATAAATATCTGCAGTAAAATTTTCAGTGTTATGAGCCATGATTATTTTATCTACACTTCCGCCGAGTATTTGGTCTGCTACCTGCAAATCGGTTTGTTGATATCCCCCAGAAAAGACCTCTGAAAGATAGGCTGAATATGCAATATTTGCAGCAACATCAAACGATTGCTCATCGCCCAAATAAAAATCCACAGCACCATTCCCTATCACAACACCTGCGCACGCAGCAAGATTGTCCAATTTTTCGGTCTGCGCTTTTGCAAAAGAACTCAAAAATAAAAGTACTAAGGAAGTTGCAAAAACTGATTCTGTTTTCCGCACGAAAAAACTCCTATATTTATGGGATAAATGTCATATTGAATAAGATATGTAGTATCGTCAAATCGCACCTAATCTGTCACCGTGGCGTAATAGCCGTATTTGACTCTCGGTCTTTGTGATACGGTTTACACTCGTGAACAGTCTGTCAACGCAAGCGAGAGAATAATTACTTGTGAAAAATGTCACGATTAACACGCTTTGGTTTGTTGTCACTATCGGGCTTTCGTGTGCGAGCTTGGCGTCTCCCTTCCAGTTGGTTTGTAAATCTCAGGACACTGAGATGCTAGTTCCTCTTTCGGTTGATCTTGAGCGGCAACAAGCCAGTTTCGGTGGGATTGAGGAGCGCCAACCACTAGATTTTCAATCAGATAGGTTTATCGTTTGGTCCAAAGTTATTCAATACAGTAAGGACGTTGATAACAGCTCTGTATCATTCGAGATATTCATGTTTGACAGGCTCAATGGAGAATTAACGACAGAGTTTGCCAGTACGGATAAACCAATGAATGAAATGCTGGGCGAGACCCTGTTTTATTCGTGCCGTAAAGATGAAAAAGTGTTGTGACTGTTGGATTTAAAGCCTTTGTTTTAGCGACTCGTCTGTCCTAGTCATAACCGGCATTTGGCCGTCTTCTTCCGTATTCGGACCAAGTATTCCTTGGATGTTTGGACTGTATACAGACCGTCCCAGATTCTGTTTGCAACGTACATGAACCCTATTATCAACCGCGATCGAAGACGAGTATCTGGAATCAAGTGAGTCAATATGGAAGTCCAGAGTCTCTGCGGAGCCCACAATCTGGCGGTCGGAAGGGCCCACTGTTGATTTATCGACATGGTACGGTGTTTGGTCGATTTCTAGGCCATCTTTGAAGGTGGACGTACACAAAATCGGTCAAATTTATGCAATTGTATGAAGGTCTAAATCGCGAATTGTCAAAAGCCAGAGAGTTCTTTTTTACGAGACTGACCCAACGTTTGGGACTTATTTTTGAAGGAGACTTCCGATTGTTGAATCAAGTAATTTTTGGTCTTTTGAATTTAAGATTAAGTTTAAGAAGCTGATAAAACAGAAAGAGAATGACTCCTGCCCCAATCGTGTCTCCAACGATGAAATGCACGGTGTATTGCAGTGCTTGATCCAGAGGCACAACGCCCGACACTGTGTGATTTATCGCCGATAAAATTCCCGTGCTAAATGACAGAAGTAACGCAAAAATCATGGCCCCTGTGATAGTTAATTGATTTTTATCAACATCACCGAATACGTCCCAATTCGCGTTGTTGAGGAGATACAGCCACAACGGATAGAGCAACGCGACGATCAGATTAAACATCACCATTTCTAAAATAAGGTCTACAGGGCCTAGTTGTAACGAGATGTAAGTTCGCCCAATCAAAATGACCGGCAAGAACCACCAACGCAGCAGATAATAGGACAAAAAGATTACGCCAGCCGGTAAATAGACCATGCTTGCGTATTGCGTGATTTCGAAATTCAACAAACTTTCGATCGGATAAATGACGTATCTCTGAACCTCGAACGCCGCTACCACGCTGATAATTAGCATCACGATGAGTTTTGGGCGGTTATCGAGTATTCTTAAAAGCACAAGGGCATCCGTTTAAGTATTGATTGTCTGACTGTTTCGAAAGTGCTCTTTAAAATCCAGAGTTGCAACCAATCATTGGTATAAATCAAATAAATGAGGTGTTGAAATGGGGTTATCGACTGAGCGCGCGTTAAATCTTCTGCGGGTGATCGAAAAAGCAGAAGAGATCTCACAGCGTGAGTTGGCAGAACAGGTCGACGTCAGTTTAGGTACTGCGAATCAGACGATTCGGGCGCTTGTTGGTGCAGGTATTCTTGAGACGAATGTTGTCAAGACATCTAAGGGTAAGCGTGGGCAAACATATCATTTGACTGCGACAGGTCAAGAGCAGCGCAAGCAACTCGCACAACTTCGGATTAAAGAGTGTGAACATGATATTCAAAGCCTAAAAAGCGAAATTAATACGCTCAAACAAGAAATTTAATGATTTATCATTTTACGCACGAGCCGATTCGGAGAGAAATCGATTCCTCTGGATTCATTGGGCTCGAAGGATGCCGGCTTGAATACTTTATCGAAGCAGGACTTCACTTAAATCAGCCTCGTTCGTCTGAATTGAGCTATCAATGGCGAGCAACCAAAAAAGATTACAAAGCGCGTGGACGATATGTTTGGTTTACTGAGCAGCCGTTTTGCTATTCGATGGGGAATCCGGAAGTTCAAAAAGTAAGATACGCATTCAATCCAAAAGACATACGTGCATTTAGTTGGCCATCAATTATGGAGATGGCTTCTTCCGATAAAAAACGTTTTGCCGCGATGAAAGCAGTGAGTGAACACGGAATGGGCCTTGGCGATGATCCTTTTAAGTGGTGGGTTACCTTCGAAGAAGTCTCATTGGATTACTGTCAGGAGGTAACCGTAGTCGGAAGTTTCCCGGCGGCTGCATCGTCATAGATGGGTCGAGAAAATTGGCGTGATCAATCCGCCGATTAATAATCCGAAAACGTAACACATCGACGCAAATAGGGTTCTTTTTCTTGAAGACCGCTCTCGATCGTCGGTGAATTCAACGTCGTCAAATTCACTTTTGAAAATCGAGGCTGGGAGACTGTTCGAATGGATAGGCTCAGACACGTGGGCCGAATGGCTGTAAAGCTTGAAAGCCCAAAAGGAGGAGGGAGCGATGCACGCGACAACGACCAAGATCAACGTGTTATCGAACACAAAACCCAGGCTAAAACCGAAGATCAGAGCGAGTAGTGATGGAAAAACAATCATATCTCTCTCCTGTTGGTGACACGGATATTAACAACATCTTGTGGTCAAAGTCAGTTTAGACTACTACATCTAGTGAAACAACATTGATAAGGATTACCGAGTGAATCAATATTTTCATGATTTGATCGTTGATACAGATGGGTTTTCGATGCACTCAATCACAGGTGAAGTTGAAAAGTTTGTCAGAGACCAAGGGATATTTTATGGGTTATGTCAGCTGTCAGTTCTTCATACATCCGCCTCATTGCTCATCCAAGAAAACGCCTCAACTGATGTGCAACGAGATATTGTTCGATTTTTGGACTTGCTTGCACCGATGGAGCGAGGCCGATATGAACATGAGCTCGAAGGTCTTGACGATATGCCGGCTCATCTGAAGACGGTTTTGACCCAGACTCATTTGACGCTAAGTGTTCGTGACTCTCGGCTAGTCCTTGGGACGTGGCAGGGGATTTTTCTCCTCGAACACCGGACTCGCGGATCAAAACGACAAGTTCAAATCCATTTGGTTGGCTAGGCCTTACTGTGATTGTTGCAGCGAGCCAAGAATCGTTGTTCGTTTGGTTTCGACATGCTGGATCAGAATCGCCTCGAGTCGATTGGGATCGCTGGCCTCGAGAGCGGTAATCATTTCTTCATGTTCAGAGACCGCCCTTTCCCAGCTCTCGCGGGTCATTTGTGCAGAGAAGCGAGCACGCCGTACTTTGGCAGAGAGACTGTTAATCGTATCCACTAATGTTTGATTCCCACTTCCCTCGGTAATGAGTTCGTGAATCAGCCGATTAGTTTCGAAGTATTTAGTCACTTCATTTTTTTGGTAATGCGTGACCATTTGATTATGAATTTGCCGGATCTGCTTGATTTGATCAGTGTGCATCTGCACAGCAGCGAGTCGACCTCCTAACCCCTCGAGTGAGGCCATAATTGGAAGAATTTCCGTTACATCGTCTTGGCTAACAACGCTGACGATTGCACCACGATTTGGCTGAAGCTCAACAAGACCCTCGGTGGCCAAAGAGCGAATAGCTTCGCGTAGGGGCGTACGACTGACACCCATATTTTGGCAGAGTTCATTTTCGTTGAGGCGGGTTCCAGGTGCTAATTCGCCGGAATCAATGAGAAGTCTGAGCCGTTCTGCAACTTGCACATGAAGTGGTGCTCGAACAATGACATTTGAGTTCAACGGGTTAATCCTTCCTCAGATGTTCCGCCAACAGAACAGCTATATGTTCTGCCTGACGAGGGGTGTTGTCAGCAATTTGATGTCGACAACTGGTGCCGTCTGCAACAATCCGTGCGGTTGCATTTGCCTCGCGCACAGCGGGAAGCAGGTCCAGTTCTGCCATTGCCAGGGATTCTTTCAGAGTCTCTTTTTGATAACCGAAATGCCCGGCCATTCCACAGCACGATGTCTCAATGACCGATACTTTCAGTCCCGGAATCCGTTTAAGGAGTGCCTCTACTGGGGCCATCGAGCGAGCTGCTTTTTGATGACAATGTCCGTGAACTAGGGCTTCAGAACATTGTGCTTCGACGAGGTTCAAGGTTGCTCGTCCTGCTTTCAGTTCACTTTCAATAAACTCTTCAAAAAGAAACGCATATTTTGCGAGTAATTTGGCGTCATCACTTGGAAGCAATACCTGAAATTCATCACGCAACGTCAACAAACAGGACGGCTCAAGACCCACCACTGGGATTCCTTTTTGAACCCACGGCATTACGGTTTCAAAGAAGCGTGCTGCTTCCTTTTTGGCTTGTTCAATCAGTCCTGACGCAAGGAATGTGCGACCGCAGCAAACAGACCGCTTGTCCGGTTTTGGTTCGATAACCTCATATCCCATCGCTTCTAGGACTTGACGTGCTGCATATAAATTTTTTGTTTCGAACGATCTGTTAAACGTATCTCCGAACAGTATAACAGTGGGTTTGTCGGTTATCGGTTCGCTCGCTGGCTCGCGATATACTTTATCCCAGACTGGTAGTTGTCGATCTTTTGCTAAGCCAAGGATTTTCTCAGTTAGCCATGGGAGCCCTGGAATCTGGTCACGGAGGTTTGCGAGCCATGGAACCTTTTTTATCCATGGGGAATAAAATGGCATGTAAGCAATCAGCTTTTCGCGGAGATCGATACCAAATCGCTGGCTACGTTGGTAGAGCACCTCTGTCTTCATTTTGGCCATATCAACGCTGGTTGGACACTCGTTCTGACAGGCCTTGCACCCAACGCAGAGTTTCATGGTTTCCATCATCTCTTCGGATGTCAATGCATCGGGACCAAGCTGGCCTGATAAGGCCAGTCGGAGCACATTAGCTCGGCCACGAACCAAATCTTTCTCGTTTTTGGTTACTCGATATGAGGGACACATCACGCCAGGATCGGTTTTGCGGCAAGCCCCATTGTTGTTACACATTTCGACCGCATTAGCGAAACTTCCCCAATCAGACCAATCAAATCCGGTATCGAAGGTTCCATGGATGGTCACCTGATCCGCATAGTCCGGGTTGAAACGAAACAAAGTTCGATCATCATGTTTTGGTGGATCTACGATTTTGTTTGGATTGAATATTCCTTGCGGATCAAGTAGCTCTTTGACTTGTCCAAATAGATTAACCATCTCTTGGCCGAACATATCCTTGTGAAATTCAGACCGCGCAATACCGTCGCCGTGCTCGCCTGAATGAGATCCTTTATATTCACGCACCATTGTAAAAGCATCTTCGGCGACCGCCCGCAAAACATCGGCGCCTATTTTTTGTTTTAAATTAAGCACCGGGCGAACATGCAAGGTGCCGACAGACGCATGTGCGTACCAGCAACCACTGGTCCCGTATTTTTCAAATACTTCCGTCAGCCGTCGCGTGTACTCAGCGAGGTCTTTGAGTTCAACTGCGCAGTCTTCGACGATTGAGATTGGCTTGGCATCATTGCGCATTGACATCATGATATTGAGGCCTTGTTTTCTAACTTCCCAGATTTGTTTCTGGAATGCTGAATTCTCAGCTCTGACCACGGAGTCAGGTTGACCAAGATCCGACATCATGATCTCAAGTTGGTTGAGGCGCTGAATATTTTCTGCCTGATCTTCCTCCGAAAACTCAACTAGCAAGAGTGCGTCAGGCTCTCCTTTGACGAACTGATTGACCGTCTTTGCAAACATTGGGATGTCCCGTGCGAGATCGATCATTGTTCGGTCGACCAGCTCAACTGCAGATGGACCTAGGGTTACAAGATGTTGTGCAGCGTCCATTGCCGCGTAGAAGGTCTTAAAGTGACAAACGCCCAGTGTCTTATTCGTCGGAATTGGCGAAAGCTTGAGCTCAAGCTCTTGGAACAGCCCCAAGGTGCCCTCACTGCCAACGAACAGATGCGCGGGATTACAGGGAGTGCCTGGCCAACATCCTGAGCCCCCGTTTCCATCGGGGATCAGAGCGTCAATGTTATAACCACCTACGCGACGCATCAGTTGTGGAAGCCGAGACTCGATTAAATCTTTATGTGTCGCTCCGAGACAAAGAAGCCTGCCCAAAAGATCAGTTCGCCTTGCCAATTCTGATACGGATAGCCTTTGATGCTCGGGTGTCAACTCCTGCCAATGTGCGACTGAACCATCGGCCAGTAGTGCTTTAACGCTCTGCACATTGTCGCGCATGGTGCCGTATCGGATACTGCGCGACCCACAACTGTTATTTCCTGTCATACCCCCAAGTGTTGCGCGGCTTGAGGTCGAAACGTCGACTGGATACCAAAGATCTATTGACTTTAGCTTTGCATTTAAATGATCCAGAACTATTCCTGGCTCTACATGGCAAATCCGTTTCTCAACATCGAGATGAACCAATTGATTGAGATGTTTTGAATAGTCGATGACGAGCGACTGGTTGATGGTTTGTCCGTTTTGGCTCGTTCCACCACCGCGACCCGTGAGACAAATGTCAAATTCTGTCGCGATATCGATTAAAGCGCGAAGATCATCTCTCGTTGTTGGGATTACGACCCCGAGTGGAAAAATTTGGTAATGACTCGCATCTGTCGCATATCTACCGCGATCAAACTGAGAAAACAGGATTTCGCATTGCGTATTACTCTCGATTTGGTGGTTGAGCCGAACTAGTTCACTGTTGTCCAACTGACGCGGTGAGTTGGGTCGCTCGCTTTCATTCACAGGCGGACGGGTTAATGTGTTCATCGCTTTATTGACCGGGTTTATTTTGCATACAAAATACGTTATTCATATTATGCTCCACAATCTCGGATAAGCAAAGCCTACGGGTAATGTCGAATCACCGTAAACACAAGGATTGAATACATGGTCTACAGGGCAGGAAGACATTTCCTACAAATACCCGGGCCAAGCCCAGTACCAGATCGAATTTCTCGAGCGATTGATGCAGCTGTTATCGATCATCGGGGGCCAGATTTTTCCGAACTTGGTTTGTCAGTTCTTTCGGGTATGCAGCGAATTTTCAAAACCCAGTCTCCTGTTGTGATTTATCCAAGTTCTGGAACTGGTGCGTGGGAAGCCTGCCTTTTAAATGTACTTAAAGCTGGCGACCAAGTGTTATTTTACGAAACTGGTCAGTTTGCGACTCTGTGGAAACAAATGGCAGATCGGTTGGGGATCGAAACTGAGTTCCTCGCGGGAAATTGGCGCAACGGCGTTGATGCAGATCGGATCGAAGCCCGACTACGGCAAGACACCAAGCAGGCATTTAAAGCGGTGTGTTGTGTTCATCACGAAACCAGTTGCGGAATCACATCAGATATCGCAGCAGTGCGTCAGGCGATCGATGTTGTGGGTCATTCGGCTCTACTGCTGGTTGATAGTATTTCTGGGCTGGCATCAGTTGATTATGAGCATGATAAATGGGGTGCTGATGTGACTGTTTCTGGCTCCCAGAAGGGCTTGATGATGCCGCCAGGTTTAGGGTTCAACGCGCTGTCAGATCGTGCACTTGAGGCCGCTACGCACGGTGGCTCACAACGCTCCTATTGGGATTGGCAGGAAATGCTTGCTTCCAATACATCAGGTTATTTTCCATACACGCCAGCGACTACATTGCTTTATGGCTTGAGAGAAGCGATTGCAATGCTTGAGGAAGAAGGGCTCGACAACGTCTTTGCTCGACACCAACGTCTTGGTGATGCCTGTCGAGAGGCCGTTGTTGCGTGGGAGCTCGAGACGGTTTGCCAGAACCCGACCGAGCATTCGAACGCATTGACAGGCATCATGATGCCTGGGGGCCATGATGCTGACCGCGTTCGAGAGGTAATTTTGGACAAATTTGACATGTCGCTTGGTACAGGGCTTGGAAAAATTAAAGGAAAAGCCTTCCGTATTGGACATCTAGGTGATATCAATGATTTAACTCTCATGGGCGTCCTTTGTGGCGTGGAAATGGGCCTTGACCTGGCTGGAGTGCCGCATCAGCCAGGTGGTGTTGAAGCCGCAATGCGGTTTTTGTTGCGGTAAAACTGACTCCAGACATAAAACAACGGAGAAAATAATGAAAAAACTACAACTGGCAACTTCGGTTGCTGTTCTTTCGGCCGCTTTCGCTGCCCCCTCTTTTGCAGCTGATGTCACGCTCAAATTTGGACACGTTGGTAAGCCAGGATCTTTGTTCGAAGCGAGTGTGAATGCGTATGCTCAGTGTGTGAATGACGAATCTAACGGAAAAATCGAAGTTCAGACATTCGGTTCATCTCAGCTTGGGAAAGATAAGGAGCTGTTGCAAAAACTGAAGCTTGGCCAAGTTGACTTCGCTCTGCCATCGTCGGTGATGTCATCAGTATCGGATGAGTTTGGTGTTTTTGAGATGCCATACATCATTAAAGATCGTGAGCATATGAAGCGAGTTCAAGAAAAGTTGGGTGGCACTTTCCAAGCTGCTGCTCAGGCCAAGGGATACCATATTGTCGGCTATTTTGAGAATGGTTTCCGGCACATCACAAATAATACTCGGCCTGTCAACGTGCCTGCCGACCTTGAGGGTGTAAAATTAAGAACGCCGAAGGGTGCGTGGCGTGTAAAGATGTTCAAGCTCTATGGCGCGAACCCAACTCCTATGGCGTTTTCTGATGTTTTCACAGCACTGAAAACTGGTGTCATCGATGGGCAGGAAAACCCATATGCGCAGATTGCATCTGCGAAATTCCAGGAAGTACAAAAGTACTTATCGATTACCGGGCATGTGTACACCCCTGCATACATTTTGTCGTCTAAAAAGCATTTCGAAAAGCAACCAGCTGATGTGCGCAAGGTTCTCAACAGTTGTGCAGCATCAACACAAACTTTCGTGTATCGCAAAGCAGCAGCGCTTGAAACAGAGCTTTTGGACGTGATTAAGGCGGCCGGTGTGGAGGTGAACAATGCTGATAATGCAGCGTTTATCAACGCATCGAAGCCGATTTATGATGAGTTTGCATCGTCAGTTGATGCCGGCGCAGAGCTGATTAAAACAGTTCAAAGTCTCGCAAATTAATCATTCGTTAAAGATCAAACAGCGGCCCAATCGGGCCGCTCATTTTTACACGTCAGGAGTATCGTGTGACTCGGTTTGCTAAAGCTGTTGACCAGCTGCTTGTGTGGTTTATTTTATTTCAGATGATCGCTCTCACTGCGGTTGTGATCTTCGCAGTTCTTGCGCGTATCACCGGTAATTCAGTCTCTTGGTATGACGAGATCGCAGCTATACAGCTTGCGTGGATAACCTATTACGGTGGGGCATTTGCCGCGCTACACCGGCGCCATATTGGATTTGACTCGGTACTACTCGCAATCCCAATGCCAGTTAGGGCATGGACTGTCATTTTTGCTGAGGCGATCGTTATCGGATTTTTTGTTTTACTCGCTTACACCGGATACGAGGTGCTGGTCGTTCTTGAAGGCGAATACCTCGTGTCATTGACTTGGATTCCTATCCAACTCACGCAATCAGTGATTCCAATAGGTGCATCCCTGTTCGTTCTTTGCGAAGTACTTAGTTTCCCAGATTACTTTAATAAGACATGTGCCGGTATTTCACTCGACCACGCAGAGATCGAAGAAGGAGTGGAAACTGAGTTGGCCAAAGCAGGAGTCAAGTCATGATCGTTTTTATTATGTTCATGATCTTAGTGGCGCTGATTTGTATCAACGTTCCGATTGCGGTCGGTCTGGCCGTTGCCGCTATTTTCGGTCTGGCAGTGACAGAAGGTGTTGACAGTATCGTCACGCTTGCGCTCGACATGTACGATGGGTCAACCAAGTTCTCATTGATTGCCATTCCGATGTTCGTCTTGGCCGGTGCAATCATGAATGCCGGCGGAATCACCGATAAACTAATAAACTTTGTGAACGCAATTATCGGTTTTGTGCGTGGTGGCCTTGCAATGGTGAACATCGGTGTCAGTCTTTTCTTCGCCGAAATATCAGGTTCGGCTGTGGCCGACGTTGCAGCACTGGGATCGGTTTTGATTCCGCAGATGAAAAAGCGGGGATACTCGGCGCCACTTGCCGCTGCTGTAACGTCGTCGTCGGCATCTCTTGCAATTATCATCCCGCCGTCGATCCCGATGATTCTGTATGCGACATCGGCCGGTACCTCGGTCGAACAACTCTTTGTCGCAGGAATTATCCCGGGTCTTCTCGGTGCATTCGGCCTGATGGGAATGGCCTACTATTTCGCAAGAAAGTACAACTTGCCCACAGAGGAAGCATTCGAATTCCGTCGGCTTTGGACGACATTAATCGAAGCACTTCCTGCATTCACACTTCCAGTGATTATTTTGGGTGGAATCTTTGGTGGTTTCGTCACTGCTACTGAGGCCGCCGGACTCGCTGTTGTCGCTGCTCTAATGGTAAGTGCTTGGTATTCAAAAATGGATTTCGGACACCTAAAGCGTGCAATGATTGATGGTGGTGTACAGACAGCCGTCGTGATGTTGCTGGTCGCTGCGTCAGTAGTAATGGGTGGGTTCCTGACGCGGGCCCAAATCCCTCAGGATTTTGCTCGCTGGATCCTCGATATGACGACGAACCAATGGGTGATTCTTGCAATCCTCAATGTGTTCTTCTTAGTCATTGGTTTCTTCTTGCATTCTGCGGCAGCAATTATTTTGGTGGTTCCGATTGTTATCCCCTTGATTCAGGCTGCAGGAATTGACCCAATTCATTTTGGTTTGGTCGTTACTTTGAACCTAGCGTTGGGGCAGCAAACCCCCCCTGTGGCCAGTGTTTTGATCACATCATGTGCGGTTGCTCGCGCGAATATCTGGGATGTATCGAAAATCAATATCTATTTCATCGCAGTCTTATTTTCGGTTTTGATGCTGTGTACCTATGTGCCGGCTGTACCGATGTATTTAGTTGACGCTATTTACAGGTCATAGGGTGGGTGATTACACAGTCGTTCAGGCAGGTGGTGTTGCGGAATACCGCCTGACGCGGCCTGAGTCCCGGAACTCTCTAACGTTTGATATGTATCAAGCGTTGGAAACTCTGTGCCGCGATCCTGGTGACGCACGCGTGATCGTTCTGACAGCAGAGGGTGACAAAGCGTTTGCGTCTGGGACCGACATTTCTAACTTTAAAGATTTCGAGTCAGCCCAAGATGCAATCAACTACGAAGCGATGATTGGTCGAGTCATCGACGCAGTCGAATCAAGTCCGATTCCTGTCATTGCGTCTTTGCATGGCATCGTCGCTGGCGGCGGAGCCGCGATTGCGGCTGCTGCGGATATTCGATTAGGAACGCCGGACACACGTCTCGGCATGCCTATCGCAAGGACTTTGGGCAACTGTCTGTCAGTTGCTAATCTCAATCGGTTGGTTTATTTACTTGGTGAGTCGCGAACGCGTTACCTGTTGTTAACCGCAGAGTTTTTACCAATCACGTGTCTGGTCGAGTCGGGATTTGTGAGTGAGGTGGTGGAGACTGCAGCACTGTGCGACGAGCGCGCAAGAGCGCTAGCTCAACACTTGATGACCTTGGCTCCGCTAACGATTTCGGCAACCCGAGATGGATTCAATCGGCTGTCTCAACGCGCAACTCCTGACGATATTGATCTAATTCAGCGTTGTTACCTCAGTGACGATTTTGCAGAGGGTATCGACGCATTTTTTGCCAAACGCAAAGCCAAATGGAGTGGTCAATGAGTGCGCAACCGAGGCCACTGAATGGCATGCGAGTCATTGAACTTGCGCACATTATGGCAGGACCATTGTGTGGAATGATGTTGGCAGATATGGGCGCGGATGTCATTAAGGTCGAAAAGATTGAGGGTGGTGACGACTCGAGGCGCATGGTTCCCCCAAATATCGGCGAAGAATCCGCTGCTTTTTTGATGATGAATCGCAATAAGCGCGGTATGGCACTCGATCTAAAATCTGATGACGGAAAAAGAATTCTGACAACGCTTTTGAAAGACGCAGACTGTGTCATTGAGAATTTTCGTCACGATACTATGGGACGTCTGGGGCTATCGTATGAGGAATTAAAGGCCATTAACCCAGGTCTCATCTACGTGGAGATATCGGGTTATGGTCGCACCGGACCGTATCGTGAACGAGCAGGGTTTGATCTTGTGGCGCAGGGTGCCTCTGGCTTGATGAGCATCACTGGGCCTGGTCAAGATGACGGTCCCGTCAAAGTAGGCGCCCCAGTGACGGATATCACAGCGGGGATCCTCGCAGCGATGGGTGCGGCAGCGGCTTATGCTGGGAAGCAACAAACAGGTCTTGGTACACGCGTCGATACATCATTATTCGAAGCAGGAATTACTCATACGTACTGGCAGTCTGCCATCGCTTTAGCGACAGGAGAGTCACCACAAGCGCTTGGCTCAGCACATCCGCTGAATGCACCATATCAGGCGTTTCCGACGGCAGATGGATATATCAATATTGGTGCTGCGAATCAGCGAAATTGGTTGCGATTGTTGGATGTTATTGGTGCGACTGAACTGAGTAATGACCCGAGATTTTCGTCGAATGCTGATCGGATGGCGAATCTTGATGCGCTGGTCGAGATATTAAATGGGTATTTTCGCCAACATGCATCTGAGGTTTGGCTTGAAAAGCTAGACCAAGAAGGGGTTCCTGCGGGTCCTATTTTAACGATTGGAGAGATGCTTGAGCATCCACAGGCCCTAGCTCGCGACATGGTTGTTCAAACAGAGCATGACCGGGTGGGTCAAGTCGAAGGGCTTGGAATGGCTGTTAAATTTCATGGTACTCAGCCCGTTGCGTCACGAGCGGCTCCGGTTCATGGCCAACATTCAGCGCAGGTACTGATAGAGCTTGGTTATTCAGATACTGAGATTCAATCGCTGTTTACACGAGGTGTGATTTATTCCTCTTAGCAGATAATTCGACTGTAGATTGATGCGCTGAACCGCAGTCTGGGTGATGTAATCTGATCTGTTGTGCGAAGTAACCCTAAGACTCGATTACAGCCGCTTTTTCTCTGGGAGAAGGCCCTCTGGTGCGTAGCGAAGCGTCAAAAGCAAAATTATGCCTACGGTCATCAAGCGCATGTGTGCCGCGCCTTCAAGCAGATGGGCCCTAACCGCGCTCTGAGGATCCATTCCAGATGTCAATGCGTCAATTAACCAAAGTCCGATTGGCTCTGCCTCGATCCAGAAGAACCAAATAAAGAACCCACCAAGCACAGCACCCCAGTTATTACCAGATCCACCAATAATCACCATCACCCAAATCAAGAAAGTAAAGCGTAGCGGATTGTATCCGACAGGTGTGAACTGACCATCCAGCGTCGTTAACATTGCGCCAGCCAGACCAATCACTGCAGATCCCAAGATGAATACCCGTAAGTGTTGCCATGTGACATCCTTTCCCATTGCGGCTGCAGCGGTTTCATTGTCGCGAATTGCACGCATCATCCGCCCCCATGGCGACTTGAGGGCAGTTTCAGAAAGCCACAACAATACGCCGATGACAGCAATGAAGAGCAGTGCGTAACAGATCTTGACGAATACAGCAGACGCATCATCGGCCTGCATACCGAGTGCCATGGCCCAATCCTGGAACCACTGTGCTTGCTGTAGATCGATTTCGTAGGGAACCGGTCGTGGCAAGCCATTTACATTTTTCACACCCCGGGTCAGCCATTCTTCATTTTTGATGAAGAATATGATGATTTCACTAATCCCAAGCGTGGCGATTGCTAAGTAGTCAGAGCGTAGACCGAGTGCGATCTTACCGATGACGAATGCAATACCAGCAGCGAAAAGAGCGCCGACCGGCCACGCGACTAAAATCGGGAGACCAAGACCGCCCAAATAGCCTGTGACGGAGGGATTAACGGATTCAACAGCATTCACGCTAGGATCAAAAAAAATACGCAATAATGCATAGCCTGAGATGATGATGGCAGCAGTGATCCAATAGCGTTGCTGCCTCAGATGTTGAATCCGCGACCACGTAAACAAGCACGTGACGACCGTACCGATGGTGATCACTAGACCGAATAAAATGCCTAACCCGCCAGCTTGCCATGCATCTGAAACCGGTGGCATCGAGATTAATACGCCAGCTAGGCCACCTAAGGCTGCAAACCCCATCACACCCTCATTAAATAGGCCTGCATAGCCCCACTGGATGTTCACACCCAAAGCCATGATGGCGCTAATCAAGCACAGATTGAGGATGGTTAGCGAAACCGACAGGCTTTGGATAAACGCAACCAGTATTAATAAGCCGGCCATTAGGCTGAATAGCATGTGATTTCGGTATTGCTGATACAGAGCTGCCATCAGATCGTTTTCCCACTAAATAAGCCAGTCGGCTTAATAATCAACACGATCACTAAAATGATAAACGAGACAGCGATCTTGTAGTCTGTGCCTAAGAACTGCACCAGCGATTCAAGCTCCATATTGTCTGGGCCTAAATATAAGACGACCTTCTTATAAGCAAACGTCAGTATCAACTCACTAAATGCGATGACATACCCGCCGGCAATAGCACCGAGCGGGTTGCCAACACCACCAACGATTGCGGATGCAAAGATTGGGAGTAACAGTTGCATATAGACAAACGGCTTAAATGATTTATCTAGGCCATAGAGTGTGCCCGCGATGGTGGCAAGTGCTGCAACGAGAATCCATGTGATCAGAACCACACGATCTGGGTTGATGCCGGACAGCAGTGCTAAGTTTTCATTATCCGAATAGGCTCGCATCGATTTACCGGTGCGTGTGTGGTTAAGAAACCAGAACATTGCAGCAACTATGATGACCGCGGTAATAATCGTGACCGCTTGCGTCATTTTAAGCGACAAGCCTTCATTGAGCCCCGTCATTTGCTTGAAATCACGCGCCTTTAATATAAATCGTGTTCCATCAAAGAAAATTTGGTCGCCAGGCCCGATAATGAAACGAATCAACCCTCCGAGGAAGAACATGACGCCAATCGAGACAATCAAAAAAATTACTGGATTAGCCTTTCGCTCTCGATGATACCGATAGACAAATCGATCGATCAGCAAGGTGAGTGCGACGGTAACGAGGATTCCCACAGGAATCGCTAACAGAGCAGTTGGGAGTGGTCGGATGGAGATACCAACGGACTGGAGTGCCCACGTGACTAAAATTGTCACCATTGCGCCAAAAGCCATTGTTTCACCATGGCCGAAATTCGAGAAGCGAAGTACCCCATAAACCAATGTGACGCCCAAGGCGCCGAGTGCGAGTTGCGAGCCATAAGTGAGGCCTGGGATGATGAGGAAATTGCCAAGGATTGCGAGCGCGTTGAAAAAATCAGTCATTTATCCCCCTAAAAACGCTCGACGAACGTCTGGGTTTGCCAAGAGTGAGTTGCCAGTGTCCGCAAATCGGTTTTGCCCTTGCACAAGCACATACCCTTTATCAGCGATCTCGAGCGGTTGCTTGGCATTCTGCTCGACCATCAAAATGGCGACATCCAGTCGAGCAATTTCAATAATGCGATCGAATAACTCGTTCATGACAATGGGCGAGACGCCTGCTGTCGGCTCATCAAGCATGAGCACTTTTGGATGGGTCATTAATGCTCTACCCACCGCAACTTACTGGCGCTGGCCGCCTGAAAGTTCTCCAGCAGGCTGCTTTCTTTTTTCTTTCAGGATGGGAAACAAATCGTAGACTTGCGCAATTGAATCATTGAGGGAATCGGTGCGGATGAACGCACCCATTTCCAGGTTTTCTTCAACAGTCATCGATGTAAACACATTATGGGTTTGTGGGACGAAACCCATTCCTTTGACTACTCGCTCTTCAGGCCTTAACTGTGTGACGTCTTCACCGTCAAATATCACGTGACCTTTCCTCAGGGGCAGCATGCCAAAAACGGCTTTCATGGCCGTCGATTTACCTGCGCCATTGGTTCCAACGATGACCGCGATCTCGCCTTTTTCAACGCCGATCGAGCAGTTGTGCAAAATATCTGTTGCTCCATATCCGCCTGTCATCTGTTCGCCAAGTAAAAAGCTCATACTATTTTTTATGTTTCAGTCCAGTACCAAGATAGGCTTCAATGACCTGCTCATTATTTTTGACCTCCTCTATCGTGCCTTCGGCGAGAACTTTTCCTTCAGCCATACAGATCACGGGATCACATAAACGAGCAACAAACTCCATGTCGTGTTCAATTAGGCAAAACGTGTAGTTGCGCTCTTTATTCAGTTTGATGATCGCATCACCAATTTTATGGAGCAGTGTGCGGTTCACACCTGCACCGACTTCATCGAGAAATACAATTTTCGCATCAACCATCATGGTCCGACCGAGCTCCAACAACTTTTTCTGCCCACCTGACAGATTGCCGGCAAATTCCTCTGCTAAGTGATCAATTTCAAGGAAGCGGATGACTTCATCGGCCTTGGCCCGGACCTCTTCTTCGTGGGCTTTGACGAGACTGGGTTTAAACCATGTGTTCATCAGGCTCTCCCCCGCCTGATTTGGTGGAACCATCATTAGGTTGTCACGCACAGTCAGCGTTGAAAATTCATGGGAAAGCTGAAACGTACGGAGTACGCCTTTGTGAAATAGTTCATGCGGCTTTAAACCCGTGATGTCTCCACCATTGAGGAAGACTTTGCCAGAAGTCGGCTGATATAAGCCTGCGATCACGTTGAATAAGGTTGTTTTCCCCGCACCATTGGGGCCGATCAGCCCAGTGATGGATCCTGGCTGAATGGAGAGCGTTGCTCCGTTAACAGCCTGGACACCACCAAAGTGTTTATGCAAGTTTTCAACAAGAATCATTGGGTTTCATCACAAAAAAGCGGCGCAGAGACTATCCCTACGCCGCCTGTGATTCAACGATTAGCGGTAGCGAACAGTTGTGTTTTCGCCGTCTTGGACAAGAATTTCGCGGTAACTACCGGAAGACTCGCCAGCACCGATCAACTCAACCGCTGTAGCACCCAGGTAGTCGATTTGACCACCGTCTTTCAGGATCTGAAGCCCTTTGGCAAGCTCACCTGGGAGGATTTTTGTCCCAGGTGCATTGGCGACGTCAAAGATCTTTGCTTTTACTGCATTGCTGTCTTTTGAGTTCGCCGCTTGCATTGCAAGCAAAGTCAATGCCGCTGCATCGTATGCCTCTGGCGAGTATGGTCCCGCTTCAAAACCATCTTTTTTGGCAAGTTCAGCGTATATTTGTGCACCGTTAGAGTCTGTTCCTGGAACCGTACCAATAGAGCCGTTCAAATCAGGACCGATTGCCTGCAAAAGACTATCGCCAATCATCGCGTCTGGAAGGAAGAACTGGTCAAAAGCACCTGCTTTTTCTCCTCAAAAAAGAAACTCGAAATGCAGTATCTAACACTCGCCCAGTTTATGCTACGGGCATTTCTGTGGGGCTAGTCCTCGCGGTCACGAAGCCCGTAAGCGATAGCGAGCAGCGAGATTGGATGCTGCACATTTACAATAGAGTCGAATTTTTCTTGGATTCCCTGTGCTATGTGGTGGCCGCCTAACGGGCAGTCACTTGATACGAAATTTGGCTGTTGGCCATGGATTGCCCGCGAAACCGGGTATCCAATTTTCATGGCGATTTTGTGGCTGTTTTTCTTGATCCCGTAGGTCCCTGCGTGGCCAGTGCATCGCTTGGTTATGTGTATTTCAGTGTCCGAAATTAGACGCAGAACTTTTTCTGTTGCGTTATCGATGTTCTGAACGCGGCCATGGCAAGGCGCATGGTAGGCGATTTTGCCGAGGCCTCGACAGAAATCCAGCTTCATAAGACTATCTTCATAGCGAGCCAGCAGGTATTCAAATGGGTCCCAGAACGCTTCTTTGACGGCAAGTACGTCATCATCTAGGGGGTGCATTAGAGGGATCTCTTGCTTGAACATTAGTGTGCAAGAAGGGACCGGAGACATAATCGCGAACCCTTGTCTAGCCAGTTCTGCGAGGTGAGGGATGTTGATTCTTTTTAGTCTATCGACCGCCTCTAGGTCCCCCTGTTCGAGCTTGGGCATGCCACAGCAGACCTCTCTTTCCGCAGTTATCCAGGGGATCTGATTGTGTTCGAGCACCTTGATCAGGTCTATGCCGATTCCGGGCTCGTGATAGTTGATGTAGCAGGTAGCAAATATTGCAACTTTACCAGGTGTTCGTCTTCCATCGACGACAACCAGTTTAGCTGATGGTTCTTTTATCTGACTGAAAGTTTTCGTGGCAAGTTTGGGGATCCATGCGTCTTCGTGGATGCCCAGTGTATGTGAGCTCAAAAATTTTACGGGTTTCCATTGAGACACAACGTTGATGGTCTCGGTCAGCACCGGTATCCCTGCCAGTTTGCCAATCGTATCGGTGCTTGACAAAAGTCTCTCTGATGGGGGGAGGCTGTCTTTTCGAAGGTAGGTCGCCTTGGCCCTCAGCATCAGATGCGGAAAGTCGATACCTAAGGGGTTGGGCGGCACGTAGGGGCACTTGGCGGAGTAGCAAAGATCGCAGAGGTAACAATCGTCGACTACTTTTTTGTAGTCTGCAGTCGCAACCTCGTCGACCTCCATGCCCTCGGTATCATCTATCAGGTCGAAAAGATTTGGGAAAGAGTTACATAGGTTGAGACACTGACGACAGCCGTGGCAGACATCAAATACCCTCAGCATCTCTTCATTGAGGGCCGCTTCATCGTAGTAATCGGGATTTAACCAGTCTATCGTGTTTCTGTCTTCTTTGAGGGCTAACCGGGCACTTGGATTTTTGGTCATCGCTTATCTCTGAATCTATAGTCGGGCCTAGTCGCTGACTATCGCGACCGATCTATTAAAGAACCGTCACGATACGAGGCTATCCATAGTTCATTTCTATCGAGTCGATACATAATAATAACTATACATGCGAGAGACCTTCTGTTCATCTAGATGGTGAGAATATATGTAGACTTCTTACCGGAATAGGAAAACGGAGAAATATATGAACGCAGAAGTGAAATGTCCTTTCATGCACGGGTCGACCACAACCCCTGTGACAGGGCAACAGAATAAAGATTGGTGGCCAAACCAACTAAACCTAGATATCCTCAGGCAGCACGACATCAAAAGTAATCCTGCTGCCGACGTCAACTATAAGGAAGAGGTCAAAAAGCTGGACGTCGACGCGGTCAAGGCTGAAATTAAGACAGTTATGCGTGACAGCCAAGACTGGTGGCCGGCGGACTACGGCCATTATGGGCCGTTCTTCATCCGTATGACGTGGCACGTCGCAGGGACATACCGCACGGGTGACGGCCGCGGGGGTGCAGGAACTGGTGCCCAGCGCTTCGCGCCTCTGAACAGTTGGCCCGATAACGGCAACCTCGATAAGGCGCGTCGCCTGTTGTGGCCGGTGAAAGAGAAGTTTGGTAACAGCCTTAGCTGGGCCGATCTGTTGGTGCTTGCTGGAAACGTAGCTATTGAGGACATGGGTGGTCCAAACCATGGCACGGCGCTGGGTCGGGACGATATTTGGCACCCCGAAAAAGATATTTATTGGGGCGCGGAGGACGAGTGGCTAGGTGATAACCGCTACGGAGGCACCCGTCAGGATCTAGAGAACCCATTAGCCGCTGTTCAGATGGGCCTGATTTACGTGAATCCGCAAGGACCGAATGCGAATCCTGACCCTGCGTTGTCTGCGCAAGATATCCGCGAGACTTTCGCCCGCATGGCGATGAACGACGAGGAAACGGTTGCTCTCACAGCAGGTGGCCATACTTTCGGTAAGGCTCACGGTGCGGGACCCGAGAGTCACGTGGGTGCTGAGCCGGAAAGTGGAGCCATCGAGGCGCAGGGTTTTGGATGGCTGAGTAGCCACAAGTCTGGAAAGGGCGTTGATGCGATTACGAGCGGTATCGAGGGCCCGTGGACTTCTAACCCAATTCAGTGGGATATGGGGTACCTTGAGCTTTTGTTCAAATACGACTGGGAGCTCACTAAGTCACCTGCGGGTGCACACATTTGGCATCCTGTGAATATTGCCGACGAGGATATGGCACCTGAGGTTGACGGAAGCGGCAAGACAGTGACGCCGATGATGACCACTGCTGATATGGCGTTGAAGACAGATCCGTCTTACAAGGCTATATGTGAGCGGTTTCTTGCCAACCCAGAAGAGTTTGGTCAGGCGTTTGCAAGAGCATGGTTTAAGCTCCTGCACCGGGACATGGGTCCTAAGTCGAACTATATTGCGGGGGATTATCTCGACGCTGAATACATCTGGCAAGACCCGATTCCTGCGGGCAAGCAGCTGTCTGATTCAGCCGTGTCAGCGATTAAAAAAGAGATTGCTACTAGTGGGCTCACGGGTACAGAGATGGTCGAAACGGCATGGGCTAGCGCCAGTACTTTTCGTGGGTCTGATATGCGCGGCGGTTCGAACGGTGCTCGCATTCGTTTGGCGCCTCAGAAAGATTGGGCCGCTAACAACCCGGCGCAGCTTTCAAAGGTGCTGGTGGCTTACGAAAAGATCGCAAGCTCGAAAGGCGCCAGTGTCGCCGATGTGATCGTAATCGGTGGAGCGGTTGGCCTGGAGCAGGCGGGTGCTAAAACCGTCCCTGTGACCACTGGTCGTGGTGATGCGACTCAGGAAACGACAGATGTTGATTCATTTGCGCTCCTAGAGCCTCGTGCGGACGGTTTCCGTAACTACTGCGAGACCGAGTTCGGTGTGAGCCCTGAAGAGATGATGCTCGATAAGGCCCAGCTTCTAGGTCTAACTCCTGCCGAGATGACGGTCTTGGCGGGTGGTTTACGGTCCGTTGGGGTCAGTGTCTCAGGTGATGGATTATGGGGCTCAGGGAAGCTCGACAACTCTTGGTTTAAGACATTGTTATCGATGGACGTTGCTTGGAGCGCGACCGGGTACAACTCATACGAGGCCAAGGATCGGAAGTCAGGGGCTACGGTGCGCACAGCTTCACGCACCGATCTTGTGTTTGGTTCTAACTCAGAGCTACGTGCATTGGTAGAGTTTTATGCTCAAGACGATAATCAGGACAAGTTCGTCGCTGATTTCGTTGCAGCATGGATAAAGGTTATGGACGCGGATCGCTTCGATCTTCGTGCATAAATCAAACGCCCGGCGGCGCCAGTCGCCGGGCACTTTCTAGATTCATTGTCAAACAAGGCTCTTACGCTCTACGTTTTTTCCTAGAGCCGTTGGTATTCGTCCGGTATTCTCTCAGTCGGTTGGCACGCTTTTTTACGGGATGAATTGATGCGTTTGAACGACCCACAACAGATGGCGGTGGAAGCGCCTGAGTCCAATTTGCTTGTCATTGCTGGTGCAGGGTCTGGAAAGACGCGCGTTCTTGTTGAGCGCATGGCATTTTTAATGCGTGATCAAGGATTGTCTCCGCATAGTTTGATGGCAGTAACTTTTACCAACAAGGCGGCGCGCGAGATGCGTGAACGTCTTGAGGAGACGCTTGGACGATCGCTTCATACAATGTGGGTTGGCACCTTTCATGGCCTAGCACATCGATTTTTGCGCGCGCATTGGCGCGACGCCGGTCTTATCGAGCAGTTCTTAATTCTTGATTCTGATGATCAACAACGGATGATGAAGCGCATCATTGCGGATCTGCAACTGGATGATGCGAAGTTTAAACCGCGCGCCGTGGCTGGTTTTATTAATGATTGCAAAGATGAAGGCCAGCGGCCGCATCATTTGCAAACAGGACGCGATTATTACAACGACATGTTAATCCGGCTTTATACCGAATATGAGGAGCGATGCAATGCCCAGAATTTAGTCGATTTTGGTGAGCTATTATTGCGTACATTCGAGACATTTAAAAACAAATCGGAGCTTTTACGGCATTATCAAGATCGTTTTAGTCACTTATTGATTGATGAGTTCCAGGATACGAACACCATTCAATACGCATGGATCCGTTTACTCGCGGGTAAGAAGACTCGTGTCATGGCGGTCGGTGATGACGACCAATCGATTTATGCCTGGCGCGGTGCCCGGATAGAGAATATCCATCGATACGAATCTGACTTTGCGCCAGTGACAACCATTCGTTTAGAGCAGAACTATCGATCGACTGACATTATTTTAAAAGCCGCCAACGCAGTGATCTCGAATAACACCAGCCGACTTGGAAAAGAGCTGTGGACGGACCAAAGCGAAGGCACTCCGATCCAGCTTTATGCAGCTTTCAATGAGCAAGACGAGGCGCGTTTTGTGGCCAACCGGATGAGCCAACATGTCGAGCAAGGCGGTCTCTATGGAGAGCAAGCGATTCTGTATCGCAGTAACGCCCAGTCGCGTGTACTTGAAGATGCATTGCTGCGCGCAGGTATTCCATACCGAATCTACGGTGGCCAACGGTTCTACGAGCGACTCGAGATCAAGAACGCCCTGATGTATCTAAGGCTTATCCAAAACCGATTTGACGACACGGCTTTTGAACGCATTATCAATGTTCCACCACGGGGTATTGGTGAAAGGACAGTCGAGCAAATTCGCCAAACGGCTCGGGATGAAGGCAAAGGGTTATGGGATGCCGCATTACAACTGACCCGCGGTGACCGTTTGAGTGGTCGAGCAAAAACTGCGGTTGTGATCTTTATTGATTTAATCAATGACCTCGATGGTAAAGCAAAGGATCTTGAATTATCGGACCTTACCCGCGACGTGATCGATACCACCGGTCTGCTCGCATACCACGGCTCGGAGAAAGGAGAGCGCGGTCAAGCGCGCGTTGATAACTTAAACGAACTCGTCAGTGCATGTCGTGCCTTTGAGCCGGAGGATGAGGAGTCGTCCGTGCTTCTTCAGTTTTTGTCTCAGGCAAGTCTCGATGCAGGCGAAACCCAGGCGGATCCGGATGCAGATGCAGTTCAGTTAATGACGCTTCACTCGGCAAAAGGATTGGAGTTCCCTAGAGTCTTTTTAGTGGGCGCCGAAGAGGAGCTGTTTCCTCATGTGATGAGCCTTGATTCTGCAGGCGGGCTGGAGGAAGAGCGACGTCTTGCCTATGTGGGAATCACACGCGCAATGCAGCATTTGGTCGTGACGTATGCAGAGACACGTCGGTTGAACGGTCGTGATCACTTTGGCCTTTTGAGTCGGTTTGTTCGCGAGATTCCAAAAGACTGTATTGAAGAGGTTCGTCTGGAATCACAAATTAGCCGGCCGTTTGTGTCGTCATCGTTTGGCGCAAGACCAGTTGATCGTCCGCATCGGCATCCGAGATTCCAAGACTACGATGATGGGTTTGGAGAACAAACGGGCTTGGGGATTGGCTCACGCGTTGACCACGGGTTATTTGGCGAGGGGACCGTCTTGGCTTTTGAGGGATCAGGTCCACAAATGAAAGTGCAGGTTCGTTTTGATGATGGTTCTACAAAGTGGCTCGTTCTTCAGTACGCGAAGCTTGTCCCACTCGGATAATTAGGATCCAGGGACCTGACGAATTCGCCCATTGGAATCGATCGCGACGAAGACAAATCGTGTTTCGGTGGACTTATAACTTTCAGCGTCCTGCTCTGTTATCCAGACTTCAATGCGGATCTGCATCGATGAGCGACCAACATCCTCCAGTTCGCCATAGATCGACACCTCTGACCCAACTGGCACCGGTGCAATAAAATCAACATTTTCAATTGACACAGTCGCGCAACGACCACCACTAGTTTTCATTGCGATCTGGGCGGCTGCCTGATCCATTTGATCCAACAACCATCCAGCATAAATATCGCCGAGCGCATTTGTGAATCGAGGGTGCGCAATGACTCTAAGAATCAATTCGCCTTCTGGGGTTGGATCCTGCTCATCAAGCTCCACGGCAATTCCTTATGATTCGGTTGAAGTGACCGAATTCTACATGGTCAAGAGGCATTCAAGAAGTGGTCAAGACAGGTCACACGACACGTTGTCTGCGAAATCGCTCGATCGATCATTGATTCTGTTGCAAAAAGTTGGATCGATTCTTTGGCTCTTGTGAGCGCAGTGTAAACATGCTCTCTACTTGGCTTGAAACGTGACTGCGATGAGCTTGGCTCAGGCAAGCAAATGAATACAGATTGGTATTCTGATCCTTGGGACCGGTGGATACTAATTGCCCAGGCAGATTCGACCGAACCCAATTGGTTTTTTCGGAGTGGTTGGTCAAGATTATCAAATTGGACCCGCGGATTTGGCGAGTCATAAGAATCAATGACGATACCGATATCTCCATTGAAAACTCCGATTCCCGGCTGATTTTCGGTCACTAATAATCGCTCACCAAAGCCATTGAGCCCGAGACGTTGGGTTTCTACTTGTGCTAGATGATTGATCATACGACGTCCACCGACACCCTCGCTGATTGCTGTCAGGCACTGGAAATCTGGAGAGGATGAGATTTGTGCCCGTTGTAGGCCTTTGAAATACTGTCGGTAGCCGTCAATCAAAGCGCCTTGTAAACGGTCGACTCGTTGGTTATTTTCCCAAAACATACCCGAATCCTTCAAACCTTGAATGAAGCGTTGAGGGTCACCGGATAAACATAGATCCTCGAGTTGCGCTAATGCTTTATGCCCCTCGATTCGATGGCGTTGAGTCAGCTCAAAGCAATGATGAGAAAACGTATTCGATTCCGTGATGACTTTGAGAATACTGCCCGCTTCAACGCTGGCTAATTGATTGGGATCTCCCATCAATATGAGATGCGTGTCTTGACCGAGCGACTTAAGTAATCGATCAAACAGATCGAGTGACACCATCGATGCTTCGTCGATCAATACGATGTCAGCTGAATTAAGTTCTTTCAGTTGCCGATGGATGGTCGTCGCCACCACAGGCTCAAGTTCAGTCGATGGCATTTTCGATATGGCGGCGTGAAATGATTCGGTTAACCGGACAGCCGCTTTGCCAGTTGGCGCAACTAATGCGACACGAGGTAGTCGTTGGAAAAGGGTCCGCTTAGCAGCGATGATCGCAGCTGCGGTCGTTGTTTTACCTGTACCTGGGCCACCTGTAACAATCGACAAGCGCTGACTTGCCGCGCCTACAATTGCGTCCTGTTGTGACGCGTCGGCATGTGGCATCAGTTGTTTTGGGTCGATAGTGATTTTGAGCGCGGGGCGGCTCGAACGTTTTTTAAGTGCGCCAGCAACTCTAGACTCTTGGGCAAAGTGCTGGCGAATTTGCAGAGCACCACGATTGACAGCAAATAAGGTAGCTATTTCTGATGCGGAAAGTGTCTGCGCCCATAGATCAGCCTCCTCATTGGACAACTGCAGTGCTGTGTGTCCTTGTCGAATAGCCTCGAATAATTGTGTGACCGATGCCTTTAGGCTCTGTGGTAGCCCTTCCGATTCAAGAAGTTTGAAAACGTCTGCCGATGTCATTGGGTGCATAGGCAACACTCCTCGAGAGCAAGTACACCCGCTGCTTCAATCGATCGCCTCCAACTGCCACCATTGGGCGCGTTGACTCCACGACAAAAGAGATAAATCACATCACCCAAATGCTTTTCGGGATCATAGTGCTTAAGACGAGTTTTGAGCCATCTGTGGAGGGCGAGCGCGTAAATTGCTGCCTGAACCGGATACAACGCTTGTTCCATCGCGAGCTCGATGCGCTCATCTGTATATGCTTGATCATTAGGTCCAAGATAATTGGTTTTGTAGTCCACGATATGGAACCGACCTTCGGCCTTAAACACGAGGTCAATAAATCCAGTTAGATGGCCATTAATGGGTTGGTCGACTGGTGGTGGTAGCGGTTCCCACCACGAAAAGGCCTCACATGCCTGAAATAGTTCCTGTAATCGCAAGCTCTGCTTTAAAGGCAGTTCGAACTTTGGCTCAGGTCGTTTACTGTCTGGGTTCAACTTACCAAGCATCACTTGTGGACCAAGTTCTGTTGAAAGGATCTGCTGAACCCAATTAAGCACAATGGGCTCATGACTTGGATCGAGATGGATTGGCCAGTTGAGCTTGATAAATTGCTCAAGCGCCTGGCTATCTCGCTGGCCATCGGCGTGCCATTCGAGAATCGCATGGATAAAGTTGCCAGTGTCAGTACCACCAGGAATGATATGCCATCTCTCGTTGAAGTCGGTGTCAACCACAGCATGATCTTCATCCGCGGCTTTGGACATGATCTCATGGCCACTATCGTGCCTGATCAATCCCGAGAAGCTCCTGAAAAACCACGATGGTACGTGTGGTTGTTTCAAACATGGGTGTCTCGTAGTTGGCACTTTGAATGGCTCAATAACGCCATCAACCGTTGAAATCGCAACGTGTTGGTGACCAGCTCCTAGGCTCTTGACATCGCGGTCGTAAAGCAGACGATGCAGTGCAGTTCCAGTGTCCGGAACCCCCAAAAATACTGCGTGTTTTGCGCGGGTGAGTGCGACATAGAGCAGGCGGTTGTGATCCTGTTCTTGATCGCGAAGCGCGGGTTCATAGGCATCGTTTGTCAGATCGATGATTGATCCATTGTGATCGCAATAATCGAAGCCCCAGGCACGTTTAGAAAGCGTTTGCCCCGTGATCTGATCAGCTAAAATGACTACGCGATATTCGAGTCCTTTGGATCCATGGATGGTATTGATCGTCACAGCTCCCGATGCGATGGGTGGTCTTTGGCTCGTACGATCGTCAGCCTCTTTTTTTGAGGTTGCCTGCTGTGACCACCAGATCGCAGCTTCTAAGGGCGATAAACCCTTCGCATCTTCCCCAAAAATTTCTAAACAGTGAGTCAGTATATTCCAGTCTTCGAGTCCATTGAGAGTATGTGGAATACGCTGAGCTGTCAGACAGGTCTCAAATAAACGCGTGATTGCCGCTGCTGGACCGTCGGATTTCCAAAGATCACGTGCATTGAATAGCTCAGTTTGTATTTCAACAAAGCGCGATTGTCCGCTCAGTTGTCCTGGTGCGTCGATATCGATACCCATAAGGGTCGTTGAAGCAGCCGACGTGACACTCGAAAGATTATCTGGGTTTGCAATCGCTTCAAGAATCACCACCATTTCTCTGGCGACACGCCGACTAAATATGCTGGCTTTATTTTGATAGTGAAACGCAATACCTATGCGGTCACCGACTTGCTTGATCTTCTGTGCCGTCGGACGGTTCTGCACCAAGATACAAATATCTTTTTCACTGATAGGTCGTGAGCCGATCCGGCACGAGCCCTGTTGGCCACCTGCGAGAAGAGATTGTGTCAGCATCACGACCGATTCGGGTGTTAAGGAATCGATCCATTGAAACCCAGTGGCTTCTTTGTGATTCACTGTTAATGGCGCGATGTCGGTGGGCTGCCCAGCTTTGAGTGGGTGATATTGCAACTTTCTGCCCAAAGCGTAGTCGCCATCGAATAGCGCATTGAGTCCGTCAACTACAACCTGTGAGGAACGGTAGACCGTGTCGAGATACCAGAGAGTTTGATCGGGAAGTCTCTTACGGATTTGGTGGTAGAAAGCTGTATCGGCGCCACGGAATCGGTAGATTGCTTGTTTGGGATCTCCGACCATGACCATGAATCGTTCTGGCTCATCCGGATATAAATGGTCGAGCATTGCCCATTGATGACGATCGGTATCCTGGAATTCATCGACGAGTATGAGTGTGTGTTTGGGTCTTTCATTTTTTAGTCGTTTTGCGACCTCGGCCGCAGTACGAATCACCTGATCATTATCTGTAATGCCCAGTTCATTAAGTCGGTACCTAAATTGCTGCCGTAACTGATGGAGACAATGCGCTCGAAATTGGACTTCGATGTCTGAAGGTTTAACGAGTTCGACCCACTGATCGAATACTGTGCCTCTGAACTTGTCTTCTCGCTCTAGAAAATACTTGGCACTTTTCTCAGGAATGTCCTGACGAGTCTCCGCCTTTTCGATGCTGGCGCAGTGTGTTTCGAGTGATTTACGAGTCATCCCTTTCAGAGCAAAGAGTGAGCCGACATCTGATAACAAAGCATCCTTTTGCTCGGTGAATGCGGACACCATTCCACCGAGATCAGGACAGACCGTTGTGCAGGGTTTAATTGAATCGATAGGTTTCCATGCAAGCTTAGCATGGCCCACGAATGCTTTGAGCCCACCAGTGAGTGACCTCACAATTTGTGCGCCATGTTCTGTTACGAGTTGTCGGTAACAATCAATAGCCACCTCTTGACGTAGATTCCCGACTTCGGTTTCTACGGGAAAGCTTGAAATGCCGATGCTTGGTCCGAAGTCATTGATCAACCGGATTGCAGAACCGTGAATGGTTTGTATGTCGATAGCGTCAATCTGCCGAAGTGCGTGGTTGAGTCGCTCGATACCGAGGCCTTCTGACAATTCAGGATAGGTCGTCGTGAGGTCCGATTGGCCGCGGGCGAGTCGATCAATTTCGTCGATCAACCGTTCTCGAACACGAGCCCTGAGTTCTCGAGTCGATGCCCGAGTGAATGTCATCAGCAGACAGTGTTCGGGCCGATGATTATCGACCGCTAAAGCGCGCATCATGAGTGACATGAGCGCGTAAGTCTTACCCGTTCCCGCACTTGCTTCGATAAGGTGTCGCCCTGACCCTGGAAGTAATTCTGGCTTAAAGCGTTCCACGAGATTTTCCTAGATAGTGAAGCAGTGGCTTGACTAAGCTCCTCGAGAGACCCAAGTGTTTCTCTGAAATATTCGGATCATTTTGAAATATGCGTTGGTACTCGGGTTGATGAGCGAGCTCCTCTTCATTCCAGTGAATCCATAAGTTCGCCTTTTCGTCTTTGGCGAGCATTTTCGCTGTTTTTAGCGCTAGTGGTGCAATGAGCGCGCAAGGAGTTCCTTTATCGGAGATGACCGTTAGCCAGTCTTTCAGTTGCTTTCGTGCTTCATCGACTGGAATTGGACCGAATGGTGTGACGCGATTGTTGAATGTCACGAGGCGAAGACTCTCTTCTATTGGCTCAATTGCAAAAAGCACAAGTCCCTCGAGAAGTGCTCGGAGGCCCCTGACACCATCGATCGAAGACTTGATAACAATTCGAGGCGCTTCTACCGTAGCGATACCATCAATGTGTAAAGTGAACTCATCGAGCGTTAACTCAGCGGGCTTAACTAGATCTGAGTTGGTTGCTAGGGCTTCAGCAACGAGCGAAGGGGCGTAATCCTCTAGTGCTTGGTTTAAGTCGATCTCATCAGGTAGCTCAGGATAATGCATTAAGAATTCGATGAGCGTGTCTTGCGTTAACGACTGTTTCACGAATCCTTGCTTCATTTTGAAGGCATTCAACGTATCGATACTCAATGGCTCGATATTTAAATCTGGAAAGTCGGGCGTACGGACGCGAGCATTTTTCTCGTTAAGAAAAGCGATCGCCGGCTCGGCTGCAGCCGAGAGAAATTCATGGATTGTCCAAGAGTGCCGAATCTCGAGCTCAACGGTATCAATATCAGAGGCGGAAATCTGATGGCTGAGGAGGCTGATACCCGACGGTAATTCCATGACCGGAGATGTATTGTCAGGGTCTCTGAAACAATCAATCAGTGAGACGACCCCGGGACCCGGGAGCTCTTCGGTTTGGTGGATGGGGTGCTTCCCGATCCAACTGATCCACAACTGATCCTCTGTATTGAGCACAATATCAGCAAGTACTTGGCGTTCTTTTTCAGACTGTATCAAATCGCCAGGGCGAGGATTCTTCGTGACCAAATCCCACGGGTGTTCATTGGACTCGTGTGGGAATGTATCGTGGTTTGCTCCAAGTATTGCGACGACTTGATTTGGAATACTACGGATCGTCTGCGGTGCCGTGACCGACAGTTGATCGTTTAAAGCAAGCGGCCGAGACAGCCCCGTTGTTTGGTTTAGTTCGATCCACTGAAACACGGATTTTTTACTGACTTCGGCGTCCGCAAATTGGGCTATCACTGGTGTGAGATTGAGGCTCTGAACCTGACCAAGAGTGAGCCTACTGACCGCACGATCGATTAGCGGAATGGCTTCCTGGAGCGGCATGACCTCGGGCGCACACAGAACCTGTTCGATGGCAGATAAGACACCAAGCAGCCGATCAAGGCCGTCCGTTTGTTCGATAGATTCTGTCGGGGTACTGTCACTAAGAAACGCAGTATCGGGATCTGTCATCAGCCCTCTCAACAACCGTTTTTTTGCTGCATGCAAGGTATGTCGATAGCCTGACACTCCCCGTCTTGCACCGGATTGCACAATCCAACGTTGGATATGTCTCAACTGCTGGTCACTGAGCTCAAGCGTCTCGCGGACTGTGATATCTGATAGAAACCTGTACACAGAACCGGCTCTGAAGCCTGAGCGACACACCTCGGCTAACAGGTTGATTGCGGCCACTTCGATTGGCTGAACAACTAAAGGATCCGCTGTAGTTGGGAGCCGCTGTAACAATTCAGATGAATGAAATATCCGTTGCACGATCGGTCCATACAACGCCGGGTTTGGTGTCACGATCTGCACTTGTTTGAGGTTTCGGGTTGGATCAACATTTAACCAATCGATCAGCCACCGCTTCAATTCTATGACTTCTTGGGTTGGACTCGTTGCACTGATCAAAGAGACGGATTGATCGAGTCTGATCAATGCCTTTCGGTTGTCAAAGATCTGCGCCTTGAGTTCGGACAGTGCACTTTTCGGTGCAGTTGGCGCATAGCCCTCGATCGGCTCATCGTCGCCGAGCATCGACAAGACTTTGGCTTTTTCACGACAAAGGTCTGCAAGAATGGGGTGAGTTTCCGGTAGCTCGAGCGCTCCCTGTGTAAACCAAGGCTCTGGGGATGGAGATTGGATGCAAAGAAACAATGGTCTGTTGTTCGACCATATTTTCAGTGCATTCAGTGCGAGCATCGATAGACGATCTGGATTAAAAAGAATAATGCGAGCGATCGAATCGAGGCGTTCTGAATTCGGTTCTTTGAGAGCATTAACGAGTTTTCGATGTGGAGCAGTCGGCAGCATTGGCTCGATGTCTCGCCAGAGAGCGATTTGCCAGACAGAAGACTGCTGTATCAGCGATGAGGCTTTTTCAGGATTGGTGAGCCAGTCAGGTCGCTCAGCCAGATAATTCTGGAATATCTCGAATAAGCCACTGACTTGCTGTAAATACTCGGATTCGGCTAAGCCAGGATGCTTGTTTCGCCAAACTGTCGCGATAGCCCAGTACAAATCAGATTGAAATTGTTTGTCCGGTTGTGTGTCTGAAATCGATCGAATGAACTCGGTTAAGGTAGTAACTTTGGTGTTGGCTAAGCTTCCTAAACGATCTGTCAGCTTAATTTGTAGCCAGCGACCGGTATCTTGATTGGGCACGATTAACCAATCTGGAGCGAGTGGAGATCTAAAACTCTCAGCCGAGAGGACACCCGCGGTTGTGTCGACAAGGGTATTGAGATCGTTAGAAAAGATACTCTGCATAATTAGATTTCCGCATGTTCGCGCTCTTTACGCAACCACTGGTGACAGGTCACACTGTGTGCTCATTTGGAGAATATATCGTGCAAAACCCATTAGTCGTTGATGACACTCGAATTGCGCAGATGAAACCATTGATTACGCCGGCCATTTTGTTGGAAGAATTGCCGATGTCAGACGCAATGGTGGCATCAGTCGTCAAAGATCGTACTGAAATTGCGGATATCATGCATGGCCGTGATCCGCGCTTGGTCGTGGTCGTCGGCCCATGTTCGATTCACGATCCTGACGCCGCCAAAGAATACGCTGCGCGACTGAAACCTTTGATCGATGAATACAGCGATACGTTAAAAATCGTAATGCGGGTTTATTTTGAAAAGCCGCGTACGATTGTCGGGTGGAAAGGTCTGATTAATGACCCGCATCTAGATCAGACCTTCCAGGTGAATAAGGGTCTTCATAAAGCACGAAGCCTTTTGGCTTATTTAGTTGAGCAGGGAGTGCCGGTCGGCTGTGAATTCCTAGACACCATCAGTCCTCAATTTATCGCTGATTTGGTCAGTTGGGGAGCGATTGGTGCGCGAACGACAGAGAGTCAGGTACACCGTGAGTTGGCGTCAGGACTGTCAATGCCTGTCGGTTTTAAGAATGGTACCGATGGCACGATCACAATTGCGACCGATGCGGTCCAAGCGGCGAGTCACTCCCACCATTTTCTGTCAGTGACGAAGCAGGGGGTCGCCGCAATTTTTGGTACTACCGGTAATCCAGATTGCCATGTGATTTTGCGTGGAGGGCAATCTGGACCGAACTATCAACGTACTGATATCGAGACAGTCCTCGATGCGCTCCGAGCAAAATCATTGGCCCCATATTTGATGGTGGATTGCAGCCACGGTAATTCGTTGAAAGATCACACCAAGCAACGTCGCGTGGTTGAGAGCGTGATTGAACAACGAAAAGCGTCTGATCACGGTATCTTTGGTGTGATGATTGAAAGTCACCTGGTTGCTGGTAATCAGCCACTGAAACCGAACCTTTCAGAACTTACTTACGGACAATCTGTGACTGATGCCTGTATCGGTTGGGATGAGACCGAACAACTTCTTCTAGAGCTTGCGCAGGATTAGTAGCGCAGTACTTGCGACTTCAGATTGTTAAATTACAGATTGTAATATTCTTGTAACATTTGGGCGGTACAACAATCAAAGTGTCAAGAATAGCAAAAAAGCTATGTTTTGGCTCAGAGAAAAAATTTTAAAGGAGTCCTCCATGTTTGTTCGTATTGCAACTTCTGCCGCTTTGGCAGTTGCGATGAGCACGACTGCTGTAGCACGTGATTACGTGAGCATCGCTGGTTCATCAACTGTTCTTCCATTTGCAACAATCGTTGCTGAGCGTCTAGGACGTAATTACAATCAAAAAACTCCAGTTGTTGAATCTGGTGGTTCTTCGGTTGGTAAGAAAGGCGTTTGCGACGGAATCGGAACAGAGTTCATCGATATCGGTAACGCATCTTCGCGTATGAAGACTAAGGAGCTAGATTACTGCGAAAAGAACGGTGTAAAGCTGACTGAAATTAAAGTCGGTTACGACGGAATCGTTGTCGCTAACTCGAAAAGTGGTGAGCAACTTAAGATTTCTTTGCTAAACCTTGGCAAGGCGTTGACAGCTGAAGTTGCGATCGACGGTAAGATGGTTGCAAACCCATACAAGAAATGGTCAGACATTGATTCCTCACTACCTGATACAGAAATCCGCGTTTACGGACCACCAACCACATCGGGTACACGCGCTTCGTATGCTGAGATTGTGAATGAAAAAGCCTACTGTAAGAAGGATTCGGATGCGAAAGCGGCATTGAAGGCTGCTGGGAAGAAAGCAAAAGCATGTCGTGCGATGCGTACAGATGGCGCCTATGTCGAAGCAGGTGAGCAGGACAACCTGATCGTTCAGAAGCTTCAAGAAGACACCAAAGCCTACGGCATATTTGGCTTCTCGTACCTTGACCAGAACTCTGACACACTTCAAGGGGCCGAGTTGTCAGGTGTTGTGCCAACATTCGATGCAATCGGGGATGGTTCGTACAAAGCATCACGTGCTCTTTACTTCTACGTCAAGCATCAGCACCTTGGTGTTGTTCCTGGCGTGGAGGAGTATATGGCTGAGTGGGTAAAGCATTGGGGCGACGATGGTATTCTTGCTGATGCTGGGATGATCCCACTTGGTGGTGAAGAAGCTGCAGCAATGAAAGCTCGTATGACAGATCTTCCAGTTCTCGTAGCCTCAGATTTAAAGTAATCAATAAAGTTGATTGAAAAATTGGAGGCCGAACGGGACAATCCGTTCGGTCTTTTTATATTTCAGGGAAAGCTCGCTTGTCGTTATTTAACCTCGTTTTATCAGTACTGGTGATCGGAGCCACTTTCTTCGTTTTCGGACAAAGAGCGGCCGCGGGTCAACAAGCCACCGGTACCATAAAACTGCACTCGAGGTCCCACTACCACGGGATGTGGGCGGCAATAACCTCGACCCTCCCTGCGTTATTGATCTTGCTGGTGATAGTCCTTGGCAAGAATCTGCTTTTTCAACATTGGGCCAGTCATTTCTTCCCGCCGGAGGTAGCAGGGGGTGACGCTGTTGACCGGGCAATCGCTCTCGCGAAAATTACGAATGTCGTTGACGGGATCAAATTTGGAGAGGTGGAGCCTTGGGTTCAGTCAGCTGGTGAGGCGTGGACCCGCTGGGAGTCCGATACCATTATCGTCGCAAATGTTCTCGTGTTGGGAGTATCGCTGACTGGGGGCTTACTCGGGTACCGAAGGATTAGTTTTAAATTTCGTGCGAGGAATCATGTTGAGAGAATTCTCACATGGATGCTGATAGGTAGTTCCACGGTTGCAATATTTACAACCATAGGAATCGTGCTCTCCATTCTTTTTGAGTCGATTCGATTTTTCAAATTAATCCCCCCCCAAGACTTCTTGTTTGGTCTCGAGTGGAACCCACAGTTTGAGGGCGCGGAGCGCGCTGGATCTGGAGGAGGTACCGCGACCTATGGCATGATCCCGATGTTTGTTGGGACATTCCTGATTTCATTTATAGCGCTAGCGGTAGCCGTCCCTGTGGGATTGTTTAGCGCCATTTATCTGGCTGAGTACGCGACCCTAAGGGTGAGGGGGATCGTGAAGCCTCTCCTGGAGATACTCGCGGGCGTGCCGACCGTCGTGTACGGCTTTTTCGCTGCGTTGACGGTCGCCCCCGTCGTCAAATCTGTCGGCGAATCCGTCGGTCTCGAGGTGGCATCAGAGTCAGCGTTGGCCGCAGGCCTCGTGATGGGCGTCATGATAATCCCATTTATTTCCTCGCTTTCAGACGACGTGATAAACGCTGTCCCCCAGGCCCTCCGCGACGCAGCTTTTGGTCTGGGCTCCACGAAGAGTGAGGCGGTCAGGCAGGTAGTGCTGCCGGCTGCGCTACCGGGCATCGTCGCGGCGGTGATCCTTGCGGTGTCCCGCGCGGTCGGAGAGACAATGATCGTAGTAATGGCGGCCGGGTTGGCTGCGAATTTGTCTTTCAATCCTTTGGACGCGGTCACGACAGTTACCTCACAGATTGTGACGATTTTGGTTGGCGATCAAGAGTTTGAGTCCGCGAAGACGTTATCGGCTTTTGCGTTAGCGCTAATGTTGATTGTCACTACGCTGGCCCTGAACTACTACGCGCTTCAGATTGTAAAAAAGTATCGAGAGCAGTATGAGTGACCAGGTTTCTTTAGGATTGTCGCCCGAGCGGGCTGCCGAGCGAGTAGCCGAGTCGATCAGCTTCCGCAAACGGAGAGAAAATCGATTCTTGTTTCTAGGGAAATCTGCGGTCGCCGTGGCCCTCGGATTCCTTGTTCTTTTATTTGCTGGCATTTTAAGCAAGGGTATCCCCGGGTTATTCCAGCACTACGTCACGCTTGATGTTCAGTTGGACGCTGAGAGGCTTGATCCGTCTGGTCAAGGGACCCTAGAGTCGCTCGCCGATGGCGATTTTGACGGGGTCGTAAGAGATGCGCTCTATGAGGCTCTTGGGGGTCCCACCGGGCGCAAGGCGAAACGACAAGCACGTAAGCTAATTTCATCAGGGTCCGGACAGCGACTGATGCATCACGTGCTGGATAATCCAGATCAAATGAGATCAAAGGTAGCGCTTCAGTTTGCTGTCGACGATGATGTAGATACATTCTTGCGTGGCCTTATCTCACGAGATACCCCTGAAGCTGACAGACGAGTCAGTGATCAGATGATTTCATATATTGATCTACTTCAGGCGAAGGGTCGGATCAGCTACGAGATAAGTGATTATTTATTTTTTGGCTCAGCATCACGTGACGCTGAGATGGCTGGGATCCGTGGGGCGCTGGTGGGATCAATACTTACCCTGCTGGTGTGTATTGTGATCGCGTTTCCCTTGGGGGTAGCTACCGCTGTCTACCTCGAGGAAATGGCGCCAAAGAATCGTTTCACGGAAATCATAGAGATCAATATTAATAATCTTGCCGCGGTGCCGTCAGTCGTTTTCGGAATCATGGGCCTCGCGGTATTTATCGTGATATTTGGGATGCCGCGATCAATACCGCTAGTTGGGGGAATAGTGTTGGCATTGATGACGCTGCCTACGATTATAATCTCTTCGCGTGCCTCGATTCGGGCAGTCCCACCGAGTATTCGTGATGCCGCTCTGGGCGTTGGCGCTTCGAAAATGCAAACCATAACGCACCATGTTTTACCTCTCGCGATGCCGGGTATGTTGACCGGCACCATCATTGGGATGGCCCAAGCTTTGGGTGAGACAGCGCCTCTCTTGATGATTGGTATGGTCGCTTTTATCGTCGACGTGCCGTCAGGTGTCACTGAGCCCGGGACCGTTCTCCCGGTGCAAATTTTTATGTGGGCAGATTTTGCTGAACGTATGTTTATTCAAAAAACCAGTGCGGCGATTATTGTATTGTTGGCATTTCTGATTAGTATGAACGCCGCCGCGATTTTTCTTCGTAAAAAATTAGAGCGACGTTGGTGAGCAGGTCAGTGTTATGCAACTAGAAGAGAGTAGCCGGATGGTCCAAACAACTAGCACCCTAGAAGCACGGACGATTCCAGACAGTACCCTCGGTCAAATCCATGCAGACAACCCCCGTATGAAGGCCCGGAACGTTGACGTTTTTTATGCTGACAAGCATGCGATCGACAATATCAGTCTTGATATAGGGTCCGGACAGGTAATCTCATTCATCGGCCCGTCCGGTTGCGGTAAGTCGACATTCCTGCGGTGTCTTAACCGGATGAACGACACGATAGACAGCTGCCGTGTGTCTGGTGAAATCATGATCGATGATCAGAACATCTATGACTCCTCGATCGATGTGGTCTTGCTGCGGGCGAGGGTCGGTATGGTGTTCCAGAAGCCAAACCCTTTTCCCAAATCAATCTTTGACAACGTCGCATACGGGCCACGTATTCACGGGCTTGCGACAAGCAAGGTGGAGCTCGATCATATTGTAGAAACCTCGCTTCAACGGGCTGGTCTCTGGGAGGAGGTAAAAGATCGTCTGGATCAGCCAGGAACCGGCTTGTCGGGCGGCCAACAGCAGCGCCTTTGCATCGCTCGCGCGATTGCGGTGAGCCCCGAGGTTATCCTGATGGACGAGCCGTGTTCTGCCTTGGACCCGATCGCTACTGCAAAAATAGAGGAATTGATTTCTGAGCTTCGGGAGCAATACACAATAGTAATCGTTACCCACTCCATGCAGCAGGCTGCTCGCGTCTCTGATCGGACTGCGTATTTTCATTTAGGAAAGTTGATTGAGGTAGGTGACACCAAGCAGGTGTTTACAAATCCTCTGCATGCATTGACTCAAGACTACATTACCGGACGGTTTGGCTAGATGAAAGACTTTAACGAAGACTTCTATCGACACATTTCCAGCGAGTTCAACGAGGAGCTTGAGGCGCTTCGGAGGTCCACCCTTGAAATGGGTGGATTGGTTGAAGAGCAGCTAGCGTGTGCGCTCAAGTTTTTTGCTAGTCAGGACTCTTCACTACTGAGCGACATTGAAGACGTTGAACAAAAGATTAACGCTGCCGAGATCGATCTCGACGATCAGGTAGAGTCTCTGATCGTTCGGAGACAACCTATCGCTTCTGATTTGCGGCTTGTGCTCGCTGTTTCGAAGATCGTCCGAGACCTTGAGCGAATGGGCGACGAACTTGAGAAGGTAGGCAAGCTTAGTCTTGAGTCATTTGATAGCTCTGATGACGTAGGGATTACCGAGATACAGCGGATTGCTGAGCAGGTTGCCAAGATGTTGTCGGAATCTTTGACAGCGTTCGCGCGGCTCGATATCGATCTTGCGAGAGATATTTTTGAACGTGAGCGCAAGGTTGATAAGGTTTATCAGTCGGCGCTTAGGTCGCTCGCGACGTTTATGATTGAGGATCCCAGAAATATCGGCAGGGTCTTGAATATAGTTTGGATTGCGAGGTCGTTAGAGCGCGTTGGCGACCACGCCACAAACATTGCTGAATACGTAATCTATTTAGTTCAGGGCGTTGATGTCCGCCATCCGAGCGTTAACGAAAACTGTTTTACGTAACTATCTGTTGTAGCCTGTCCTTCGGGAATGAGCAACGAATGCAAGTACCTTTCCCTTCCTCAGAGCTAATTTGAAGGCTTCCGGAGTGCCTTCCCATAACGTGTTTGGCTATCGCCAAGCCCAATCCTGTGCCTCCTGTGATGGACGAGTGGCTCTTATCGACACGGTAAAATCGCTCGGTTACACGACTGAGATGTGGCTCTGGTATTCCTGGGCCGTTGTCATCCACGCAGATTAATGTCTTGTGATCGCTCTGCTCTAACCTCAAGGAAATTAACGATCCATCGGGGCAGTACCGCAAGGCATTGCTGAGCAGGTTGGATAGGAGGGAGAAAATTTCATTTCTATTTCCTGTGAGAACCCAATCCTCGGTGACCAAGATCTTGACGATAGTCTGGTTTTTTTTGAGATTTTTTTGTAACCACGCTACTTGCTGCTGGACTTGTCCGACCAAATCAGAAAGATTGAAGACTTCAATGTCTGTGCTTGGTGAGGTCTCAAGCTGGGATAGCGTTATGAGATCTTGGATGATGTTATCCATCCTGCGACCCTGCAAAGCGGCGTTTTCGATCGCATTCTTCGCGACACCCTCGACCAATTGATTGTCGATCAAGGTTTCCAAATAACCGTTAATGACGGTAAGCGGCGTCTTTAGCTCATGCGAGACGTTAGCAATAAAGTCTGACCGCATTTCGTTGAGTCTTTTCAGTTGACTGATGTCTCTTACGAGTATTATGTATCCCTCAGACGGGCTATCTCCGAAATACAACTCGATCACTGCTTGTTGTGTTGTGAAGTCATCAAGAATTAGTGGTTCGCTGAAATCGTTTTTCGCGATGTATTCTTTTAACGACGGTGATCTTAGCAGAGCAAAAAGATAGCTATTGATGTCATCTGGTTTTCTAAAATTGAGTAATTCACCACCGACCTCATTCCACCAGATGAGGTTCCATGTCTTGTCGGTGAGTACCAGTCCGACCTTGAGACTGCTTAGTGCGAGTCTAAGGTTATGGAACTCTTTAACCACTGATTCTTTATTTTTTTCCGCTTGATCGCGTTCAATTTCAATGCGCCGTACAATATCGGCCCACAGATCGGAGGTAACCAAGGACTCGTTTTTTTTGTTGCTTTCCAGCCATCGGTAGAAACTATTTCGTCTCCATAGGGTTACCGAAAGGTAGGCGCTAGCGACAAAAAGTGCTGACGGAACGAAGTAGCCAGTAACAACACCTAAAAACATAGTGAGCAGCCCCAGCGAGGTAAGCTCCAGTATTGTGGTTGAGGTGGCGTTTCTCATTAGATTTGCTAGCCTAATCTAAGTCACAAATCTGTAACATAACTGTAATAACCTTTTCTATGTCAGTAATAATAAGGTTGAAGTTTTGCCAAATTTCCCAACTTTTGACAAAGAACTAAGTTGGTTGTCATTTAACCATCGAGTCCTCCAGGAGGCGATGGATAAGTCAAACCCGATTATCGAGCGGGCTCGCTTTCTCGGCATTTATTCGAGCAACCTTGATGAATTTTATAGGGTTCGAGTATCCGATGTTAGAAGAAGAAAAATACTTCACCGGGAGGTAGGTTTAGAGCCTGCGTCGGGTAAATTACTTAGACAGATTCAGCGACGCACCGTTGAGTTAAATTTAGAATTTGAGGCGACACATCTCGATGTCATACGGACCCTCGCTAGGCACGATATATTTTTAGAAAATGAAGAGCAGCTGACCGAAGAGCACCGGGAGTGGCTCAAACGCTACTTCCACTCAAATATTCGTAAATTTATTTGTCCTATCGTGGTCTCGGATAAAGTAAATTTGGGGGAGGTTATTGCCGACGACGAGACCTACTTGGTAGCCGAGTTGCGAAAGGCTGATCAGTACATTTATTCATTAATCGAGGTACCTACCGACCATCACCGGAGGTTTATCGAACTACCAAAAATAACTAAACGCAAGAAGCCTTTAGTCTTGCTTGATAACGCGATCCGGGTTGGGCTACCCGAAATTTTTGAGGGTTATTTTGATTTTGACGACGTTCAGGCTTGGTCGATGAAATTAACACGTGACGCCGAGTATGATTTGTCTGGCGAGATCGATGACAGCCTCATGGATCGACTGTCATTGGGATTAAAGCAGCGGCTCACTTCTGAGCCGACGCGGCTTGTCCACGACCGTGACATGCCAGACCGGGTTTTGGTCATGCTAAAACGTGAGCTGGGTATCGCAGGGATTGACGCGGTTATCCCTGGCGGTCGGTATCACAATATGAAGGACTTTCTGTCTTTCCCTTCGATTGGGCGAGCTTCTTTACGGTATTCTGAGCTCCGGCCAATTCCATCTAAAGCTCTTGATGGCCAGAGGAACTACTTTTCCGTTTTAAAAGATAAAGATGTTCTGCTTCACTACCCGTACCACGACTTTTATCACGTTACTGAGTGGCTCCGTCAGGCTGCAACCGATCCGGCTGTTGAGTCTATCAGGATCAGTCTTTACCGAGTGGCGAGCTCTTCCCTAGTCATCAAATCCCTTTTGGATGCCGTAGCTAACGGGAAGGACGTTTCTGTTGTTGTTGAGCTTCAGGCGCGTTTCGATGAGGAGGCAAATATTCAATGGTCCAAGGTGCTCACAGATGCAGGCGTGAGGGTCACTTTTGGTATTGCTAATTTGAAGGTGCACTCGAAGCTCTGTCTGATTACACGACGTGAGGATGGTCAGCGGGTCAGATATGCTCATATTGGCACCGGTAATTTCAACGAAAAAACGGCCCAAATGTATACAGACTTTAGTTTATTGACTGCTAGACCTGAAATTACTGCGGAGGTTCGTCAGGTCTTTTCATTTTTTAATGCCCCGTACCGTAACTTTGTGTTCCGTCATTTGTGGGTTAGTCCAGTAGATCAACGCAAAAAGATCATTCAACAAATTGATAGGGAGATTGGGCTAGCCGAGTCCGGCAAGAGCGCCAAGATAACTCTGAAGGTCAATAATTTGGCGGATGATGATCTAATTACTAAACTATATGAGGCGAGCAGAGCCGGTGTCGTCGTAGACGCATGCGTGAGAGGCATGTGTTCACTGATCCCTGGTGTGCCTGGTATGAGCGATACGATCAGAGTTATCAGTATTGTAGATAGGTTTTTGGAGCATCCTCGGGTTATGATTTTTCAAAATGATGGTGATCCTGATGTGTACATAAGCTCGGCAGATTGGATGACGCGAAATATGGATAACCGGGTAGAGGTGACTGCTCCAATTTATGACAATAATCTCAAAAAAATAATGATTGACCTTATGGGTTTGCAGTTCAAGGACACCGTGAAGGCTCGACTTATTGATGAGGATCAATCGAATCCGTACGTAAGTCGGGGCAACCGGAGGAAGGTCCGGTGCCAAATTAGTACCTATGAATACATAAAAAATATTGAGAGCGTCTGATTTGCAGGGTCAGTCACTAGAGCGGCTGGTTGCTGCCGTCGATCTAGGATCAAATAGCTTCCACATGACCATCGCTAGGCTGACGCCGTCTGGACTCCAAGTCCTCGTTCGTGATCGCGAGCGAGTAAGGTTAGCCTCGGGACTCAACCGCAAAGGCGTCTTGGGTAACAAATCTATTCAGAGGGGAATTGAGGCGCTCAAGCGGTTCGATGGTCGCCTGTCGGGTGTCGCGACCGAGGATATCCGGGTTGTGGCGACGCATACACTTCGTGAAGCTAAAAACGCTCACGAGTTTCTCGACTTAGCCTCCGAACACTTCCGAGCACAAATTAATGTAATTTCTGGTCCCGAGGAGGCTCGCCTAATTTTTCAGGCGGTGGCACACAGTCAATCCACAGAGGGTCGATTTTTGGTTTTTGATCTTGGGGGTGGATCAACTGAGTTCGCTGTTGGTGTTAATTTTGAGACTGAGTTTTTGTCTTCCAGAACCCTGGGTTGCGTGACATTCACAAAACGGTTCATGAAAAAATTGGACCGTGAGAGTTTTGCTGAGATCGAGTTAAACACGCGGAAAGTAATTGAACCCATCGTCTCTACAATTCGAGACTTAGGAGCAGAAAAAATATTTGCGACCTCTGGCTCAGCAAAAAGTGTGAGTGCTTTGGGGAATTATCTGGGCCATGGTCCGATCATCACTCCAGAGTCGTTGGAATCGTGTAAAAATTTTGTGTTGGTCGATATGAATCGACGTATTGCCGACATTCCTGACGTGAGCCTAGAGAGGATGCAGATCCTCCCCGCTGGTATTGGCATCATCTCCGCAATTGTAGACGAGCTCGGGTTATCCAAAATTGAATTTTGCGATGCAGCGCTCCGGGAGGGGGTGTTGTATGAAATGGATGACCGCTTGAAGTCATCCGATATAAGAGAGAGAACCGCGCTCGACATGATGAAAAAGTATAGCGTGGACGTTGACCACGCTGGTCGTGTTCGTGATACCGCAATTCGAATATTTTCTGCCGCTGCACCGGTCTGGGGTTTAGGAGTTTTGGATTACCAAATGGTAGTTTGGGCATCTATGCTTCATGAGATAGGACTACATGTAAGTTATTCGGCGTACCAGCGACATGGTTCGTATATTGTTGTTAACACGCCATTGCCTGGGTTTAGTCGAGAAGAGCAAGCGGTTTTAGCAACGCTAATTCTTAATCACCGTAAAAAGTTCGATCTATCGTCGTTACCGAAGCCCCGATACTGGTCGAAAAAGCGATTAATGAGACTCGTTAGAATTCTTCGGATAGCACACGTCATGCACGTGGCACGACATCTAGGTGCTCCGAAGTTTAGTGTCTCGGTTGAGGGCGGTGCAGTGAGTCTTGAATTTGATAAAGAAATATTCCGGAGCTGTAGGGTTATGTTGTTGGATCTCGAGGAGGAGTCCCGCAGGCAGAGTGAGGAGGGGTACTCATTAGTCATCGCACCTGCATCCTAGATAGACTAGGCTTCAGCGATTGTGGAGGTGAACCGGTAACCTGTTCCTCTTACAGTTTGAATAAAGTCTTCAAGCTCTGCGCCAAGGGTCTTCCGTAATCGTCGGATATGCACGTCGACAGTCCGTTCTTCGACATAAACATCCCCTCCCCATACACGATCAAGCAATTGGGTCCGAGAAAAGGCCCGATTCGGGTTTGTCATGAATAGCTGTAGCAAGCGGTACTCGATAGGGCTGAGTGCTAGGAGGCGGTCTGACGCTGTTACTCGCTGGCCGACAGGATCAAGCCGTAAATTTCCGAACTCGACAGGTTCTTCGATACCTAGCGGTGTTGTCCTTCTCAAAATTGCCTTGAGCCGTGCGACAAGCTCCCGAGGAGAGAATGGCTTTGTAATGTAGTCATCCGCGACCCCCAAACCCGTGATTTTGGCTTCTTCCTCTCCGCGAGCAGTGAGGAGGACCAAGGGAATGTTCGCTGTGTCTGCGTTTCTGCGAAGCCGTCTACATAACTCAAGCCCCGATACTTGGGGCATCATCCAATCGACCAGCATCAGGTCAGGTAGGCGTGTCGCTAAGTGTTCGAGAGCGCTGGAGGCATTTTCTGCTTGGACTGTTTCAAAACCGGCCATTTCCAGCGCTACAGCAAGCATTTCACGAATCGACGACTCATCATCTACGATTAGAACCGTCCGAAGCAGTTGTTCACTCATGTTATTCCCAAAAATAACCACACGTCATCTTTATTAAACGGGTGAAATGTTACATAAGTATGACGAACGTAACAAAATTGACATATATGGATTGAGGGTAAATGACAGGCGCTTCTTTTAAAAATGGCGAGGAGAGGATGCTGCCTCTGCGATTGGTGATCACAGGGACACAAGGCTACCAGCATAGAAAGCTACGAGGGAGCCTATTAATGCGGCAACCACAACATCAGTTGGATAATGAAGTCCTAGGATAACTCTGGACAGCATAATCATCACCGTTATCGGGACCAAAATTAATCCAAGTAGTGGGAGCACTGGCAAGATAAGTAGTGTCACCGTCACCGCATGGAGTGTGTGACCGCTGGGGAAACTATAATTATCTAGAGGTTGCTCTTTAGGAGTAATAGCCTCCCACGTCATGAAGGGTCTGTTTCTTACCGTCTGTTCTTTTACTAGCTTATAGAGCCCGAGATTAAGGAGGCTTGCTCCGATTAGCACGACCGGTAAATTGCCGGCATCAGGTCTGAACAGTCCGATTGTGATAAATAACAGAACCCAAGCGGCTCCATCTCCTAGTTTGGAAAAGAATACAAATATCCTTTGGATTGAGGGTACATCGGCTAGAGCATTGGCGGTGGCGCACAACGGCTTTTCAGCGCGATCAAGGTAGAAAAAAAACTTACTCATACCAGAACAGTGCATGAAGCGATCCAATACCGAATTCAAACAAGATTACTCAACTCAAATGACAGTTCTGGGTCAGCTTGATGAATTTTTTGTTACGAGGTCTTTTCTAGTTAATTTGTCACGATAGGTTTCAGTTGAGAGATAAATTGAGCAGTGCAGTTTTCCCACGAGAACCTCTCTGCAAACTTGCGGCACGCCTCTCGATCTATTTTGAGTGCCTCATTGATTGCGTGATTCAGATCCTCTGAGACCCACCCGTTGTGGCCATTTTCTATGAGATCGAGTGGCCCCGGCACGGGATAGGCCGCGACCGGGACTCCCGACGCAAGTGCCTCAAGAATTACCAGACCGAAGGTATCTGTGCGGGAAGGGAACACAAAGCAATCAGCTTGTCGGATCTCTAGAGCAAGCTCTGGCCCGTGTTTATACCCCACAAACTCAACCTCAGGATATTTCTGGATGAGCGCCTCTAGTTCGGGACCCCCCCCAACAACACGTTTAGTGCCAACGCACTCTAGTTTTAAGAAGGCGTCTATATTTTTTTCAGGCGCCACTCGTCCTACGTAAAGCAGGATTGGCTGCTTTGATCGTTGGTGTTGACTGTCTTGCGTGAATAATTCGAGGTCAACTCCCCGAGACCAGCGACCGATATTTTTAAACCCGTGAGCTAGCAACTCATTTTCCATAGACTGTGTTGCGACTAGCATCCGGTGAGCCGGTCCGTGGAACCATCGTAAAAAGGCGTACGACAAGCTTATTGGAATTGGGGCGCGTAACCGGACGTACTCAGGGAAACGGGTATGGTAACTGGTGGTGAATGGGAAACGGTGTGTTTTGCACCACCTCCTGGCCGCAAGGCCTAGGGGCCCTTCGGTTGCGATGTGAACGACCTCAGGTTGGAGGCCAGATAGACGCCTGCCGACTGACTTGCTGGCAAATAGTGCTAGCCTTATTTCGGGGTAGGTCGGGCAAGGGATAGAGCGGTAACCGTCTGGGCTGATGACGGCCACTTGGCATCCTTTCTTTTCAAGTTCCGCTTTCGTTGTCGATAGGGTTCGTACGACCCCATTGACTTGAGGAAACCAAGCGTCCGTTACAATTACCAATGACTTTATGTTTGACATCACTATTCCTGCCATAAACGTATTTATATAATCAAAGTATTGCGATTTTATGACACTGACCTGCGTACAAATGTTGGTGACTATTGCTAGTTTTGTCATTAAACCTTCATCAATCGTTAACGAGTTCGTTATTTGCATCATTTACCTTGATTCACAAATTCCGAACAAAGACGGCCATGTCTAACGTAGAACTTGTTAACGCTCAGGGATTCTCAGTCCGATTTGCCTCAACTCAGGCAGAGGTCGCAGAGACACAGCGCTTGCGCTATGACGTATTCGCCCGAGAGTTGGGCGCGCAGGTATGTGAAGAAGAAGCAGGAATCGAGTCGGATCGCTACGACCCCTATTGCCATCACCTGTTTGTCGAAGAACTCAGCACCAGGAGGGTTGTTGCTTCGACCCGACTATTGAAACGTTCTAGTGCCCTGAGTCTTGGTGGGTTTTATACAGAGTCTGAGTTTTCGGCTCCTTTTGTTCGAGCTCTTGACGGGGAGGTTGTCGAACTAGGTCGAACATGTGTTCACATTGATTATAGGTCTGGTGGTGGCATTATGTTGCTGTGGAGCGGGATCGCGCAACTAATGATGCGCTGGGAAATCAACTATCTGCTAGGGTGCGCCAGCGTCCCATGCAGAGACCAGGGTCAACTTATACGGACCTTGATGGCAGGCCCTCTGTCCAGGCACCTGAGTCCGGAAAATTTACGAGCAGAGCCTCGAGTTCCCGTATCACAGGACCCCGTGCCAGCGGTTGACGATGCCATCATGCCACCCCTGTTGAAGGCCTATCTGCGTTTAGGAGCTTGGGTATGTGGTGAGCCGAGTTATGACGAGGAGTTCGGTGTCGCGGATGTGATGATCCTCTTAGACATGCGTCGACTGAACCAGCGCTATTTTAAACATTTCCTCGGGCGTGATTCGATTTCTAATAAATGGGCTGATGCGTCAGCTGAAGCGGCCCGTATCGCATGAAACTTTTTTACATTCTGTGCCATATGGTCTGGGGATGGTTCAGTCTCAGGAAGCTCTCAGCTGGAGCTGATCAAAGAACGCTCAGGCGTAAAATCCAATTGTGGCATCAGAAGACGATAAAGCTTCTTGAGATTAGTAGTACCTTGTCGGGAGACATACCCATAGGTCCCTGCTTGATCGTCTCAAATCACCTGTCGTGGGTCGATATTTTATTGATCGGGTCATTTGAAGATGTGCGTTTCGTTGCAAAGGCGGAGGTAGCCAAATGGCCGGTAGTTGGCAAATTAGCATCGGGAGCCGGGACCCTCTTCGTCCGGCGGGGAGACCGCTACTCGGCTGAGCGGGCCGTCGCGGATGTGGCATCCGAGTTGACACATGGGCATAGGGTCGTAATTTTTCCTGAGGGCACTTCCACCCGCGGGCCCATGCCGATTAAGTTTAGAAGCCGCCTCTTTCAGGCTGCTCGTCAGGCGGGTGTGCCGATCGTGCCCATCGCACTGAGTTACCAGGGTGCCGGCAAATCATCGGTATCTTATGCCGATGATGACCAATTCATCATGCACCTGTTTCGTATCTGCGGGGCACCTTTTATCCGCGGCAGGATATCCGTCGGGAAACCGCTATCCCCGCATGAACCAGCGACCGCCATCGCAAAAAGGGCCCAGATCTGTGTCGAACGAATGCTGGAAGCAACGGTATCTCACGGCAATACAAACGCTTCCAATCTTGAGTCACAAACGATTCAAGCTTCACCTAAAACAGGTATGGGAACCGACCAATCTGCTGTAACTGGTGATTCGTGATTGATGAGCAATTATTGGATGGCAAAACCCGGATATACTGGCATAACCCGATTAGTTAAGGCAGCTGGGCATTCCCTGCGCGGATTCGTAGCGGCCTGGAGATACGAGTCTGCGTTTAGGCAAGAGTTGGCCTTGGCTGGATTGATGGTGCCTGTGGCTTTTTGGTTGGGACGGTCTGCGGTCGAAGTCGTGCTGTTGATGGGCTGCGTTTTACTCGTGCTTATCGTTGAGTTGTTGAACTCCGGGATCGAGGCCGTCGTTGATCGGATCAGTGACGAATATCATCATTTGTCGGGTAGAGCCAAGGATCTTGGTTCGTCCGCCGTATTTCTCAGTCTGATTCTTACCATGGCAGTTTGGGCCATTGTTTTGGCCGATCGATTCTTAATCTAGGCGCTGGTTTTTTCGAGTGAGGCGGTAAGGATGGCAAGTTCCAAACAGGTTACTAAATATAGAACGATCTGGTTGTCTGATATTCATCTGGGCACCCGTGGCTGTAAAGCAGAATATTTACTGGATTTTCTAAAATATCATGAGGCCGACACTATCTACTTGGTCGGCGATATCATTGATGGATGGCGGCTAAAGAAGACCTGGTATTGGCCCCAAACGCATAATGACGTGATTCAGAAGTTACTTCGTCAGGCACGCAAAGGGGTTAAGGTAATTTATGTCCCAGGAAATCACGACGAGTTCGCGAGAGATTTTGAAGACTTGTCGTTTGGTGGAATCGCTGTTGTCCATGAGGCGACACATACGCTTGCTGACGGTAGGCTTCTGTTGATCCTTCATGGTGACAAATTTGACGGAGTGATGCACTACGCTAGATGGTTAGCCTATCTAGGCGACTGGGCATACGAGACACTCTTAAGGATAAACACATTCGTTAATGCGCTCCGAAGTGCCTTTGGTCTGGAATACTGGTCTTTATCTGCCTACCTTAAAAACAAGGTGAAAAACGCGGTGACCTTCGTATCAAATTATGAGCTGATGGTCGCGCGCGCCGCGAAAGATGCGAGCGTGAACGGTGTTGTTTGTGGCCACATTCATAAATCAGAGTTACGTTATATTGATGATGTACTGTACTGCAACACAGGGGATTGGGTCGAAAGCTGCACGGCTCTCCTTGAGGATGACTCCGGAAAATTATCAGTCATTCAGTGGACTACCGCTGGGACCCAACTTTTTTCTGAGAGTCATTAATTTGATAGTTTATTTGCTACGCCTGCTTGTTTTTCGTAGAAACTAGGGGCGTTTCACTCCGTCGAGTGAGCGCTTGAATATTTTCACGCGCTAGGACAGCAGCGCTTTTGCCCATGAATAAGCGCTCGATTCAAAACCGAATGCCGAGTAGAAACCGGGCGATCAAACTCTTTTGCCCAGCTTCTTTTTTCTCTTTAATTTTTTTTTGACGTTTATCGGTTATTTCTTGGTTTGCCATGCGCTTCATCGAGCTCATCAAACCTCGTCCAACACCTACTGGAATCATCTTTAGAATTTCCTTTTTCCATAATGACGACCAAAGTATATACGCACTAAATGCACAATGCAATATGTGCACTCCTATTGTTAATCGGTAATTCAATAAGTTATCCATGGAATGTGCGTCACATGTGATATTGATATCGGTTCTAAGGCCAAAAAATGGACAAATTTTTCGCCGAATTTGTATTAGAAACTTTGATTTGATCGTGTACCATCGTGGCCACAGTTGGAGCGGACCTGTTTGCGATGAAGTCGAGTGAATTTAAGAAATGGAGGAAGGGTTGTAACCTTACTCAGGAGCAGGCAGCAAAAAAACTTGGCTTGAAAAAGCGTGCGATCCAGTATTATGAGCAAGGCAAGCGCGACGGCAAAGACTTCAAGATACCAAAGACTACCGAACTTGCTTGCTACGCGATCTCAGTAGGGGTTGAGTCTTACTCGGGTCCACAACCGGCTGGGGACGAGTCTTGAGTAGCTTCCTTGGTAGATCCTAAACGATTAATAACCCATCAAGGTTTGAGTTACTAGAAAACTCCAAGAACTACCCCTAAAAATAGTGCTGCCCCAAACCGGTGGCTCTCAACAAAGGCCTGGAAGCATGCTTCGCGTGACCGCGAGCGGGCGATACCATTCTGGCGAACAGTGAGTCCTATGGCGACCAAGATACCCACCAGCGTGAGCGGGCCGAGATCGGTAAGCCAGAACGCGTAGCCGAATGCGCCCAGAGCTGCTATCTGTGAACACCCAACTGCGGGCAAGTCGTAGCGGCCGAACATAATTGCGGTAGATTTCACACCGATCAAGAGATCGTCGTCGCGGTCAACCATCGCGTAGAGTGTGTCGTAGGCTAGTGTCCAGGCGACGTTACCCAAGAAGAGGGCCCAGACGATTCTGTCAAGCGGTCGGTCGTAAGCAGCAAACGCCATAGGTATCGCCATCGAAAACGCGAGGCCCAAGCCGATCTGTGGCCAGAATGTGACCCGCTTGAGCCACGGATAAATGACAGCAAAACCAAGCGCGACAAACGACAGCTTGATTGTCTCTATGTTGGTCATAAGGACCAGCCCGAGGCATACCGAAAAGAGGACGATCGCCAGGATGACCGCGTTCTTTACCGACAGGTTCCCGCTCGTGATCGGCCGCGAACGGGTCCGCTTGACGTGCTTATCGAACTTGCGGTCGGTCAGGTCGTTGACCACACAACCGGCGCTTCGCGTGATGATCACGCCCAGCGTAAAGATCGCCCATATATCGAGCCTGAACTCGCCCGCAGCATGTCCTGCTATGGTCAATGCGATCCAGGTCGGCCACAGTAGCACGATCCACCCGATTGGCCGGTCGAGCCGTGTGACCTGGATCCAGAACGGAATATAAGAGGCGAGGGTATGAATGCTAGACATGTGCGAAGTGTTCCTCATGTCCGATCCATCTTTCAATCAATTGTTGACGGATGTCTGTGTGCTCTAGGCGGATCACTTCTGCGAGCTCAGCGATCTCGTCGAGTAGGTCCGCATGTTCAGCCAAATCGGCAACCCGGAAAGAGAGCTCACCGGTTTGTCGCGTGCCGGTCACGTCACCTGGGCCCCGGAGTCGTAGATCTGCCTCGGCGAGTACAAAGCCATCATTCGTATCTTTGACGAGATTCAGTCGGTCTCTAGATTGCTGAGAGATTGCATCACCGGCGAGCAAAATGCAGAAACTGACCCGTGCACCACGGCCAACTCGCCCTCTCAACTGGTGGAGTTGGGCGAGCCCTAATCGTTCTGGATTCTCAATTACCATAATGTTGGCATTGGGAACATTGACGCCAACTTCAATCACAGTTGTAGCGACGAGTAAATCCAGATTGCCGTCTGCAAATGCAGCCATCACCTGAGATTTTTCGTCAGCTTTCATTCGGCCGTGGACGAGTCCGATCCGTCGATGCGGTAACTGAAGTCTGAGTTTTTCGGTGCGGCTCTCGGCGGCTTCAGCGATACTTTGTTCGGTTTCCTCAATCAGTGTGCAAATCCAA
>CACECO010000005.1 GCA_902558075.1 uncultured Litorivicinus sp. | reverse complement strand
GCTTTGGCACCCTGATTGGTGACTCGACAGCAGAACGAATCAAGCAAGATATCGGCACCGCGGTGATCATCAAGGATGAGCAAGAAATCGATGTCCGCGGCCGTAATCTGGCCGAAGGTATCCCGAAACAGCTCACCCTGAAGTCAAATCAAATTCAGGAGGCACTCTCTGAGCCCCTCGCACAGATCACAGCCGCTGTGAAAAACGCGCTTGAACAGTCTCCACCTGAGCTTGCATCGGACATCGCTGAGCGTGGGATTGTTCTGACAGGTGGTGGTGCGCTATTGAAAGGACTTGATGAGATGCTGGCGGCGGAAACAGGATTGCCTGTTTTGATCGCAGATGATCCATTGACCTGCGTTGCACGTGGCGGTGGCAAAGCACTTGAGCTGATTGATCGCGCCTCCTTCAATTTATTTAATTCCGATTAAGAGTTGACGGCATGCGGCCGCTGTTTTCTGACACCAGTGTCGCATCGGTCCGCCTCGTCGTCGCGGTCACGTTTTCTGTGGCCACAATCTTCATTGATTCCCGATTTGATGCGTTTACTTTGGTGCGTCAAACCATCAAGACCGCTCTTTGGCCTCTTGAACAGGCGGCTTTTGTCCCTGGACGCATGTCGTCTGAATTAATCGACTGGGCTCACTCTTATGACCTCATTACGGAGCGACTCGAAATGATTGCGCTCGAGAATGAGCGGTTACGCACTGAGCAGTTGAAATTACAAACTTTGCGGGCTGAAAACGCTGAGCTCCGTCGGCTACTTGGCGTTAAAGAGCGCGTGAATGAGCGATTATTGCAAGCTCAAATCGAGCGATTGTCGAATGATCCATTTGTACATCGAGTGACCATTAACCGGGGCCTACTTGCTGGGGTGACGGAAGGCCGACCAGTGATCTCTGCAGATGGCTTGGTTGGACAGGTTGTGGTTGCCTATCCCCATGCGGCAGAAGTCCTTTTGATGACAGATGCGACACACAATCTGCCGGTTCAGGTGACACGCACTCGCGAGCGGGCGATTGCTGTTGGCGTCGGACGAATGGACCGGGTTGAACTCAGGAACTTGCCAGATACGGTAGATATCGTGCCTGGTGATCTGTTGGAGACTTCAGGCTTGGGCGAGCGATTTCAATCCGGTATTCCAGTTGCTGAAGTGAAAGAAGTCATTCGTGCTCCTGGGCAACCATTTGCTCGCGTGATCGCGGCTCCACTGACTCCAATGGCGCGCTTGTCTTTAGTCATGGTTGATCTCGCTGAAGGTGAGTCATGATCTTCTTGGTGACTTGGCTTTCGACACTGTTTTTTATCGTCATTCCCTATCCCGCATGGATGACGCTTGCGTTACCTCATTTCGGTTTTTTGTTTGTGACTTGGTGGGGGTTAATGCGGAACTATCAGTTGTCAATGACACTGCTACTGATCTCGTCGCTCCCGATTGATGTTTTGTATGGGACGACATTGGGGCTTCATGGACTGTTGTTTGCCTTGATTGCTTATGCATTAACGCTACTGGGACCATCGATTCGGCAGGTCAACTGGATTCGCCAATCACTGGTCGTATTTGTTGTTTTGTTAATTGCATCAGCGGTTTCTTATTGGGCTAGAACGTTGACTGGACAATCACCGGATTTGATGATTCTGGTCCTTCAGTCAGTCGTTTCTGCATTTCTCTGGTCGCCGCTTCGTTGGTTCTATGACCTGGTGGCCCAGTATGCTGAGGGGCTGAGGGCTCAACGCCAATGATTCTTGCTAGTCAGTCGCCGAGGCGGCGCGACTTACTTCAATTAATCACGTCTGATTTTCGGGTGATTCCCGCTGACGTTGACGAAATGCCCTGTGAGGGCGAAACCCCGAATCAGCATGTCGCGCGACTCGCTCAAGCTAAAGCACTTGCAGTGAGTCGGTATGCAGATGTGGGCGAACTCATTATCGGATCGGATACCACAGTATCAGTCGACGGTTTGATCCTGAATAAGCCCGCTGATCAGAATGATTTTTTGTGCATGATGGATCGTTTATCTGGCAAAACACATCAGGTCTATTCAGGCATTTGTGTTCTGCTTGATGATCATGCTGATGTGCGAACTGTTCGGACGGATGTGACCTTTCGTGAACTGACCGCAGAAGAACGTTTACACTACTGGCAAACCTACGAGCCTGCAGATAAAGCGGGTGGATATGGCATTCAAGGATTGGCGGCACGGTTTGTTGAATCGATCCATGGATCCTATACCAATGTTGTTGGATTACCCTTGGTTGAGCTAGAGGCTATGCTGAATCGTGCGTCATGAAATTCTGCTAAACTTTACCCCTCTCGAAACCCGCGTCGCGGTGGTTGAGCAGGGCATATTGCAAGAAGTCTTGATTGAGCGAGCCACGCATCGAGGCCTTGTTGGTAACGTCTATCTAGGTAAAATAGTTCGGGTATTGCCTGGGATGCAAGCGTGTTTCGTCGAAATTGGCCTTGAACGGAGTGCCTTTCTCCACGTAAAGGACCTACCGGCCTCTGAAAACGAACGAGACCGTCCAATTCAGCAATTAGTGACTGAAGGCCAAGATCTATTGGTGCAAGTCATGAAAGATCCTATTGGAAGCAAAGGCGCACGACTGACGGCTGAGGTCTCTCTACCGGCACGTCATTTGGTGCTCATGCCGTTCGCAACGCATGTCGGGATAAGTCAACGGATTGAAAACGAGGACACTCGCGAACACTTAAAAGCGATTGTGCAAGCGGCATTGGATGCACAAGGCATTAAATGGGGTGTCATCGTTCGCACGGCTGGGGACGGGCATACATTGGCTGATTTAGAAGAAGATTTGATCTACTTAAAGCGCGTTTGGGACAATATCTGTAGTGAACAGAAAACTGTGAAGGCCCCGGTGCTGTTGTTTGCGGAATTACCTCTGACGCATCGGCTTGTCCGCGATCAGATCCGGTGTGATACCGAGCGCGTGTTGATCGATTCACAGGAGACCTTTAGCAATTTATCTCAGTTTGCATCCAAATTTATGCCCAAGGTCGCCCCGTTGATTCAACATTATCGTGGTGATCGACCAATCTTCGATTTGTATCAAATTGAAGACGAAGTCGAGCGAGCACTTGCGTGCGATGTGGAACTGAAATCAGGCGCTTATCTGGTGATAGAGCAAACCGAGGCGATGACCACGATCGATGTTAATACGGGCCGATTTGTCGGCGCATATACATTGGAACAAACCGTGTTTCGAACCAATCTAGAAGCTGCGGTTGCTATCGGTCGTCAACTTCGGTTACGTAATCTAGGTGGGATTATAGTAGTTGATTTCATCGATATGGAGGATGATGAGCACAAGCGACAGGTTTTGCGAACACTGGAGCGATCACTCGATGAAGACCCTGTCAAAACACGAATCAGTGATTTCAATGAATTAGGTTTGGTGGTGTTAACACGAAAACGGAGCCGTGAACGATTGTCGGATCTGCTTCAGGAATCGTGCCCACACTGCCGGGGATCGGGGCAGATCAAGACCGCCGAAACAGTCTGTTATGAAATATTCCGAGGCATAATGCGTGAGTACCGAGCTTACTCCGCGGAGACGACAACGGTGATCGCAGCGCCCGCGGTCATCGATCGATTGATCGATGAAGAATCGGACGCGTTGGCCGACCTTGAGGCCTTTATTCAGCGTCCAATCCGCCTACAGGTCGACACCAATTTCGCTCAGGATCGATACGAGGTTGTGATCTCATGATTCGTGGGTCGCTGACAATAACAGCCATCATCGTGGTGATACTTGCAGCACTTCAAGGCTTGGTTTTGGCTGCGTTTCCAATGGTCAACTATTGGCGATCGGACATCGAGGCTATTTTGTCAGAGCGCCTTGATGCAAAAGTCACAATCTCTGAGATCGGTGCTCGTGCTTCCTTGACCGGGCCTTATCTTGAAGCTTTGAATATTGTGATCGAGAAAGAACAGGGTTTGATTGAAATTCACCGGGTACAAATGTTGCTCGATCTTCCTGCATCGCTTGAGTCGTCGCAACCAGTGATTGACGAATTGGTTCTCGATGAGGGAGAGATTGTTCATCGTGGGTCCGCCGCAGGTGCATTCTTAGATCCTCAAACATGGGCTGGGCTTTTGGATCGACTCCACGAGATCGTTGAGCCAATGGGTGAGATTCAACTGCACAACGTTGATTTTGTGTTAGGTGACATTTCACTCAAGCGCCTTTCGATGGCGATCGATCCAAAGATTGGAATGATCGCGCAAATGCGGTTAGTGACTGAGGACATTTCTGTTCCTCTAAATATTGACTGGCGATATCCCTCAGCAACCGGTGATGCGCATGACCTTCGTTTACACACCCAACTTCGACAAGCTCCGGTATCCGACTTTGGACACGAGGATCTGCTGATCGGTTTTGATGCAACCGCATGGCTGACTTTGAAGGATGGAGTCCCCGTTGAAGGAATTGCCCGCATGAGTGGATTATCGGAGGCAGGGTTAGGGTTGAGTGGAGAGCTAACTGCGCGAGTCGAGCTTCCCGGATTGAATACCATCTCAACCTCGTTTACATCGCTCCAACTGCAAGTGCCCGGTCTAACAATCACCGGCTCAGGTGGTGGGATTCAATTCGATGGATCGCGTGTAGTTTCTCACCTTCCTCTGATTAAAGTTGACGGTCTTGCTTTGGGAGAAGTGTTAAAACCATACCTGCCCGAATCGAAACTGATTCGAATATTGACTACCAACCAGCCGACCATGAAGGCCCAGAACTTCAAACTGGATTGGACATTGGATCAAGCGCCCTCAATCTTGATGGACGTCAATACATTTGAGATCCAAGCTGGACGTTCAATTCCGCACGTCGGTCCGGTTGCGGGAGATGTATTTATTGACGGATCTCGGGGATGGTTCGATTTTGAAGCAAATTCAGCCACATTTTCGCTTCCTGAGATCTTTCCGAATCCGTGGGAGCAGCAGACTCTTTCGGGTCGCTTCGTTTTTGATCGAACCGATGATGGGCTCTTACTCCGCGGGCAGAATCTTCGTGTCCAGAGTGAGGTTCAAGATGTACGCGGTGCAATCATATTAGATCTACCGCGGGCGACGGAGCAGTCGATTCAGCTCGAATTGACAGTGGATGCGTCGACAGATGCCCTGGCTGATCTACTGCCAAATGATTTGGATGGGGATGTGCATGATTTTTTGATCCAGTCAATTGACGATGTCCATGTCAGCGAGGGTCGCATCTCTTATTCTGGCCCCCTCGGTGCTGGAGTAGATAGGTCGCGGCGTGATCTCAGCATGTACTTTCCAATGAGCACATATCGTTTTCAACCGTTATCTCTCTGGCCATCATTTGTCGGCACAGAAGGGGTCGTTAGTTTTGTGAGTAAGCGCGCTCGAGTTGAATTCATTGGTCCGGATTTTGGTGGTCTGAATGTTAGTCGTGTTGTTGCAGTGCAGGATCGCGAGGATGAACGTCGAATTCACATCACTGGCCAGTTATCGGGTGAAGCTGCCGTTGCGCTCGAGATATTGGATGAAGCTCAGGTTAAACCTGACACTTTGGGCTCTGAGGTGATCCTAGATGGAAGGTTTCACGGCGATGTGAGCTTAACAGTACCGATCGGTGGGCGCCCCGAAGGCCAAGTGGTCATCAAGTCCGATGACTTGACAGTTGCACTCTCGGAACTGAGCGAGCCTTTTACTCAAGTGAATGGTCGAGCAACCTATCGCCTGGATGATGGTTTATACACAGAGCGCTTAAGTGGCAAATTACTGGGTGATCCTGTCGAAGCCACAGTTACCGTATCCAATGGCCAGACTGATTTCGTTGGGCAGGCTCACTTGAGGACAATAAATCTGTCGGATCTGATTTCCCTGGGGTTTGATGAAAGTCAGCTTTTTGGGGAGGCCGCCTGGTTAATTCGTGGTAGTGGCGATGATGAAGGCTTTCAGTTATCACTCGAGACTGACGGGCAGGGTTTGGGAAGTCGTTTACCGCCTCCTTTATCCAAAGAGACAGATCAGGTTGGTGATATGCGAGTCAGCCTTACCAGTACACCTGAACTGAAGAGTTTCAATGCCACGTTCTTTGAAACGACTGAAATACGTGGCGATCTTGGAACAAACCCTCTAGTGCTCGAAATTATCACGCCTGAGGTTGGAATCATTGATTGGGCGACCGTCCCTGCGCACGATGGGGGCGGCCCAAATTTATCGATATTGCTGAAGACAGACCGGTTAGTCTTGGGAGATACGCCGCTTCAGGTTGATGAGACAGCAATCATCTTGAAACCCAATGAATTTGACGTTTCCTTTGATGGCTCGGAAATGTCCGGACGTGTGTGGCGGATCGGGAAAGGATCGTTATTCATTGATCTTACCCACCTGGTGTTACCAGAGGGCGGTGATCTGTTGGATCCGCCTGATGATGATCCACTGTTAGACTACGACCCTGGAAAACTGCCTTCCGCGAACATACGGGTAAATCAACTGAAGCGTGGTGAGACAGATTATCAAAATATGAGTATTGTCTTAGTCTCCGGTGACTCGCGATTGGATGCGACAACACTTGAATTCAATCGTGATGGCCAGAAATACCACGGTGAATTGGCGTGGGTTTTCGAAAACGGGCAGGCAAAAAGTGCTTTGTTACTTAGGGCTCAAGGAACTGAGCTTGGAAATATTCTGCGTGTGAACGAAGACGAGCCACTGCTTGAAGCGGCATCCGGTCGATTTGTCTCGAACCTCACTTGGGAGGGCTCACCACTAGGTTTCTCTGTGCTGACCAGTGAAGGTCTCGTGGAGCTATTACTCGAAGATGGACGCTTTGTCGATCTCGGCAATTCAGCGGAAGTCCTTCGGCTGTTTGGCATTCTGAATATCGAAACCATAACCCGCCGCTTACGTCTTGATTTTCTTGATATAGTTCAACCGGGTGTTGCCTTTGATCGCGTTAGTGCGAAGGCAAAGATTGCAAATGGCTCACTTCGGTTTGACCCTGAGTTCCAGATGCAAGGGCCCTCATCGAGTTTTCGGATGACTGGAGTCGCTGATCTTGTGAATCAACAACTGAATCAAGAGCTTGAAGTTGATATCCCGCTCACCAATAATTTGCCGTTGGCATCTGTGCTTCTCGGTGCGCCACAGGTCGGAGGTGCAATTTATCTCGTGGAGAAGGCGCTCGGGAAAAAGTTGATTAAGGTAGGTAAGACGAGTTACAGGATTGAAGGATCCTTTGATGACCCCCAAGTCTCACTCATACCACCGTTTTCGAAGAATAAGGACGATGTGAATGCCGATATTACTGCAAACAGTGAGTGAATCGATTTTAAGACCAGGCGGGCTGGTTCTGGATGATCTGGAGCCTCTGGTGAGTGAATTGTCCGTCGGTGAGGTCGATTTCGCAGATTTGTTTTTTGAAAGAGCTGAGGCGGAGACCTACTCGCTTGAAGATGGTGAAGTGAAAGATGCCAGTTACTACCAAGACGCAGGCGTGGGTGTTCGAACATGTGCCGGTGATAAACAAGGTTTTGCATACAGTTCAGAGATAACAGCGGCCCGGATTCGCGAGGCGCGTGATGTTGCGATAGCGATTCAAGACGGACGTCAGTCGCGGGGTGGCGTTAACCTCGATCAGGTCTCAACACCAAAATTATATGTGGCGAAAAATCCGATTCCTGAAAAGGGTGCGATCGATAAAATCGCATTCCTACTGGATATTGATACCAAAGCACGTGCGAAAAGCGCCCTGGTACAGCAGGTGCAAGCGACCTTATCGATCTCATATCGCGAGATTCTTATTGCGGCAACCGACGGTACGCTGGGAGCCGATGTCCGGCCACTGGTGCGTCTCTCGGTTTCAGTCTTGGCTGAGAAGGATGGTCGCAGAGAACGGGCTAGCTCGGGTCTCGGCGGTCGATATGACTTGGATCGTCTGCTGACGGTCGAACATGCCAATCGGTTAGTCTCCGAAGCTGTGGACCAAGCGCTTGTGAATTTGGACTCGGTTGACTGTCCTGCAGGCGAAATGCCGGTGGTACTCGCATCAGGTTGGCCAGGTGTCTTGCTCCATGAAGCGGTCGGTCACGGACTCGAAGGCGATTTCAATCGCAAAGGCTCGAGTTTTTACTCAGGTAAGGTAGGTCAACAGGTTGCATCAAAAGGGGTCACTGTTGTCGATGATGGAACGATGTCCGATCGTCGCGGGTCACTAAATATCGATGATGAGGGGCATGTGAGCCAGCGTAACGTGCTGATCGAAGACGGTATTTTGGTGGGTTATATGCAAGACAAGCTGAATGCGCGTCTGATGGATGTGGCACCAACCGGCAATGGTCGTCGTGAGAGTTACGCACATCTCCCAATGCCTCGCATGACCAACACCTTCATGGAGCCAGGTGACGCGACTCAGGAGGATATGATCAGATCCGTCGATCGTGGAATTTTCGCCGTGAACTTTGGAGGCGGTCAGGTAGATATTACATCTGGGCAGTTCGTGTTTGCAGCTAGCGAGGCTTACTTAATCGAGAAAGGGAAGCTTACAGCACCTGTGAAAGGAGCGACACTGATTGGGCACGGCCCGGAGGTCATGAGCGCAATTTCAATGATTGGTGATGATCTTGCACTTGATCCAGGGATCGGTGTGTGCGGTAAAAATGGCCAGAGTGTTCCTGTCGGGGTCGGTCAGCCGAGTCTTAAGATTGATCGGCTGACGGTTGGCGGAACGGCTTAATGGGCGATCGCCTCAAAGAGCGCGAGATACAGACCACGCGCCTCACCGTTGTCTTTGTTCAGTTCTCGTGCCTTTTTGGCCGCGCGAATCAACCGGTTCAGTCGTTGCGCATCGGTGGCAAACTCATTCAGAAAATCGGTTGCTTGTTTCGGATCATCCAGCAAGCGGTCACGCCACTGTTCGGCTTGGCGATGCTTACGCTTTTTTTCATTGTCAGTGGTTTTCATCGCGTCCAACTGCGCTTGAAGCGAGTCGGGCTCAATACCGCGCATTACTTTACCGATAAACTGCATCTGCCGACGGCGCGCTTCATGCTTTTTCTCTGGAATACCTCTGTAGAATTCAAGCGCCTCGCGCAGTGCATCTTCGGGAAATTGAATTTTCTGAAATTGCTGCGTAGACAAGGTTGCAAGTTCTTGGCCGAGCGCCTGAAGCGCCAACATTTCACGTTTTTTTGCACTTTTCGACGGCACCTCGAGGCGTTCATCGTCGATCAGTTCATCATTTTGAGGGGAGCGTCTGTCATTCATGTCCGCGAAGTTTAACTCACAACAAGAAAAAAACCGTCTCGAAGAATTAACAACCCGGATATTGGAACAATCTAAACACGTCGGAGCAGACGCCTGTGAAGTTGCCGCGAGTGCGTCTGTTGGGCTTGATGTGCAGGCACGACTGGGTCAACCTGAGAAATTAGAAATGACCCGGGATCAATCCCTATCGATCACTGTATTTCTGGGTGAATCGCGCGGTTCAGCGTCAACAACTGACTTATCGGATGGTGCATTGCAGCGGACGCTTGAGGCCGCTCTTGCAATCGCGAAGGTGACAGCCCCTGATCCTGCTGCCGTGCTCGCATCCCGAGATCAAATTATTCAAACTGTTCCGAATCTTGAACTGGATCATCCGTGGGAGATCGATGCGAAGGAGGCACTCGATCTGGCCATTGAAGTCGAATCCTTCGGGCGGCAAGCTGACGCGCGAATTACGAACTCCGAGGGCGGATCTGTGTATTCAACCCGCAGTATCTCGGTCCATGGTACAACCGAAGGATTATTGGTTAGCCAGCCAACGAGTATTCACGGTATGAGTTGTGTGTTATTGGCCGAAGATGGAGATAGTCGAGAACGATCGTATGCATATACGCAATCGCGTCGTCCTGATCAGCTTTGGTCACCTGAGGTAGTTGGACGCGAAGCAGCAGAAAAAACTGTGGCTCGGTTGAATCCCCGCAAGTGTCAGACAGCTGAAGCTCCAGTGTTGTTTATTTCGGAGACTGCATCAGGCTTACTGGCTAGCTTTGTCAGTGCCATAAGTGGTGGATCATTATATCGGCAATCCAGTTATCTTTTGGACCGCCTCGGTACGGATGTATTTCCGAGTTGGGTATCGCTGTCTGAAAACCCACTTATTCCCGGTGCAATGGGTTCATCAGCGTATGATGGCGACGGGCTGGCCACACGCGAGCAAGCGTTCGTGACAGACGGCTCTTTGTCGAGTTATGTGTTATCCCTGTATTCAGCTAATCGACTTGGTCTGAAATCCACTCATAATGCTGGTGGCGTCCGTAATCTCTTTCTCAAAGGCGAAAACGATTTTCAGACCCTGGTCTCAGAGATGGGGCAGGGGTTGATTGTAACCGAACTGATGGGACAGGGTGTGAACCTTGTGAATGGCGATTATTCGCGTGGGGCCTCTGGATTCTGGGTCGAAAATGGCGAGATTGCTTATCCGGTGCATGAGGTGACCGTTGCGTCAAACTTGGATCGGATGTTGAAACAGGATCTTGTTGCAGTTGGCTCCGATATCGATTTACGTCGCTCAATTACAACGGGCTCTATGCTGTTCGAAAAAATGATGGTTGCAGGCAGTTAAGTTACGCATAGACAAGCGTAGCGATGCCTAAAAAGCAGAAAAAGCCAACAACATCAGTTACGGTGGTCAACACAACGCCACCGGCTAACGCGGGATCAATGCGCACGGATTTCAGATAGCCAGGGAGTAAGGTGCCTACCAATGCAGCAACCAGAAGATTGATGACGATCGCAACCGCGATTACATATCCGAGCGTGTGATCATCGAACCATACAAAGGCAGCCAATCCAACGATCAGTGACCAGAAGAGACCATTGGCAATGCCAATTAAAACTTCCCGGGCGACGAGCGCACGGATGTTTGCCGAGCCAACCCGCCCCAGCGCCATGCCTCGAATCACAATTGTGAGTGCTTGAGTACCAGCTATCCCACCCATGGATGCGACCACAGGCATCAAGATGGCCAACGCGACGACTTGCTCAATTGTGGCCTCAAACATGCCGATGACAGCTGCTGCTACGAAGGCAGTCAATAGATTGATCCCAAGCCAAATTGTGCGTCGACGGACGGTTCTTACTAGTGGAGCAAAGATATCCTCATCTTCATCCAAGCCCGCCTGACTCATTAAACTGTGATCAGCTGACGCTCGAATCACGTCAACCACATCATCGATGGTGATACGACCTAATAACTTACCGTTCTCGCTAACCACAGGCGCACTCACAAGATCGAGCCGTTCGAAACGCTGAGCGACTTCGTCTTCGTGCGTCGAGACAAGCAAAGGTTCGACTTCGGTTTCCATGATTTCGCGGATCGTAGTCATTGGGTCGGAAATCAAAACCTTCGAGATGGGTGCCTGTCCAATGAATTCATTGCGACGGTTGACCACCCAAAGATTGTCGGTCATGGGCGGGAGCTCGCGATATCGACGAATATATCTGAGCACAACATCAATCGTGATATCTGGACGGACGGTCACCACGTCGGTGTTCATCAATCCTCCGGCGGAATCCTCGTCATATGAGAGAACATCTTCAACCCGCTGACGGTCTTGGGAGTCCATCGAAAGAAGGACTTCTTCAATAACTGATTCTGGTAATTCCTGCAAAAGGTCAACTTTGTCGTCGAACTCAAAGCTCGCGATCAGATTGGCGAGTTCTTCTGGTCCAAGTCGAGCAACAATTTCGGATCGTTCTTCCTCTCCGAGATATGCCAAAACGTCAGCTGCTAATTCCTCGGTTTCAATTAAATTCCAAAGAATGTTTCGCTGTTTGGGTGGTTCAGATGATAGGAGATGTGCAATATCTGGGGCAGCTAAGTCTTCATTAATGAGTTGTCTAGCGCGAGCGTACGCACCTTGTGACAGAGCGATATTGATGCGCTCAAGATAGGCCTGGTTGGATTCCAAAATGGGGTCTGTGACTTGCTCATTCATGCGCAAGGTTCTCCAAATCCATCCTCAAATAGTGCTGTTAACGCGTCAGTTGCCTCTACTTGATCATCACCCGTGATATGTAAAGCCAGCTCACTGCCTTGGCCTGCCGCCATCATGAGGAGTTGCATGATGCTTTTAGCATCAACTCTGCGACCAGTTGCAGGATCCTCAAGCTCAACGACTGATGCAAATAACGAAGCCTGTTGTGCAAGAACATTGGCTGCTCGCGCATGCAAACCCAATAAATTTCTGACGGTGACAGGTGTAGTAATCATCGGTGAGGCTTCCTTTACTGGCCAGATGATAGCTCGCGATGGACAACCTGCCTATCAAGATCCAGATCACTAAGACGTTGTGTGAGTGCCTCGGTGAGAAATACGCTGCGATGTTGGCCGCCAGTGCATCCGATCGACAGGGTGAAATATTGGCGACCTGATTCAGCATGACGAGGTACCCATCGTCTGACATGCGCCTCGATTTCATCCAGCAGTTCAAAGGTCTCCGGAAATTGAGAGAGATAGTCTTTGATTTGCTGATCTTGCCCTGTCAATGGGCGTAGCTCGTGTTCCCAATGGGGGTTGGGTAGAGAGCGGGCATCAAAAACGGTGTCGGAGTCCATTGGGACACCGCGTTTAAAGCCGAATGATTGGAGCTTCAGAATTAATTGCGTCGCTTTATCGCCCGCAACTAGTTCTCGGATCTGGCTTCTCAGCGCATGAATCGATAGCCCTGAGCTATCTATCTTGAATGTTGCGATCTGTTGAATGGGTTCAAGACGCGCACTTTCTCGTTTCAGCGCATCCGATAAATGCGTTCGTTCAATACCCGTGGAGAGTGGATGAAGCCGCCTGGTTTCACTGAACCGTCGGGCTAACGATTCGTCAATCGCGTCAATGAAAACGACATCCAGGCGACGAACATGCTCCATTAAGGCGTTGACGAGAGCAGGGACGTCAGCTGGATGCCCTAGTGTACGAATATCGATGGATACCGCCAGATTGCGTCCAGGTGACAAGGTTGACAGTGTCGTTACTGTATCTTTCAAAAGAGCAACTGGGAGGTTGTCGATACAGTAAAAATCAAGATCCTCCAGGGCGCCAAGAGCCGCGGATTTCCCTGCTCCTGATCGACCTGAGACGATCAGCAAATGCATTATGTCGCAGCCGTCGTAAACGCCTTGGAGGCAATTTCAAACAATTCGCTCGCATCAGTCCCCATTTGTAACTTATGACGGAACTGATCGTTGGAGAAACAGTCAGCGAGTTGGGCTAGTAGATTCAAATGCATTTGATTTGTTGTTTCAGGAACCAGTAAGACGAACAATAATTCCACTGGCTGTCCGTCAATGGAATCAAAGTCGACGCCCTGATTCAGCTGGATTAGATAACCCCGAGTTTCATCAGTACTCAAGGAAGCCATGCGGCAATGGGGGATAGCGACTCCATAACCGATACCGGTGGATCCCAGACGCTCTCGATCAATCAGGCCCTGGTATATGTCCTCGGAATCCATTTGGCTCTCTTCGGCAATGAACTCAGCGGTCAGTTCCAGTACTCGTTTTTTGCTCGCACCTCCAAGGCTCGAGACAACACGTTGTGGAGTAATGATGTCAGAAAGTTGCATGCAGTTGGTATCTTGTTGTGATTAAAAGGGCGACCTGATGTCGCCCTCAGTAATTGTATGATGCTTTTAGTGTCCGTGCATCCGACTGATCGTTTTTTCGCGATGTTTGACTAATTGGCGATCGAGTTTGTCAGCCATTGCGTCAATCGCTGCGTACATATCATCGTGCTCTGCGGACGCATGAACGTCGGCGCCGGCGACATGCACGTTACCTTCCGCTTTCTGGCGGAGTTTTTCAACGGTAAGAGTGATTTCGACCTTGGTAATGTGTTCGGCGTGACGTTCGATTCGATCGAGTTTTTCAGTCACATAAGATTTCAGCGCATTCGTAACGTCGAGTTGATGACCGCTTATGCTGATTTGCATACCTTTCTCCTTTTACTAGTGCATCGAGGGATGTCCTTACCGTGCCCCACCTTCACTATGCGCTTTTTCGTCTCAGACGAAAAGTCTAAAACACCTGTTTTCGTTCGCTCGATCCACCAATACCCAACATTTCTCGATATTTGGCAACGGTACGTCGCGCCACCTTGAATCCTCGAGCCGCAAGAAGTTCGCTCAATTTATTATCAGACAGCGGTTTCTTTGGATTCTCTGCACTAATTAAATCTTTTAGGTGTTCTTTGATGGCAGTGGATGATGCCTCGCCACCCCCATCGGTGCCAACATGGCTTGAGAAGAAGTATTTTAGTTCGAGCGTTCCACGTGGGGTGTGCATGTATTTTTGCGTCGTGACCCGGGAAATGGTGGATTCATGCATTTCGACGCGTTCCGCGATATCAGCAAGCACCATTGGTTTCATTGCAACGGGCCCTTTTTCAAAGAACTCGATTTGCTCTTCGACAATACAAGTACCGACCTTAAGTAATGTTTCTGCGCGAGATCTCAGACTTTTGACAAACCAGCGAGCCTCTTGTAGGTGGTTTTTGAGGTAGTCATTGGTTTCGCTTTTGTCACCTGATTTGATGTAGTTCTGATAGGTCTGATTGATTCCCACACGAGGTAAGGCGTCGGGGTTAAGTTCCACAACCCACCCCCCTTCGTTGCGACGCACAATGAGATCCGGCGTGACATACTCAGGTTCACTACTGCCAATGTGACTGCCTGGCTTTGGATCCAGCGATCTAATCAATTCGAGTGCAAGGTTCAAGGCTTCATCTGTACATTTCAAGACTCGCTTGAGTCCAGCGCGATCTTTTTTAGTCAGTAGATCGAGATGGTTCTGCACCAAAGATAAAGGCAGCGAGACATCGCCGCCGAGTAAACCAAGTGCGGCCAACTGAACCGCTAGCGATTCGGCAATTCCGCGGGCACCGACTCCGACAGGATCCAGTCGTTGAATTTGGTGAAGTACACACTCAACTTCGTCAAGCTCGAGCTCCGCGAGCTCCTCACCCAATGCCTCGGTAATTTCTTCTAAGTCGGCGTCGAGGAATCCATCTGCATCGATTGAATCAACCAAAACCCGCGCTATCAGCATGTCACGCTCGGTTAAAGGCATCAAATTCAATTGCCAGAGCAGGTGATCTGAGAGTGTGAGGGCCTCCGATGTTCGATTCTCGAAACTATCGTATTCATCGTCAGATGCTGTTCGAGTCATCGGCCGATTTAAATCAAAGTGGTTGGTGTCTGACCAATCGGTCTCGACTGCAACCTCAATGGATTCGGGCGGAGTCTCTTGTTCGCGAACCGCATTATCGGTGGACTCGAGTGGCTGCTCGATTTCATCTTCGCGTTCAAGCAAGGGATTCTCTTCAAGTGCGCGCGAGATTTCGTGTTGTAGGTCAAGAGTCGACATCTGCAGCAGTTTAATCGCCTGCTGCAATTGTGGTGTCATCGTTAGGCTTTGCCCAATTTTAAGCTGGAGCGCCTGTTTCATTCGGGAAGCGTCATAGTAAATTGGTCACCAAGATAGACTTTACGAACATCCTGGTTGGCCAATAGGCTCGCCGGTCGACCTTCTGCGAGGACCCGACCGGCGTTGACAATGTACCCACGATGGCAAATGCCGAGCGTTTCGCGCACGTTGTGGTCTGTGATCAATACACCAATTCCTCGTTCCGCCAGGTGTTTAATAATGTCTTGAATATCAGCCACGGAGATCGGATCGACGCCCGCGAATGGTTCATCCAACAGCATAAATTGGGGAGCTGAACATAGTGCTCGAGCGATTTCAACGCGACGTCGTTCACCGCCAGACAGTGCCATCCCTTTGGTCGATGAGAGATGACCGAGGTGAAATTCATCTAGCAAACGCTCGCGCTCTTGTTGACGATCATTTCTCGATAAGTCAGAACGTAACTCCAGAATCGCCATCAAGTTATCCGACACGCTGAGTTTTCTGAAGACTGAGGCCTCTTGAGGGAGGTATCCAAGCCCTGCCTGCGCGCGTCCATGCATGGGTGTGCGTGTGATGTTCTGATTGCCGATCCAAATTTGGCCAGTGTCTTGCGAGACCAGGCCGACGATCATGTAAAAACTCGTTGTTTTACCCGCACCATTTGGCCCGAGCAAACCCACAATTTCGCCAGGGCTCACAGTCAATGACAAATCAGAAACAACTTCTCGTCCCCTGTACGCTTTTTTCAGATGTCGAGCGATAAGATCTCTCATTTCTTCTTCGGTTGCATGGTCATGTTGACACGTTTGGAGCGACTCCCGGATGCAGCAACTTCGCCGGTATTGAGGTCATATGTGATTTCAGGGCCGGAAAATTCAGAATCTTCTGTGGTGATTTCTGCATCTCCAGTCAAGACCACTCGGTCGGTCTCATATGAGTATTCAATGATTGCTGCTCGACCGCGGACTGGCTCCTTATCTGTTTTTCTGCGTAAGTTTTCAAACCGTGCTGGCTGTCCTTTAGAGATAAAAGTTTCGACTTCACCAGCTTCATTGGTTTTCAGATTGACGAGCTCACCTTCGAGCTTCAGTGTGCCTTGAGTCACGAGGACAGCGCCTGTGTACTCCGCCTGGTTCTGTTTTTCATTGATTACTGCATTATCGGCAGCGATTTCAATCGGTTGGTCACGATCCTCGGGGAGTGCAAAAACTGAGGGCGCGACTAGCCAGATTATCGCGATAAAGTAGCGCTTCGCCATTTTGTCCTCACATTCTCTCCTAGGGTGTATTCGTTGGTGTTGAGATTTATGACGAGTTCATCACCAATGCTCTTTGATTCTCCTTGGACCAATTTGGTCGTGGTCTTGGATGTCACAAGATCCGTTGTCTGATCCCAGTTGAGGGTTTCCCCACTCAGGCGCCATGGGTCTTTGCCGTCTTCGAATCGATTTGCAATCACGTTATCCATGAGATGCAGTCGATGGCGGTGGGCAGTCAATTCGCCTCGGTCACCTTCAATATACCAAGTTGCAGGTGGACGCTCGAGCCAAAGCTGAGGTTCGACAAGTTCCGCATTTGCGCGATCACCAAAATCAAGAAGGCTCGTTGCGACGAGCGTTGTCTCGAGTTGTCCGAAAGCGTCAAATTGGCGTTGGTGTACTCCCTCCATAAATGCATCAGGGCGCAGATCGGCAATTTCTTTGAGCGACGGATCGAGCGTTGTTTTTGTGATGGGCTTGGAAAGTCCAATTACGACAAACGCAATTCCGAGGGCGATTCCAGCCAAACGTCCCCAGCCCAATGAATTGAGGAACAGTTGCCGCCAGTTGCTCACGATGGGTTCCATTGATATAGCTCTAGGGGATCATAACCTTGCGATTGAAGCAAGAACTCACAGAGCTCACGCACGGCACCTTGACCACCTGATTTTACTGTGACGAAAGACGCAGCCTGCTGAACTTGCGCAGGTGCGTTCGGCACAGTCGCAAAGAAATCAGCACTATCGAGTGTTGTCAGGTCAGGGAAGTCGTCCCCCATATACCCCACCTCTTGATTCTCAAGCGAGAGCTGGTCTGCGAGATATTTAAGTGCATGTCCTTTGTCTTCACGGCCTTGAATGATGAAATCGAAATCCAGTTCTGAAAATCGTCGCTCAACCATAGGTGATTGCCGACCAGTAATGATTGCGGTTTTGATACCCGCTTTTTGCAGGAGTTTCAATCCAAGCCCATCCATGATGTTAAATGCTTTCAGAGCATCTCCCTCGATACCGTAATAGAGCGTGCCGTCTGTAAAGACTCCGTCAACATCAAATGCCATGAGCTGAACAGTTTTCGAGCTCATACAACCCCTGCTTGTAACAGGTCGTGCATATTGAGTACACCAATCGGTAATTCGTTGTCGACCACGACAATTGCATTGATCCGTTTGTCCTGCATGACACGCGCAGCCATCGCAGCCAGTGCCCCGCGTTCGATCGTCGCACCCCCCTGCGTCATCAGGTCACGAATTTGTCGATCTCTGAGGTCATATCCTGTCTCAATGGCCCGGCGCAGGTCACCGTCCGAAAACACTCCAATTAGATGACCGTCGTCACCTAAAACAGTCGTGAAGCCAAGTCGTTTGGCCGTCATTTCAATGAGTGCCTCTGATACACTTGCGGCATCAGAGACTGACGGGAGAGACTCACCGGTATGCATGATGTCATCGACCTTAAGTAAAAGTTTGCGTCCGAGTGTGCCGCCTGGGTGACTAAATGCAAAATCTTCATGTGAAAACCCTTTCGCCTCAAGCAATGCAATCGCTAGCGCATCACCCATCACCAGTGCCGCCGTTGTACTCGAAGTTGGTGCGAGATTGAGTGGACAGGCCTCCTCGGAGACAGATACTAGTAGATGTGCATCGGATGCACGAGCAAGTGTTGAATTTGCATCACTGGTCAGGCTAACCAATGGTGTCCCGAGCCGTTGCATCAATGGTATCAGTAAAATAATCTCGGCCGACGTCCCACTGTTAGACAACGCAAGTACTACATCTTTTGATGTGAGCATTCCCAAATCACCATGTGAGGCCTCTGCTGGGTGCATGAAAAAAGCTGGGGTCCCAGTTGAAGCAAGCGTCGCGGCGATTTTACTCGCGATATGACCTGATTTACCCATCCCCGTGACGACGATCCGGCCCTCACAGTGCAGACAGAGCTCACAGGCGCTGCTGAAGTCATGGTTCAGTTGTTCAGCTAACTGTGCGATCGCCTCGGATTCAAGGTGGATGGTACGTTTCGCGGATCTGATAAAGCTCATTAATTCGGCACGATCGTTGCACTGATATGCCAAAGATAGCTTAGGTATAGGAGAATCAAAAGGATTCCGTGTAATCGGTTGAGCGTTCCGTGTGATCCGTAGCGGGCGAGAATCCACAATAGTACGGTCAGGCCGAGAGTCCAGGGAAGATCTCGCGTGAACACGTCTGCTTCAATTGCGAAGGGTGAAATCATTGCAGCAATTCCGATAACACCTAAGAAATTGAAGAAATTTGAGCCGATGACTGTTCCAAGTGCCATGTCGGTTTTATTTTTCAGAGCAGACGCAATCGATGCCGCGAGTTCAGGTAGTGACGTTCCGATAGCAACGATTGTGAGCCCGATGGTCAGTTCGGAGACCCCAAAAAAAAGCGCGATTTCAGTGGCTCCCCAGACCAATGCTTTTGAGCTACCAAGCAAGACAAAAAGCCCACCAATCGTAAGGATTAACGAAATAGGTAGCGACAACTCGGAAAGTTCTGTTTCTTCAGTGATCTGCGCTTCGTCTTTCATGAGCTGATACAGCACGATGGGAAGTGTCGCCACCAGAGCCATTCCCGCCCATAAGTCATATGTGCCTCGAGCTGCTAATGCATAAACGTAGAGACAGATGAGGATGAGTAAAGGAAGTTCGCGCCGCACCAAGGGTCCTGGAACGAGTAGCGGAAATATAAATGCTGTCACCCCAAGCACGAGTGCGATATTGGTAATGTTTGAGCCAAGTGCGTTCCCGAGCGCAAGCCCGGGACTGCCATCTAAGGCTGCGACAGCCGATACGAATAGCTCGGGAGCCGATGTACCAATTGAAACGATGGTGAGTCCAATCAAAAAATGGCTCATGCCGAGTCGTGAAGCCAGACTTGCTGCGCCCTCAACAAATTTATCTGCGCTAATGACGGTCAGTGCAATACCGAGAACGACGGCAACCGTGGCCCAAATCATGTGATGACTCCCGAACGTAATGCGACATTAAACATGTTGTGGCGAAGCTCTGCTACACTCAGCACTAGATTATTTAAATGAAGTGAAACCAATCGATTGTGACAACAGAAGCCTTTGTTGAGATTAGAGATGTTGTGTTTCGTCGCGACCAGCGTGTGATTTACGATGGTCTGACGGCTTCAGTCCCTCGAGAAAAAATCACGGCGATCGTTGGTCCATCTGGGACCGGGAAAACGACACTACTGCGTTTGATCGGCGGGCAGCTCAAACCTGAATCTGGTCACGTGTGTGTTGATGGCCTGTCAGTCCACTCACTCAAACGCTCAGCCTTGTTCGACTTGAGGAAACGGATGGGAATGCTATTTCAGTCGGGTGCGCTGTTTGCTGAGCTGAGCGTTTTTGAAAATGTGGCGTTTCCGCTCCGGGTTCATACGGATCTTGACGATGATTTGATTCGTATAGTCGTTTTGATGAAGCTGGAGGCCGTTGGTCTTCGCGGTGCAGTTGATTTAATGCCGTCAGAGCTCTCAGGTGGGATGCAGCGGCGGGTTGCTCTCGCGCGAGCGATCGCGTTGGATCCTGAAATGATTATGTACGACGAGCCATTCGTTGGACAGGACCCAATTGGCCTTGGTGTTCTACTCTCACTGGTCAAACAATTAAACCAGGCGCTTGGTCTGACCTCGTTGGTGGTCTCGCATGATTTACAAGAGACACTTACGATTGCGGATCATGTGATCATGATTGCGAACAATCGAGTTGCATTTCAGGGTTCACCAGACGTGATGCAGACATCGGCTGACCCATTGGTACAGCAGTTTCTTCACGGGAATCCAGACGGCCCAGTGCGTTTCCACTTTCCTGCGCCATCACTTGAGAATTCGGTGTCATGATTAATTGGATTGCAGGTGTTGGCAGATCGACACTGTCACAACTTTCTGATTTAGGGCGCGCCACGCTGATTCTGATGCAAGCCGTATTTGGTAGTTCAAATGTTGGTGTTCATTGGCGTCTGACGATTGATCAAATCCATGTGGTTGGTGTGTTGTCGCTGAGTATCATTATCGTGAGCGGTTTATTCATCGGTATGGTCCTTGGATTACAGGGGTATACAATTTTGACTGATTACGGCAGCGAGCAAGCGCTTGGCCAGATGGTCGCTCTGTCATTGACTCGAGAATTGGGGCCGGTTGTCACAGCACTTCTCTTTGCCGGTCGTGCAGGCTCGGCACTGACCGCTGAGATTGGGTTGATGAAGGCCACCGAGCAACTCGCCAGTCTTGAAATGATCGGTGTCGATCCGTTGCGACGCGTGGTGGCACCGAGATTCTGGGCTGGTGTGATAAGCCTGCCGATACTATCCCTTATTTTTGTGAGTGTTGGTTGCTTGGGCGGAGCACTTGTGGGTGTGAGTTGGCTTGGAGTGGATTCAGGATCATTCTGGGCTAACATGCAAGCTTCAGTAGGTTTTTCTGATGATGTTTTCAACGGTATGATCAAGTCGGTGGTGTTTGCCGTTGTAGTGACTTGGATTGCTGTATATCAGGGATATGATTTGGTTCCGACATCAGAAGGAATCGCACGAGCAACAACAAAAACGGTGGTGTATTCCTCGTTGGCTGTGCTTGGATTGGATTTTTTCCTGACGGCAGTGATGTTTGGGGAGGTGTAAGTGTATTCGCGTCGTTTAGAATTGAGTGTTGGGACTTTTGTCTTATTGGGTGCACTTTGCCTCGGCTTTTTAGCGCTTGAAGTCAGCGGTTTGACGCAAACTGGTGACTCTGGATCCTATCGACTCAGCGCGCGTTTCGATAACGTGGCTGGCTTAACGACGCGTGCGAAGGTCAGTGCAGCAGGTGTGACTATAGGTCGTGTGGTTGGTATTCGTTACGATGACACAACCGCTGGGGCAATTGTTGATATGGAAATCAGCCAAGATTTTGCTCAATTTTCAGAAGATACATCGGCCTCAATTTTGACAGCAGGTCTCTTGGGTGAAAAATACATCGGATTGTTTACTGGCGGTGATCCGAGCAACCTCAAAGACGGTGATGTGATTTATGATACGCAGTCGGCGATCGTTCTTGAGGAACTGATCGGTAAGTTTTTACTGAATATGAGTAGCGACAAATGAAAACGTGGTTAGCCGGTTGTTTGATACTTCTTATTTCAATCACTGCATTCGGCGATATCGATCCAAAGGCTGTGGTTGAGCCACTTCAAATTGCGCGCGAGACCTTTTATGACGATGTATCGAAGTTCCAAGCAGGTCAGTTGACCGAAGACGAGCTTGTGACTCGGATTTCTGAACAGTTTGCGCCACTCATCAATGACCGGACAGTTGCTTTACGAGTCATGGGTCGATTCGCGCGTCAGGCAACCGAAGAAGAGCGGGATCGATTCGCGGATCGATTGGAAAAAAGCCTTGTCGATGCCTATGCGAGGGGGCTTGCGGCATATGGTGGCGAGGAACTTACGCTTCCCGACGAAGGCGTGATCCTAAAGCCGGGTCGGGCGGTGGTTGAGGCGCGTCTGGAAAGTACGGGTCGTGAGGCATTACCGATTCAATTTGCACTTGGTTACAGAGAAGGAAAAGGTTGGTTGGTTGAGAATGTCGTGATTGCGGGTATAAATCTCGGTTTGACCTTGCGTAACCAGTTTGCAGATCTTGTGAACTCGACCGGTAGTGTGGCTAGCGCAATCGACGCCTGGTCGTTCGAATCAGAGAGCTCAAACTAACCGTGTTCATTGTTGATGCGAGTGCATACGCCAAGCCGTGGGCTGAACTCAAAACATTGGGGGTTGATGCGGTTCAGTATGGTGAGACGACCATTGATGTCAGTGCATGGACAGAGGCCTCTAGCTCACATCTGGCGGTGATGGTGTATTGGTGGAAATCTGCGCGTGAGATGAATCAGCTGTTGACAGTGACTGGTTTGAATCCCACTTTTAAGACACTGGCTGAACTCGGTGGCGTAATGTGTATTGAGACAGGAGAATCGGATGCTGGCCACTGAATTGCACGTATTATTGGAATCGAAAAACACCGGATGGACCTTTGCCGTCGAGGGAGAGGGACGTAACTTTCAGATTGAAGCAGTTAGTGCTGATTTTGAATCAATGACCCGGGTCAAGCGGCAACAGGCTGTTTTACGTTTAATCTCCGGTGAAATTGCTAACGGGATCTTGCACGCGATCACTGTCACAGCCCTGACACCCGAAGAAAAAAGTAAGCGCCAGGGACTGGGTATCTAACGATGGATCGTTTATTAATCCGCGGTGGGCGTCAGCTCAGCGGAGACGTGAAAGTCAGTGGTGCGAAAAATGCCGCATTGCCGATTCTGGCGACAGCATTGATGGTCCCTGGCAAGGTGCGTTTTGAAAATCTACCGCATCTAAATGATGTGACCACGATGCTGCAACTCCTTGGGCGGATGGGAGTTGAGGTTCTACTCGATGATACGGGTTCGGTCGAACTCGATGCGTCGCAATTGAATTCAGTTGTCGCTCCCTATGATCTTGTGCGTACTATGCGAGCTAGTATCGTCGTTTTAGGACCACTATTGGCGAGGGCCCGTGAGGCTGAAGTCTCTCTCCCAGGCGGCTGTGCTATCGGAGCGCGCCCCGTGAATTTGCATGTAAAAGCTCTCGAACGCTTGGGAGTAGATTTTGAAGTAACGGATGGCTACATCAAAGGCCGTGCCGCGAGCGGATTAATTGGTGGAAAAGTGCTGTTCGAAAAAATTACGGTGACAGGAACTGAAAATGTCTTAATGGCTGCAGCACTCGCTCAAGGCGAGACGATTATTGAGAACGCTGCGCGTGAGCCTGAAGTCACTGATCTTGCTGTTTGCTTGGTTGCACTTGGGGCGAAGATTGAGGGTATTGGAACGGATACTTTATGTATTCAAGGTGTCGAGCAACTCCATGGTGGGACTCACAGGATCATCCCTGATCGCATCGAAGCTGGAACATTTTTGGTGGCAGCAGCTGCCACCGGTGGATCGTGTACTCTCACAGAGTGCGACCCAAAGCACATGGATGCAACGCTTCTGAAGCTTGAAGAAGCCGGTGCACAGATCGATCGAACTGATTCGACCATTACTCTGGATATGCGGGGCCGCCGTCCGACATCGGTTGATATCACGACTGTCGAGTATCCTGGCTTTGCAACCGATATGCAGGCGCAGTTCGTCGCCCTGAATTCAGTGGCTCAGGGGTCTGGCCGAGTGACTGAAACAATCTTTGAAAACCGCATGATGCATATTCCTGAAATGCAACGCATGGGTGCACAGATTGATTTGCATGGAGCTACGGCAAGCACGACAGGCGTCGACCGATTAAAGGGTGCGCCGGTAATGAGTACGGATCTTCGTGCGTCTGCTTCGCTAGTGATCGCAGGCTTGGTTGCAGACGGTGAGACTGTCGTTGATCGGGTGTATCACATCGATCGTGGTTACGAGCGAATTGAAGAGAAGCTTCGACGCTTAGGCGCAGATATTGAGCGAGTCCGGGTATGAGTCAGCCACTGACCTTCGCATTAGCTAAAGGCCGCTTGTTGGATGAAACACTCCCCTTGCTGGCCGCACTGGGTATTGAGCCGAGCGAGGCCCTCACGGGGAGTCGAAAGCTGATGTTTGAAACGAATCGTCCTGATGTTCGATTGCTGGTGCTCCGCGCAAGCGATGTCCCTCCATACGTTGAACGCGGTGGTGCACACCTCGGTATTGCCGGCAAAGACACGTTATTAGAGTACGGGTCTGACATGCTGTGCGAGCCTGTAGACCTTCAACTTTCTAAGTGTCGGCTGATGACAGCGATTAAGAAGGGATCTGAACTTCCATCAACTGGTCGAATCCGGGTTGCCACAAAATATGTGAACGTTGCGCGTCAGTATTTCGCATCGCAAGGTCGTCAAATTGATCCAATTAAGCTTTATGGAGCGATGGAACTGGCTCCGATTGTCGGCCTAGCTGATGTCATTGTTGACGTTGTGGATACTGGAAATACATTGAAAGCGAATGGACTCGAAGCGCGTGATCTGATTGCGTATTCTAGTGCTCGGTTGGTGGTTTCACGGGTTGCAATGAAGACGCGTCACCAGCATATCTATCCTATAATTGAACGACTTAACGAATGGGTAAAAACTAAGCATGCAACTTAAGCCTGTCACGCTAGCGACACGAGATGATAATTTCGATGAGCGCTTAACGGAGCTCACTGCTTGGGAATCAGTCAGTGATCTGAGTCGTCAGACTCGCGTTGCTGAAATCATTCAAGCAGTACGGTCAGAAGGTGACGAGGCCCTGTTGCGTTTGACCCGTGAGTTGGATCAACATCAAGTGAAGCTGGCATCTGATCTTGTTTTAGATGAACCAGACCTTGAGGCCGCTTTCCATGGCCTATCTCCTGATTTGAAAACGGCGTTAACGACAGCGCGCGATCGGATTTGGACGTTCCATGAAGCTCAAAAAGAATCGAGTTGGCGCCTTCCTAATCAGGGTGATGGAATCATTCTGGGTCAGGAAGTCAGGCCGATGAGTCGGGTTGGACTTTACGTGCCAGGCGGCAAAGCGACCTACCCATCATCTGTTCTGATGAATGCAATCCCTGCAAAAGTTGCGGGGGTTTCAATGGTGCAAATGGTTGTCCCGGCACCAAAAGGCGAGCTCAATAAGGTGGTATTGGCCGCCGCTTATCTAGCGGAAGTTGATCGTGTCGTGACTGTTGGCGGGGCACAAGCTGTTGCAGCACTTGCTTACGGAACAGCGAGTGTTTTACCGGTTGATAAGATTGTTGGGCCTGGTAATGCATGGGTGGCGACCGCAAAACGGCAAGTCTTCGGCAAGGTGGGGATTGACATGATCGCCGGGCCGTCTGAAATTCTCGTCTATGTTGAGCCACCCATGGATCCAGACTGGGTGGCCATGGATCTCTTCAGCCAGGCTGAGCATGACGAAGAAGCGCAGCCAATACTTGTCCATTGCGATCCCTCGTTGGCGGCATCAGTGTTGGGCTCGATGAACCGTTTATTGCCAACACTCGAACGCGCATCGATTATTGAACAGTCAATCAACAATCGCTGTGTATTTATCGAAGCATCGGATCGATCAGATGCGCTTGCTGTAATCAACCGTGTGGCGCCAGAGCATCTCGAGTTGTGTGTCGATGATCCAGAATCCATGTTGCCTGAGATTGATCATGCCGGCGCAATCTTTATGGGACGTCACACGCCTGAAGCCTTGGGTGATTATTGTGCAGGTCCAAATCATGTATTACCGACCTCAGGGACAGCGCGTTTTGCATCACCTCTCGGTGTCTATGATTTTATTAAGCGCTCATCGGTTATCCACTGTACTGCTCATGGATCTAAAACAATCGCCGGTGTCGCATCGACTCTGGCACATTCGGAAAGTCTGACTGCGCACGCACGTTCCGCAGAGTATCGTCGTGACTCGTGATGAACTGATCCAAGCATTGATACCGGAGCGGGTGCGGCTGGTATCTGCGTACCAGATCCCTGATGCCACTGGGATGGTGAAGCTGGATGCGATGGAGAATCCGTATAGATGGCCACAATCGCTCCTTGATGATCTTGCCACTCGGTTGGCTGACTGCGCGTTGAATCGGTATCCAGACTCACATGCAGATTTGATACGAGCTCCTCTCGCGCAATGGATGCAAATCCCAGAAACGCTCGACCTGTTATTTGGGAACGGTTCGGATGAAATTATCGGCCTACTGATCTCTACCCTCATTGGTACAGGCCGCAGCGTCTGTGCCCCAGATCCTAGTTTTGTGATGTTCCAGGTGCTTGCTAATCAGTATTCGGTTCCATTTCGGGCATTACCACTGGATTCTGAGTTCGATATTGACGTCGATGGATGGATGGATGGTCTCATGACGGCGGATCCTGCCCTGATCTTCGTTCCACAACCGAATAATCCAACTGGTAATTTATTTTCCAAAGATCGGCTCGCGCAGATTGTGGAGTCAACGCAGGCGCTGATTGTGATCGATGAGGCCTATACCGCCTTTACCGATGCCGACTATTTGGATTGGGCGAAGTGCTACCCGAACGTTGTGGTGATGCGGACGTTATCAAAAGTTGGATTGGCAGGAAGTCGTTTTGGTATGTTGATCGGGCATCCAGAATGGATTGTTGAGTTCGATAAAATCAGATTGCCCTACAACATTAATGCGATGTCACAAACCGCTGTTCAGTTCGCTCTCGAGCATGCATCGATACTTGAAGAACAAAGTGGGCTCATTCGACAAGAGCGCACACGATTGTCGAAGCGATTGAGCAAGCGGGGATTTTCTGTATGGCACTCGGAGGCCAATTTCGTAGTGATAGATTGCGGGGTGCATGTTGCTCGAGATCTGTTCGAAGGGTTGAAACAGCATCAAATACTAGTGAAATGCCTCGACGGATCACATCCGCGATTGACCAATACGCTCCGCTTAACCGTCGGCACTCCTGACGAGTCTGATGTGCTCTTATCAGCGCTTGATCAGTTAGTTAGTCGCTGAATTCGGACGCTGGCCGACCGTGATTACGCGTTCGATCGTTTGACCTTCACGGAGTAGCTTGATTGGGATTTGCGTGCCTGGCTCAAAATCTGCAACTTGGTTCATAGCAAGTCGCCCGTCTATGATTTTTTGACCATTCATATGCGTCAAAATATCTCCCGGTAAAATATCGGCGGTCGCAGCAGGACCTCGACGATATACCCCTGAGATCAGGACACCAGCATCTTTACCGACGCCGAAGGATCTCGCCAAGTCGTCTGTCAATGGTTGTGTTTCAACGCCAATCCAGCCACGAATGACTTGCCCATGATCGATCAGCTCTTGCATGATATCCGTTGCAATAGATGCGGGGATGGCAAACCCTATTCCATTGGATCCACCACTTCGTGTGAATATAGCCGTATTAATGCCAATCAATTCACCACGGACATTGATCAATGCGCCACCAGAATTACCTGGATTGATGGCAGCATCAGTTTGAATAAAATTCTCGTAATTGGCGACACCAACTTGGTTGCGGCCGGTTGCACTCAGAATTCCCATCGTCACGGTCTGCCCGACGCCGAATGGGTTACCAATTGCGAATACCAAATCTCCGACTCGGCCTGGGGACGTTGTGAGGATCAATTTTGGAAGATTGTTCAGTTCGATTTTCAACACCGCGATGTCGGTATCCGGATCGGTTCCCACCACAGATGCCTGAGAAACACGTTCGTCTTTCAATTCAACAACGATGTCATCTGCGCCTGCAATGACGTGATGATTGGTCAGAATGTAACCGTTCCCAGAAACAACAACTCCGGAGCCGAGACTCGATCCCATCCGCTTGCGGCGTGGCTCACTTGGTAAATTGAAGAAATTTCGGAAGAATGGATCTCGTGCCAGCGGATGGGCGCGAGTTTCAACAATGGTTGTTGTATAGATGTTAACGACTGCCGGTGCCGCACGCTCAACGGCGGAAGCATAGCTAGTAGGCCCCTCGGCTGGGATTTGGCTCAAAAGTGCACTGTTATCAATGATATTGAGTTCAACACCACCCGTTCGACCAGTGAGTTCAGGAAATTCACGGATCACCAAAAGAGCAATCAAAATACCAGTGATGACAGGCCAGAGAAATCGCGAAATTTGTAGTAGCATGGATAATCCTGAAAGAGAGACGATATGGCGACTAGTTTACACACACTGATCCAAACGCTCGATCATTGGATGCAATCGGATTCATTTAAAGATTATGCGCCCAACGGTCTGCAAGTTGAGGGCCGCGATCAAGTTCATAAACTCGCCCTTGGTGTAACCGCATCTGCAGACGTGATCGAGCAAGCGGTCGCGTGGGGTGCGGATGCTCTACTGGTGCATCATGGATATTTTTGGAAAAATGAGCCGGCCACGTTGACTGGGATCAAAGGTCATCGGATTCGAGCCTTGCTCGAGAATCAAATGTCGTTGATTGCGTATCATTTGCCGCTTGATTGCCATCCTGAATTTGGGAATAACAAAACATTGCTGGATCAACTAGATTTACCGGGTGGATCCCCGATTGACGGCGAGGGAGGGCTTCTGTGGTCAGTTGCACTTGACGGTCAGTTAACGCTCGATCAATTGGCAGCTCGGGTCGCATCCCGATTAAATCGTACACCTATGGTCATTCAGTCTCCGCGGGCAAAAGATCGTCTCGACCGCATGATTGTCTGTACTGGTGGTGCTCAGGATTACATTGCGAAAGCCCAACGCTACGGCGCAGACACTTATTTGTCAGGTGAGATCTCTGAGCGAACAACGCATGAAGCGCGAGAGCTTGGAGTTCACTACATAGCAGCCGGCCATCATGCAACAGAACGGTATGGCGTGCAGGCGCTGGGCTCTAAAATCAAACACGACATGGGGCTCGAGATCTCTTTTTTCGACGACCATAACCCCGCTTAACTACTGAAGTTGTCCTCGAGCATCTGCATAGTCGCGCGGCGGGAGCATAGCATCTTGGTCACTAGTTTCCGGCTCCACTTCAACAGGCGTTTGTTCGCCGCGTAATTCCGCGGCAAGTTGTTGCTGTCGATCAGCAATTTCAACGAGTGCATCCTTGGTGGCATTGAGATGCTTGTCGATATCATCCATCAGACTTTCATGTCTAGCTTCGGCGAGGGTTTTTTCGCGCTCAAGATCCGGCGGTGCAACAGTCACGGTTTTTGGCTGGCGTGAAAACCATCCAATGACACTGCCCGCGACAAACGCGAGAGCAACAGCTCCTAAAGTGAAGGCATTTAATTCCACGATGTCATCTCCATTTTTTATCTAGTGTACGGAGTTTGCGTTGTTTCGGCGAGTCGTCAGACTTCGCGTTCCTGAGGAGATTCATGAATACGCCAGTTATCCATTGTATCGATGGTCCAGTTGGTCGCATCGAAACGGCATCATTGTTGTGCGATCTGTTGCAGCAAATGCCAGAGCAAGCACTTTTGATCCTACATCCACATCCCTTGCATGGCGGAACAATGGGTAACAAGGTTGTGACAACAATCGCTCGTGTCGCCAGAGATGCTGGGTTACCGACTATTGCTTTTAATTTTCGTGGCGCAGGTCGTAGCGAGGGTGTTTGGGATCATGGCGAGGGTGAATTGATGGATGCCTTTCATGTCGCCTCATTGATGGCTTGTAATGGTGTCTCGAAATTGTGTCTAGCAGGCTTTTCATTCGGCGGATCGATTGCGGCGCGGCTTATACAGAAAATTCGAAATGAAGGCCTCGATGTTGAAGTGATTGATCTAATTCAGGTGGCCCCGGCGGTTGAAAAGTTTCCAATCGAGCACTCGGCGCTCGGGGATGTTCCAAGAATGGTGATTTACAACGAAGATGACGACGTCGTCGATCCCCAAGCGATATGCGCTTATGCAATGGGTGTTCATGCACAACTGATCCATGCGACGACAGGAGGTCATTTCTTTCATGGCGAACTTACTCGATTGAAGGAGGTGATTTCAGCCCACTATCTCAGGCGGGGCATTGTATGACGCGGATCCCTGCATCACATATTTATAATGGACTTGTCGAAGTTGGACAGATCAGCCCAGATAAGAATCAACGAGCCGCTCTCGCGTTACTCGATCAGTTAGCGGTCAAGCTTGGTTTAAAAAAGTACTGGAGCGGTGGTCGGAAAGGCTTATTCCGTCGTCAGTCATGGGATCGACCGGAGCAAGGTTTGTACATTTGGGGCGGTGTCGGTCGAGGAAAAACATTCTTAATGGATATGTTTGTTGATTCTTTGCCTGAAGGTGCTGCAATGCGTTTGCATTTCCATCGATTCATGAACCGAGTGCATGAGCGGCTGACTTCTTTACAGGGAACGGAGAATCCACTTGAGGTGATTGCTGATGAATTCGCACGTCAAGCAAAGGTGCTGTGCTTGGATGAGTGCTTCGTGTCAGACATCACAGATGCGATGGTGCTGGATACACTCTTTGACGGACTATTCAGGCGCGGAGTATCACTCGTTACGACCAGTAATATTGTACCGGATGACTTGTATAAAGATGGTTTGCAACGGGACCGCTTTTTGCCCGCAATTGCGCTGATTCAGAAGCATTGCCAAGTTTATAATCTAGATTCAGGAACCGACTATCGGTTGCGAACGCTTGAACATGCCAAGCTGTACTACGTGCCATACGACAGTCACGCGATTGATGCAATTTGGGAGTCGGTTCTCGCACTGGCGCCTGAGGCGACGAAGAGTGAAGGTGCTTTTGTTGAGATCAATCGGCGTCAACTGGCTGTGCGTTTCGTGGCTGAGGATGTGGTCTGGTTTGATTTTGATGTGATTTGCGGTGATGGTCGTGCTGCCCCCGACTACATCGAGATTGCGAGGATTTACCACACAGTGGTTATTACTGGTTTGCCGGATCTTGGCATTGCTGGCGATGATTCGACTCGCAGATTTTTGCATTTAGTGGACGAAATTTATGACCGCTCGGTTAATTTAATTTTGGGTGCTGATGTATCGATGGACAGACTTTATGCGGATGGACGGTTAGCATTCGAGATGGAGCGGTGTTGCTCACGTTTGTTAGAGATGCAATCAGTCGAATATCTCGAGCGGCCGCATCGACCGGATTGACAAAAGACTGTTGCGCAAAGTCTTATCCATCACTATAATCCGCGCCTCTTTGGAAGTTGAACGCCGCTGAAGGCAGAAGATAAACATGAAGACGATTAGCGCTAAAGCAGAAACCGTGCAGCATAGCTGGTATGTGATCGATGCCGACGGACAGACACTTGGCCGTCTCGCAACCGAAGTTGCTCGTCGCCTACGCGGTAAGCACAAAACAGGATATACCCCACACATCGATACAGGTGATTACATCGTCGTCGTGAACGCTGAGAAAGTTCAAGTGACGGGGCGTAAGGCGTCCGATAAGATGTACTACCGTCACACAGGCCACCCCGGCGGCTTGAAAGAAGTTAACTTCGCGCAAATGATCGAACGTTCACCAGAGAAAGTGATTGAGCGTGCCGTGAAGGGCATGTTGCCACGCAATTCTTTAGGACGTGCAATGTACCGGAAGCTGAAGGTTTATGCGGGTCAGGAGCACCCACATGAAGCACAGCAACCCGAAACTCTGACTTTGTCATAGGACAAGAGATGGCAACTACACACAATTATGGAACAGGCCGTAGAAAGACCTCCACAGCGCGTGTTTTTTTGCGTCCAGGCTCTGGCCAAATTATCATTAATGGTAAGGGACTTGATGACTACTTCGGACGCCAGACGTCTCGTATGGTCGTTCGGCAACCGCTTGAATTGGTTGATATGGTCGAGAAATTTGATGTGACTATCACTGTCGAAGGTGGTGGTGCATCGGGTCAAGCGGGTGCAATTCGTCACGGAATCACCCGTGCTTTAATCGAATATGATGAGAATCTCAAAGGGGACTTGCGCCGTGCCGGTTACGTGACTCGCGATGCGCGTGAGGTTGAGCGAAAGAAGGTTGGTCTTCGTAAAGCTCGGAAGCGCCCACAATTTTCGAAGCGCTAAACCACAGCAACAATTCAAAACCTGCCGGAGCGGGTTTCGAAGCGATAATGTCACAATTTTTTAGATCGAAAAGCTATAACGCGCTTGCCTCAACACGGTGTTATCTCTACTATAATATATAAGTGAATTTTACAAAAATAATCTAAAGGATGGATTATGTCTGATGCAGTCTTACGAGATTTACAGCAGTCTGCTGATACCTCACGCCGCAAATTTTTGGTTGGTGTCACTACCACGCTCGGTGCCGTCGGTGCCGTTGGTATAGCGACTCCTTTTGTTTCTTCTTGGAATCCGAGCGCAAAAGCAAAAGCGGCCGGGGCTCCAGTGAAAGTTGATATTTCAAAAATTCTGCCGGGTGAACAAATCCGGGCGGAATGGCGTGGCAAGCCTGTGTTTGTATTGCGTCGGACGCCTGAGATGCTGGAAGCAATCAAAGCGACCAAAGGTGTGGTAGCGGACCCGAACAGTGAACAACCACAGCAACCAGCGTATGCCGCCAATGAAGCACGTGCAATCAATGCTGAAATTGCGGTTTTAGTTGGGATCTGCACACATCTGGGTTGTTCTCCACAGTTCCGCCCGGAGGTTGGCGCTCCAGATCTGGGTGATGATTGGCAAGGTGGCTATTTTTGTCCGTGCCACGGCTCAAAGTTTGACTTAGCCGGACGCGTGTACAAAGCGGTCCCTGCGCCGACGAACTTACTGGTCCCGCCACACTCTTACGAGAGCGACAACGTTCTTATCATTGGTGTTGATGAGGAGACTGCGTAATGGGTTTACGTAAAACTGAGGCGACTGGGTTGGTCGGTTGGGTCGATCAGCGCCTGTCTATTGTGGATGCGTGGAACACACACGTAGCGCAGTATTACGCACCTAAAAACTTTAACGTCTGGTATTTCTTCGGCTCACTCGCACTCTTGGTGTTAGTGAACCAAATCCTCACAGGTATTTGGCTGACTATGAGCTATGAGCCGAGTGCTGAGGGTGCATTTGCCTCTGTTGAATACATTATGCGGGACGTGGAGATGGGATGGTTAATCCGCTACATGCACTCGACAGGGGCATCTGCTTTTTTCGTTATTGTGTACTTACACATGCTTCGTGGGATTATGTACGGCTCATATCAGAAGCCACGCGAGCTGATCTGGATCTTTGGCATGTCGATCTACTTGCTGTTGATGGCCGAAGCGTTCATGGGTTATCTGTTACCTTGGGGGCAAATGTCATATTGGGGTGCACAGGTGATTGTGTCTTTGTTCTCCGCGATTCCTGTGATTGGTGCAGATTTGGCCCAGTGGATACGTGGTGACTATCTCATCAGTGGAATCACGCTGAACCGATTCTTTGCGTTGCATGTGATTGCCTTACCGCTTGTCATTGCTGGCCTTGTGGTACTTCACATTTTGGCGTTACATGAAGTCGGCTCGAACAATCCAGACGGCATTGACATCAAAGACACTAAAGATGCCAATGGTAAGCCACTCGATGGAATCGCCTTCCACCCGTACTACACGGTTAAAGATATCGCTGGCGTTGCGGTATTCCTGTTTGTGTTCTCAGTGGTGATTTTCTTTTTTCCTGAGATGGGAGGGTACTTCATTGAGTATGCAAATTTTGAACCAGCAAATCCATTGAAGACGCCAGAGCACATCGCGCCTGTTTGGTATTTCACTCCGTTTTACGCGATGCTTCGGGCGATCACCTTCCCAATGTTTGGTCTTGATGCCAAATTCTGGGGCGTCGTCGTCATGGGTGCCGCGATTGCAATTTTGTTTGTTCTGCCATGGCTTGATCGGAGCGCGGTCCGTTCAATTCGCTACAAAGGCAATTTTTCGAAGATCATGTTGATGTTGTTTGCAATCGCCTTTGTGATGTTGGGTATTCTAGGGGCCTTGCCATCGACACCAATGCGAACATCGTTAGCTCAGTTAGGGACTGCGATCTACTTCCTATTCTTCCTTGCGATGCCTTGGTATAGCCAATGGGAATCGACGAAGCGTGTTCCAGATAGGGTAACGAAATGAAATTAGTATGGACTCTGATTTTTTCATTGGTCTCTTCGGTTGCTGTTGTTGCCGGTGGACCTAGTTACCCACTTGAAACGATCGAGCCTGATTATGACGATAAGGCATCGCTTCAACGAGGCCTTGCTACCTACGCTCACTACTGTATGGGTTGTCATTCGTTGAGTTATCAGCGATATGAACGGACTGCTTCTGATCTTGGCATCGACACCGATGTGATGGTGCAAACAATCGTGCCATCTGATCAGAAGATTGGTGATTTAGGGACGATTGCCATGCCATCGAAAGGAGCTGCTGAGTGGTTCGGTGCACCGCCCCCTGATTTGACACTGGTTGCTCGGAAGCGTTCACCAGACTGGATCTACACTTACCTAAAGACGTTCTACCTCGATCCATCTCGTCCACTGGGGGTCAACAATAAAGTATTCCCGAAAGTTGGGATGCCGCATGTGCTGGAGCCGCTACAAGGGGTCCAGCGGACTGTCTGTAAAGAGGCGCCGATTCGCATGAATGGAACCAGTCAAACGGATTCAATTTCGGGACAGCCACCCACTGAAAATCAGTGCGGTATTCTTGAAGTTGTTGATGGCTCTGGACAGTTGACACCAGCTGAATACGACCAGTTGATCTACGATCTGGTAAACTTCCTAGAATATGTTGGCGAGCCTTCGAAAGCGAAAGCCCACGACATGGGCATATACGTGTTGTTGTTTATTATGATCTTCTTTGTATTTGCTTACTTGCTGAAGCGTGAATATTGGAAAGACGTGCATTAAGCATAACCAAGCCTAAGTTGGACGAACAGCCGGCTTACGCCGGCTGTCTTGTCTGTTTACGGAGATTGAAATATTTATGTCACTCGTGACGAAACGTTCAACCATGACTTTTTTTTCGGATCCAACGGATCACATGTCCCATCGTGTGCGGATCGTGCTGGCGGAAAAGGGAGTAACTGTCGATATCGTTGATTGCGATGCGGATGACATTCCAGAGGAAGTGTCAGAGATTAATCCGTATAACAATCTCCCAACATTGCTTGATCGTGATTTGGTGTTGTACGAGCCCAACGTCATGATGGAGTATCTCGATGAACGCTTTCCGCATCCACCGTTACTGCCGGTGTACCCAGTGGCGCGTGCAAATGCGCGGATGTTTTTGCACCGGATTGAGAAAGAGTGGACGCCATTGATCCGGACGATAGAGGCCGCCAAGCGTAACAACAAGCGCTCACCATCAGCAGCTAAAGAACTGAAGGAGCAGTTGGTCGCTGTCGCTCCAATATTTGAGGAAATGCCATATTTCATGAGTGAAGAGTTTTCACTTGTCGACTGCACCGTTGCTCCGATTTTATGGCGCCTACCACATTTGGGTGTGGAATTACCTCCGAAGCAAACCCGTGGACTGCAAGATTATCAATATCGCATGTTTAACCGGGATGCGTTTCAGGCGAGCCTGTCTGAGCCCGAACGGGAAATGCCGCGTTCTTAAGTTATGGCCCTCGGTTCCTCGCGCCCATATTTGATCCGTGCTCTCTATGATTGGATAGTCGACGGGGGTGAGGATCCTTATGTGGTTGTTGACTGCTTCTATCCAAGTGTTGAAGTGCCAGAATCGTACGTGAAGGAGGGCCGAATTGTGCTTAATCTTGCCCCAAGAGCGTTGAATGCCTGGAATATGTCGAACTTCGGATTGATGTTCCAGACAAGGTTTAGTGGGGTCCCAACCGATTTGGTTTTACCATACGGTGCAATCACCGCGATTTATGGGAAGGAATCAGGTCTTGGAATGAGGTTCGGTCAGGAGCCAGGTGGGGTACCTGAATTACCTAACACTGGTATTCCTGCGCCGAACTTTGAACCCGCTAAGGATGAAGTTTTTGTGGAATCTGAGCCGCCCAAGCGCGAGCGGCCCGCATTGCGAATCGTGAAATCGGATGATTAATCGATATACTCAAATACGCGCACGATCCGTTTCACCCCTCGCACCGAACTCACGACATTCTCGAGTGCAGTAGCTTCGGTCCTCGACACGAAACCCATTACATAGACCACGCTGTTTTCGGTCGTGATCAAGGTTCGCTGATATACGTTGCGTCCTAGGTCTTTTAGAACGAGTGCTTTGACTTGAGTTGAAATGGTGAGGTCATTGATTTCGGAGATGATTGTTGCTTTTCCTGCGATCTCGAGCTGATTGATCACACGGACTACCCCGCGATGTTGTGAAGTCACTTTTTCGGCGATCTGTCGTGCATCCTCAGACGGTACTTGTCCCGCAATGAGCACCACTCCGTTGTAGACTTTGACGTTGATATTGCTGAGTTTTAGCTCGGGTGACGCCTTTTTGAGATTCACGGCAATTGTCACTTCGGCTGTTTCATCATCAATAAATTGCCCAGGTGTCCGGCTGCCTCGGCTATCCGAAATCGGTTCTGCTGTCGTTGAATCAATGACCGTCGCACAGCCTGTTAAAAGGCCAAGCGTGAGAATTGCCAGGATCGAAGGTAAACGCATCATCAACTCCTTGAGTTAGCCAAATATTTGTAGATCAATCAATTCGCTTAGGCAATGCACAAGCATCAAATGCTGTTCGCGAACTGTGGTCGGATGGTCAGAGTTTACTCGAATCTCCGTGTCTCCGTAATTGAGTAAAGGTGCAATTTCACCACCACCACCGCCAGTTAAGGCAATCACTGGTAATTCCAGCTCGTGGGCCGCAATCACCGACTGAACCAAACTTGAGCGTGTACCGGTGGCTGACACAATCAGCATGCTGTCACCGGATTTTCCGAGCGCTTTTACTTGCCGCGAATACTTTTCTGAAAGGGATTCATCAGTCAGTGAGCTTATTGTGATTGCATCCGCATTTAAGGCAATTGCTGGAAGTCCAGGCCGATCTCGCTCAAATCGATGCATCAGATGTGTTGAAAAGATTTGACCAATTGCAGCAGATGAGCCAGACCCGATGACCAAGATTTTTCCATCATTCAAAATACAATTGGTGAGTTGTGTGGCTGCAATCACCAACCGTGGCGTAAGTTCGAAACTTTGCTGTAACGCGTCAGTCGCTTTGGCAATCCGTATCGCGATCCGTTCTTCTAGAATCTCGTCAGTTTGCATCAAGCAACTCCGAGTGCAGCAGTGTGGGCGCGGGCTCCCAGTCGGTCGCAATGACTTGCTCGTTATTGGTAATCCGAATCGTTGATAGTTGACGCTGGATCATGGAATCGGGACCTAGCGTTAGAAAGCCGGTTTGTCCTCGGATCGAGGTTGAGCCACCAAACCCGAGTTGCATGGCCATGCGGACTGCATCAATGCCAATACCAACGAGCGAGCCGAAGACGCCTTGGGCATTTGTCCGATCCGCCAACATCTGCTTTTCTTCTGTTCCGAGGTCCCATGGAGTGACCATTAATTGGCTGTTGCGGAGATCTTCAGCGATCTCGTTGATGTCAGGCCGATAGGCACCGATAAGGTAGACGGGAGTCTCATCCAGATAATAGAAATCAAGGAGGGGGCGAATTTGTTGTGCTCTTTTCGGATCTGTATGGACAACGACCGCAGTCATGTCTTGTCGAATTCTGGTGGTATGTTCGAGGCGTAAACCCAACGTTTTTGACAATTGTCGGCGCCTATTATCGCTGTCATTGACCCCAAAAGCTGTAATGATTGCTGTTTCAGGTTTTTTACTATCGAGAGTGAATTGACCACCAGACGAGCCGCCAACCGCTGTGAGTTGCTTCTGAATGGCATTTGCCGCACGCTCGCCGAGAGATGAATCGGCATGGAACACCAAAACCCGCGGCTGATCCACGTCACGCGCGACATGATTAATAGCCGATTGGGCGTCATCCTCGATAGCGAGGCTGAGACTGTAAACTGGAGTTGGTAAATCCAGTGCATCTGTTTTGACACGGTTCAGTGCCAGAACAGGCACGCGCGGCTTTGACTCAAGTAATCCGGCCACCTTGTCTTTTTGCAGCGGGCCGATGATGAATTCTGTATCTGTGGATTGTCCAATCGCAATTGTGTCTGTGTTTGACAGCTTTTCTGTGTCTAGGATCTGTAGTGCAACGCCGAGGTCAGATTGCTGCCGTTGGTATTCATAGAGCATTCCATCACGGATCGCACGCCCAGCGTTCCCAAGATCCCCGGATAGAGGGAGTAATACGGTGACGTTGAAGTCCTTGGGTGGATTGATGGTAGTGAGGAAACTGTACTCAGGAAGTTCCGCGCGAAGCAGTGGATGAGTGCGGTACTTCCGAAGCCATTGCCATATCCCGTCTTCGGACGGAGCCATTAGCAAAGATAATGCGTGGGCTAGCCCCGCCAATGGATCAGTTCCGGCGCTCAAATCCTGTCGTAAACGCTCGGGTAGATCGGCTAGCGCTTCAAGGATATTACGTGTGGCCTTACTGAGTGTCTGATCGTCGAGATATCGCAAACGCTCCGCATCGAATCGAAGTGCGGCAATCGACATATCAAGTTGTCGATACGCCTCTCCTTTCAACCGAAGGGCCTCAGCTCGTTGAGCACTCGAGAGTGATTTTGGATTGATCGCATTGATCGTCAGTATCGCCAGTTCAGGCTCATTTTCCGCTAACTTATCGGCTGCTGTCCTCACCGAATCATCGATGGTTAGCTGGGTCTCATTAGGCTGTCCGGTGATCACGACTGCACGCTCTGAAACTGGTTGGCGAAGGTCAGTCGAGGTCGTTGGTTGTGCTGCGATTGCTGGTGTTTCATCGATCGGCTTGATCGAGGGTCTAACGGCTAGTGCAATTGCTTCTGAAGATCCTGTTTCGTTCGTTTCAATCATCGTTGATGGATTGACCGAGATGGCTCCCTCTTGTTGCGGCGCTTGGGAATCTTGGCGCGTCGGTTGCGTTCTGTCGCGACCTGCTGGCGATATCTCGGTTCGCGCGATCTCACGAGAACCGCGATTCCAATCGATTTGCTTCGGCAATACATCGATCTGCGGTTGTTGGTTGGGCTCAATAGGCGGTTCAGGCGCCTTCGTAGTTTGCTCCGCGCGAGGAAACTCGAACACTGGAGGTTTCACCTGTTGCTGACATCCGGCGATGAATACCAGACCGACTAAAGCGCTTGTTCTCAACGTGGGTTTTCGTGCAGGCTTAACGCGTAACAAAAAATGGATCCCTATAGTGTCGCAAAATGACCAAGTTACCACTTTACCATTAGCGCTTTATGTTGTCGCAATGCCGATTGGCCAATGGACTGATCTCTCCTCGAGAGCAATTAATGTCTTGGACCGTGTAGATGTGATTTTAGCGGAAGATACTCGAGTGAGCGGTCAGATTTTAAAATTTGTCAATGTATCGACTCGGATGGTATCGCTAAATGCCCATTCCGAAGCGGGGAAAGCAGATCGAGTTATCGAGTCGCTAGAGTTAGGCCAATCGTTAGCCCTCATTTCAGATGCTGGGACCCCTGGGATTAGTGATCCGGGACGATTGCTTGTTGAAAAGGTCGTTGAAAAAGGATTTCAGGTGATTCCTGTCCCGGGTCCCTCTGCGTTGACAGCCGCGCTGTCAGTGAGTGGTTTTCCAGCCGCGCCTTCCCATTTTTTTGGCTTTCTATCAACCAAATCGAGTGCGCGTGAGCAAGAGCTTGAGCGTGCTCTGTCTTACGACGGGACATTGATTTTTTATGAGGCTCCGCATCGTATCGTAGACTTTGCAGAACGACTGGACCGGATAGCGTCTGGGCGAAAAGTTGTGTTTGCTAGAGAGCTCACAAAAATCCATGAACAACTGATTCGTGTCGTCGCAGGACAGTGTGCAGATTGGTTTGCGGACAATTCCGATCGGATCCGAGGAGAGTTTGTTGTCCTTGTGGGGCCAGGGAGTGCTGATCGAACGCAATCGAGTGTTGATGCGGATCAGATTCTTCGTGTACTCGCTCGTGAATTACCACCATCAAAAGCGGCCGCATTGGCGTCTGAGTTCACTGGAGTGCCGAAGCGAATCTTATATCGCCAATTGACTGGCGAGCCCGGAGCATAGACACTGCGCGCGAGTTAGCCAGGCAATCGCTGCTGTTTCACAGGAGAGGAAAGTCCGGGCTCCTCGAGGCAAGGTGCCAGGTAACCCCTGGGGGGCGTGAGCCTACGGAAAGTGCAGCAGAAAGCAGACCGCCGACGCAGTCGGTAAGGGTGAAAGGGTGCGGTAAGAGCGCACCGCATCAGTGGTAACACGTGATGGCAAGGTAAACCCCACCTGGAGCAAGACCAAATAGGAATCCGTTCGGCGTGCCTCGCGTTGGATTCGGGTAGGTTGCTTGAGCATAGCGGTGACGCTATGCCTAGATGAATGATTGTCCACGACAGAACCCGGCTTATCGGCTAACTCCAATTTTTCCACTTTGCCCACGAATCAAAGCACTGAATTTTTGTGCATTTTATCAGCCGCTCATTAAATTAATTTTCTTATATTTTTTAATATTTTAAATCCTTCTTTGAATACCAATTTTCAATGTCTCGGCGCAATGGTGCGCAGATGATTTGACTGTCTCTAGGTGGGTAAATAGAGTTTTAGTGTGGGAGAAAGTGGTGAGTTGTGGGTAATTATTATGTTCTGACCCAGAATTGACCAAGGAGAAGGCAGTGTTTCGCGGGATTAACCCGATCAACCTCGATGCAAAAGGGCGCGCAGCATTACCGGCTAAATATCGGGATCGCGTGACCAATCGTTGTGATGGCCATATGGTTTTAACGGTACATCCATTCGATCGCTGTCTTTTACTGTACCCGCTAGCTGACTGGGAAGTGATTGAGTCCCAGGTCAACGCGCTCCCGAATTCAACCAGTCGTCAGGCGCGGCGCCTTCAGCACCTGATGGTGGGCTACGCCACCGAACTCGATCTTGATGCAGCCAATCGTCTTCTCCTCCCCGCGATGCACCGAGATCACGCGGAACTCGATAAACGATTGATTCTGGTCGGTCAGGGTCAGAAGTTCGAAATCTGGAGTGAGGCGCGCTGGACTTCGATGACAGAGACATACCTCAACGAGACGATTGATGACGATGCCTCTGTCGAACTGATCAATTTGTCGCTGTAAGGGAGGGTGCGATGAGTCACATACCAGTGCTACTTCATGAAGCGCTGACTGCCCTCTGTATTCAGCGTGATGGGTTATATCTCGATTGCACATTCGGCCGAGGCGGTCACTCAAGAGCTATTTTGGCTGAGCTGGGCGAAAGTGGTCGATTGATTGGGCTTGATCGGGATCCCTCCGCGGTCGCTGTCGCTCGTAACCTTGCTCAAGAGGATCCGCGATTTGAGATTGCGCATACGGCTTTCTCGGAACTTGAGCCAGCGCTTGATTCTCTCGCAGTCAGTCGAGTCGATGGGATTTTGATGGATCTCGGCGTGTCGTCTCCACAGCTTGATGAGCCCGAGCGTGGTTTTAGCTTTCAAGCAGATGGTCTCCTAGATATGCGTATGGATCCAACAGCTGGCGAATCAGCAGCCGACTGGATTGCGCGTGCTGATACCGATGAGATCGCAAATGTTCTTTGGGTATTTGGTGAGGAGCGATTTTCGCGAAGAATTGCGAAAGCAATCGTTGAAGCACGTAAACTTGCGCCGATTGCAACGACTACTCAGCTCAGTCAAATTGTGACCAACGCACAACCAAGAAAAGATCAGAATAAACATCCTGCAACCCGGTCCTTTCAGGGGATTCGTTTGTATATCAACAGTGAGTTAGCTGAGGTCGAGCAAGGCCTTGGAGCGGCGATGAATCGTCTTAAGGCAGGTGGGCGATTGGCCGTGATTTCTTTCCATTCGCTTGAAGACCGGTTGGTGAAGCGGGCTTTGCGTGACGCATCGCGTCCACCAAAGGGCGATCCCCGGATGCCTCTGCCTGACAGTATTGCACAACCGAAATTGAAGCTGGTTGGCAAAGCCATTAAAGCGGGCCATGAGGAACTTCGCCTCAATCCGCGAGCACGAAGCGCGGTGCTTCGAGTTGCTGAACGGACAGAGGCAGCCTGATGCAATGGTTCCATCGGTCAGATATTTGGCTATCGATCTTACTGGTGATCAGTGTTTTTGTGACCTCGATGTATGTCATTGAAACAGCATATCAAACGCGTCAGATGTACTCTGCGTTACAGGAGCTCCGTGCTGAACGCGATCGCCTCACGATTGAATGGGGGCGATTGATGCTCGAGCGTGGTGCGGTGTCGGCTGATATGCGCATCGATGCAATGGCCCGCGATCATTTATCGCTCAGCCCGCCAGGTCGCGACAATGTCATCATGATGGAGCGTCCATAATGAGCACACAAATTCGTCAGGCATCAAGTCGCTGGAGACTTTGGTTTGTCGGAACCATTCTCGGGCTTTTAGTGACGACAGTTTGTGGTCGTCTTGTCTGGCTGCATGTCTTTGAAACACAACATCTGCGTGACATAAGTGATGAGATCACGATTCGCTATCAAAAAATTCCAGCATATCGTGGCATGATTACTGATAGATTTGCGCAGCCTTTAGCGATCTCGACACCAGTCGCTGCGATCGCTGTAAGACCGAAAAAACTGGCAGACTCTGCGTGGCCTGAAACGCTCGCGCCATTCCTGCGTACAGACCCTGAAAAGCTGCGCGATCGGGTAGCTCGAAGTCCCTCTCCTTTTCTGTATTTGTCTCGCTATGTGACGCCGGAGCGCGCAAGTCAGATCGAAGACCTCGAGCTTGAGGGTGTCGAAGTCGTTCGACAGTTTCGTCGATTTTATCCTGCCGGAGAGGTCGCATCTCACCTCGTTGGATTCACCAATATTGAAGATCAAGGTCAAGAAGGCCTTGAGCTCTCATACAACAACTGGCTATCGGGTCGAGATGGTCTTCGTCATGTGCTCAGAAACCGTCGCGCAAACGTTGTTCGATACGTCAGCGCGGGTCAGGAGGTTCAACAAGGCCGCGATCTTCGACTCTCAATCGACTTACGCCTTCAGTATTTGACCTACCGTGCACTGAAGGAGGCTGTTGCGCGAGCGCGGGCTGCTGGTGGTAGTGCGGTTCTGGTGGATGCTTGGAACGGTGAAGTGCTGGCTTTGGCAGCACAACCCGCATTCAATCCAAATGATATGTCGACTCGAACCCCGGAGCGAATCCGTAATCGTCCAGTGACTGATTTAATGGAGCCAGGCTCGCCAATCAAGCCGTTTACCGTTGCCACTGCGCTCGATCTGGGTCTTGTTAAACCTGAGACATTGATCGAAACATCACCGGGTCGGATGCGAGTGCAGGGCCATGTGATCAGCGATGTCAGTAATTACGGTGAAATTGATGTCAATACAGTGATTGCCAAGTCATCCAATGTGGGAACTACCAAAATTGCAATGATGATGGAGCCCTCTGCTTTGAGAGATCGTCTTGCGTTATTGGGACTTGGGCAACCAACTGCAACGGGATTTCCTGGTGAGGAAGAGGGTTTCCTGCCAAGTTATGCGACCTGGCGAGACCTTGATCGTGCAGCACTGTCCTACGGATATAACTTGAACATTACAACAATCCAGTTGGCTCAAGCCTACAGTGTGTTTGCTAATGGCGGCATTTTGCAGCCATTGACATTATTAGCCAAGGGTGTGACACCGAAGCCTACGCGGATCTTTGAAGAAGAGACGGTGAGGCAAGTCTTACCGATGTTGCAAGCGGTAACCGAGGAGGGTGGTACAGCACGATGGGCTCAGATTCCGATGTATCACGTTGGTGGAAAAACTGGAACAACGATGAAATACGCCAATGGGTCCTATGCAAGCCGTCAGTACATTTCCAGTTTCGTAGGTCTAGCGCCAATTGCCGACCCTCGTTTTGTTATGGCGATTTCCGTCGACGATCCAAGATCGCAACAATACTACGGTGGGCAGGTGGCAGCCCCTGTGTTCGCTGATGTCATGGATGATGTGATGCGAATTTATGACATTCCACCCGACAAACTCGATCGGTCGATTTTTGCAGGGAGGGATCACTGATGCGTTTAGATCGTTTGCTCGCAGAGATCGGTCTTGATGATGATAGAGCGTCAGGTGTTGATGTGGCAGGGCTCACTCTTGATTCACGCCAAGTTGTCGATGGAACACTTTTTGTCGCGACGCAGGGCTCGGCTGGGCATGGGATGGATTACATTGACGCTGCAATCACAGCTGGTGCATCGGCAGTAATCTATGATGGTTGGGATGGACCAGTTCCCAACATGATCCCAGTTTTGCATATACCTGGATTGAAGCGTCAGATTGGACGCATTGCACATGCATTTTATGGAAACCCTTGCTCAGGGATGTGCATTGTGGGAGTGACGGGCACCAATGGAAAAACGACGACTGTTCACTTCATTGCGCAACTGGCGGATCATCTTGGTCTGAAGGCGGCGCAAATTGGAACTTTGGGTGTCTCGGTTGGCGCAGAAAAGATCAGTGAGTCAGACCGAACGACGCCAGACGCGATCATGCTCGCTTTGATATTTGCAGAACTTCGTGACAAAGGCGTGAACTTCGTTGCGATGGAAGTATCATCGCACGCACTAGATCAGGGACGTGCGGATGGTATTCCTTTCACTGTTGGTGTTATGACTAACCTCACGCGCGACCACTTGGATTATCACCAAACAATGACGGCCTATGGCGACGCGAAGGCGCGTCTGTTTCGAGATTTCGATTTACAGGCGGCTGTCTTCAACGTTGACGATGCCTTTTGTCGCACAATGTCAGAACATTCTCAACCTGCAACTATCACCAAATATGGATATGGCGCAGCGCATGTCGATATACAGGCAATTCAGCCCATTGCTCATGGATCAAGAATCCACGTATCGATCAATGGGGTTGGTTATAAATTAAAGACGAGTTTGCTAGGCGCCTTTAATGCATCAAACATGATGGCTGCGATTGCTACGATCACCACATTATTCCCGGAAGATATCGAGCAAGTACTGGCGCTCATTTCAAAATTACAGGCAGCCCCTGGGCGAATGGAGTGTTTTAGCGCGCCACACTTCGCCACTGTTGTAGTCGATTACGCGCATACACCTGACGCCCTTGAGAATGCTATTAGGACTTGCCAGACCCAATGTGACGGCGAGGTCTGGTCAGTCTTTGGTTGTGGAGGCGATCGGGATATTGGGAAGCGACCATTGATGGGTCGTGTAGCATCAGAATGGTCGGATCATGTTGTTTTGACTTCGGATAATCCTCGCTCTGAGTCACCTCAAAAGATTATTGACGACATTCGATCAGGCATGACGAAAGCGCCGGTTTTAGAGGAGCCGGATCGAGCGCAAGCAATTCGATTTGTAGTTGAAAATGCGGCTACCGATGATTGGGTATTGCTTGCTGGTAAAGGTCATGAAAATACCCAGACTATCGGGCAAACGACAGCGGTCTACTCCGACCGGGCTGAGGTTGCGCGATTAATCGGCTTGATGAACTCAGAGGCCCAGCATGCTTCCTAGTCCATTGAGTGATATCGCGTCCGTTGTCAGTGGAACTGTCGAGGGGAATCCGATGATCTCTGGATTGGCAATCGATAGCCGAAAGGTGACAAAAGGGGATTTATTTGTTGCTTTAGTGACCGAGCGTGACGGCCATGATTTCATTGATAATGCGGCTCAAAGTGGCGCATCTGCGGCGCTCGTATCAAAGCCAATAAAAACACTGCCAACAATTTTCGTTAAAGACACCGAGTGCGCGATGAGTGATATCGCACGCGCAATCCGTGATTCATTTGTGGGTGAAGTGTTCGCCCTAACCGGGAGCCAGGGGAAGACCAGTACGCGCGGATTTTTGGCGTCAATACTCGCTGAAATGGTCAGAGCATCAAGCTCGGAATCGATACTCGTGACTCAAGGGAATTTGAATAATCACTTGGGTGTGCCACTGACAATGGCACGTCTTCGCCCCCACCACCGCTTCGCTTTATTTGAACTTGGGGCATCCGCGATCGGTGAGATTGATCATCTGGCATCGATTGTTCAGCCCCAAATCTCAGCGGTTCTGAATGCTCGTGCTGCTCACCTTGAGGGTTTTGGATCACTAGACGGTGTGATTCGAGGCAAAGGTGAAATCATTGATCACACTGCAATCGACGGAACAATCATCCTTAATCGCGACGAGCCTGCATTCCGGGAATGGGTGAAGAGGGCTGGTTCTCGTCACATCATCAGTGTCGGACGAACGAATGCAGATCTGATCTGGTCTCAAGTTTCTGATCAAAGAGTGCAGATAGTTTATGCCGATCGGGAGATCAACGCGTCATTACCGACACTTGGTCTCCACTTTATGGAAAACGCAGCACTTGCGTCTGCAATGGCAATCGCTGCCGGTGCAACTGATCAAGCGATCATTCAGGGCCTTGAAGCAGCATCCATTGAGCCGGGACGCATGACGCCGATCCAAATGGGAAAAACTCTATTGATCGACGATACCTACAACGCGAGTCCACAAGCTGTTAGGGCGGCAATTGACTGGCTGGCGACTCGTTCTGGGTTTCGTATTTTGACAATGGGTGGTTTGAGTGAGCTTGGTGATTTAGCCGAACAGGAAATGCATGCGCTTGGTGTGTATGCCAAATCAAAAGGGATTGATCGACTGATTGCAACGGGTACCGCGAATCCAATTGCTGAGGGCTATGGCGAGAACGCACAGTATCTCCCAACGCACGATGAGGTCAGCGCTTCGTTGATTGAAAGTGCTCGAGACGCGGATGTGATTCTGGTGAAGGGATCAAGATCGGCGCATATGGACCGAGTGATTGACACACTCAAACTGCAACAGGGAGGGCAGTAGCTGTGTTGCTTTGGTTAGCCAACTATCTCAGCACATTTGAGCCGGGTTTTGCCGTTTTCCAGTATTTGACCCTTCGTTCAATTTTAGGTGTTTTGACGGCATTGATAACCGCGCTATTTGTCGGTCCCTGGGTAATCCGCTCACTAGAAACCCGCCAAATCGCACAGTCGGTTCGACGTGATGGACCTGAAACGCATTTCTCGAAACAGGGGACTCCCACAATGGGGGGAGTATTAATTCTCGTTTGTATCACCGCCTCAACGCTTCTATGGGGTGATTTAACCAATATGTATGTGTGGATTGCTCTTCTTGTTATGTTGGGATTCGGCGTCATCGGTTGGGTTGATGATTGGAAAAAAGTTGTTTTGGGGAACTCCAAAGGGCTCTCAGCTAAATCGAAATATCTCGGGCAATCGATTGTGGGGCTAGTTGCAGCCATCGCTCTCTATCAAATCGCAAAAACCCCGGCTGAGACCACGCTTCTTGTACCTTTTTTCAAGGATTTTTTGATCCCTCTTGGCTTCGGTTACATAATCTTCACTTATTTTGTAATTGTGGGAACATCCAACGCTGTCAATCTCACTGATGGTCTGGATGGTCTGGCGATTCTACCGACTGTATTGGTTGCCGGAGCTCTTGGTGTTTTCGCTTATCTGACCGGTAATGCGATTTTTTCTCAGTATCTTTTCATCCCATTTATCCCCGGTACCGGAGAGCTGGTCGTCTTCCTTGGCGCGATGGTCGGCGCCGGGTTAGGATTTCTCTGGTTTAACACCTATCCCGCTCAGGTGTTCATGGGTGATGTGGGGGCATTGTCACTTGGCGCAGCGCTTGGTGTCGTGGCAGTGATGGTCCGTCAAGAGCTGGTGCTCTTCATTATGGGCGGAATTTTCGTACTCGAAACGGTGTCGGTGATGCTACAGGTTGCAAGTTTCCGACTCACTGGCAAACGCCTCTTCCGAATGGCTCCAATTCACCATCATTTTGAATTAAAGGGATGGCCTGAACCTCGTGTGATTGTGCGGTTCTGGATTATTTCCGTGATGTTGGTTCTGGTGGGTCTTGCCACCTTGAAATTGAGGTAATCAATGTCTTTAATCGCGAGTAGCAAACGCCTCATTGTCGGTGCCGGACCGACTGGCCGGGCTGTTGCGCGGCATTTTCAAGAGTTAGGAGTTCATTTTGAGATTGCCGATACTCGGCAATTCGATGCGTTGGAACAAGAATTTAATGCACAGTTTCCTGGTGTTGCAACTTATTTTGGACCGCTAACGACTAATTATCTAGATCGGTTTGAAGAGATTGTTGTGAGTCCGGGTGTTCCGCCAACGACCGACGGCTTGGATCAAACTTCCGCGCGCTTAATCAGTGATATTCAGATATTCAGACGCGCTTGGCCTGAAAATCAACCGCTCATCGCAATCACCGGTTCGAACGCCAAGTCGACAGTGACTTCATTGGTTGCGGAAATCATGAAGGCTGACGGAAGACATGTGTTAGTCGGAGGCAATCTTGGCCCGCAAGCACTCGACTTATTGGCAAAGCGCAGAGATGAGTCGTTTGCTGTACTTGAGCTATCGAGCTTCCAACTTGAACGCACGCGGCGCCTAAAAGCGACGGTTGCGACTTGTCTGAATATGTCTCCTGATCATTTGGATTGGCACGGTTCAATGATTGCTTATCATCAAGCAAAACATCGAATTTTCGAGGGTGTTGGTGCCATCGTTGTCAACTCGGATGATCCATTGTCCCAACCCTTGGTTCCGGATCAGACGCCGACGATTAAATTTGCGCTACAGCATCCCGATTTTCGTCAGTTTGGAGTGATGGTGGTTGACGGAGACGAATGGATCTCTCTAGGTGCTGATCCATGGATGGCGGTTTCCGATTTACCGATGTCTGGTCGCTATATGATCCAAAATGCGATGGCTGCTTTTGGAATTTGTCATCTCATCGGTATCGATAAGGCGATTGCTGTCGCTGCCCTACGTGAACACACCGGCTTACGACATCGTATGGATGAGCGTGTCCCAGTCAATGGTGTTCGATTCATCAATGATTCCAAAGGCACCAATGTTGGAGCCTCTGCAACCGCGGTGTCGAGTATTGAAGCAGACGGTCATTTGTATTTGCTTGCCGGCGGTGAAAGCAAAGATGCCGATCTCACTGCCTGGGTAAAAACGGTTCGTGTCCATTGTCATCACATATTTGCTTTTGGACGAGATAGGCACCGGTTTCTTGATGTATTGGGAGATCAGGCCACTGCAGTAGAAACTCTGGATGAGGCATTCGCTTTGGCTGTCCAACAGGCTGTTGCAGGTGATGTTGTGCTGTTGAGTCCGGCTTGCGCAAGCTTTGATCAATTTCAGAATTACCAAGCGCGTGGCGACTACTTTGAGACGTTGGTGGAGGCGCACCGTGAAGTGTGAGATTCGCCGGTCTGATTTCGTGCCCTTGGGACTGCCGGATATTCATTTTGTTCTCGCGGCATGCGCACTCGCGTGTCTTGGGTTGCTGTTGGTTGCGTCGAGTTCAATTGAGGTTGCCTCAGATCGGCATGGCCAGCCATTCAGTTTTGCGGTGAAGCACGGGTTATTTCTTGCGATTGCATCGGCCGGCAGTGTCGTTGCTTATTTGATCCCGACTCGATGGTGGTACCACTATGCCACGCATTTTCTACTGCTATCGATGATCCTTCTCGCCATTATTTTGATTCCAGGTGTCGGCCTAACGGTGAAGGGTGCGACGCGATGGTTAGATCTTGGCTTTTTCAATCTACAACCATCGGAGTTTGTCAAATTTACGATGATGTTGTTCTTGGCTTCCTACCTCGTTCGTCGGCTTGAGGAAGTGCGTCGGCAATTCAGTGGATTTGTGAAGCCGATGGCTGTGGTTGGGCTAATTGCGGTTCTTCTGTTGATGGAACCGGATTACGGAACTCTGTTAGTGTTAAGTGGTGCCGTGATGGGGGTGTTACTGCTCGCTGGCGTGCCATTTACCCAATATCTTGTTTTTGGCTCAGCACTTGTGCTCGGTCTGGTCTTTTTGGCAGTGATTGAGCCCTATCGATTCGAGAGAATTGAAACCATTTTCAACCCCTGGGCCGATCGATACGGCGCTGGTTACCAGCTGACTCAAGCTCTTCTCGCATTTGGTCGAGGAGAACTGTTTGGGATGGGTCTCGGTAATTCAGTTCAAAAGCTCTTTTACCTGCCAGAGGCGCATACCGACTTTGTCTTCGCGATCCTAGCTGAAGAGCTTGGGCTTGTTGGAGCTCTGAGTACGGTTGCTGTGATGACATATTTGATCTGGCGTGGTCTTCTGATCGGGCGACGAGCGGAATTGGGTGATCGCCCATTTGCTGCCTATTTCACCTATGGATTAGTTCTTCTCATCGCTCTCCAAATACTGATTAATCTCGGGGTCAACGTTGGCTTGGCGCCAACCACCGGTTTAACTCTTCCGTTATTGAGCTATGGCGGCAGCTCACTGGTCGTGACTGCGGTCAGCCTTGGTGTGATTGCGAGAATTAGTGCTGATAATCTGCTTGGAGGACGGTCATGAAACAACCAATATGTGTCATGGCCGGAGGCACAGGTGGGCATATTTTCCCAGGGTTGGCTGTGGCTGAAGAACTCATCAAGCGTGGTGAAACGGTCCATTGGATTGGGTCAAAATACGGTCTCGAGGGACAACTGGTCCCCGAAAAACAAATACCGATTCATTACCTCGTGGTTCGTGGACTTCGCGGCAAACACGGACTGCAGCGAGTTACAGGTCCAATACGACTTGGCATTTCGCTAATTCAAGCTCTAATTCTCATGATACGCCTCAAACCATCGGTATGTGTTGGCTTTGGTGGCTATCCGGCAGGTCCAGGTGGGATCGCTGCGAAGATAATGAAGGTTCCCGTTGTCATCCATGAACAGAACGCTGTAGCTGGGATGACGAATCAATATTTGGCTAAATTCGCAACCAAGGTGTTAACCGCATTTCCAGATGTCATTCAGGGGGCTGAGTGTGTCGGCAATCCAATTCGCCCGGAAATCGATTCGGTGGGTCGTCAGCGGATTGCCGAGGAACGTCAACCTGGTGAAACCACTCGTCTCTTGGTGATCGGTGGATCACAGGGTGCAAAATTCCTGAATGAGCAATTACCCGACAAGCTTCAAGCCGTAGCGAGCCAGTTCGGAATTGAGGTGACTCACCAGTCGGGTGTTTCAGGACAGCAGGACGTGAGTGAGCAGTATCAAGCACTTGATCTTGACGCCACTGTTGTCGCATTTATAAGCCGGATGGATGAAGCTTACCGAGACGCAGATATCGTCGTTTGTCGGGCCGGGGCTCTAACAGTGTCTGAATTAGCAGGTGCTGCAATGCCATCGGTACTCATTCCATTCCCATACGCCGTGGATGATCACCAAACGAAAAATGGTCAGCAATTGCTAAATGCAGGTGCTGCAGTTGTGGTCCAAGAAAAAGATCTCGACATCTTTGTTGCCAAACTCTCTGATATTCTTGCTGCCCCCGACAATCTTACACAGATGGCGCATGCTGCGCGCACTGTTGCAAAACCTGAAGCCACAAAACAGGTCGCCGATTGTGTCATGCAGGTGGCTTATGGTTAATCGGATGGGCCAAATTCAGTGCATGCATTTCGTTGGAATTGGCGGAATTGGCATGAGCGGAATCGCAGAAGTCCTTTTGAACCAAGGATACGTTGTATCAGGTTCAGATTTACGAGAAGGGCCAGCCACTGAGCGACTTGCGCGTTTGGGTGCAACAATTCATATCGGCCATCGCGAGTCCAATATTGAGGGCTCAGAGGTGGTGGTCGTATCAAGTGCAATTGACCGCACGAATCCAGAAGTTGCGAGCGCCTTAGCTGCGAGAATCCCTGTTATTCCGAGAGCACAGATGCTTGCTGAACTGATGCGATTTAAACATGGCATTGCCATTTCCGGAACGCACGGTAAGACAACGACCACATCATTGGCGGCTTCTGTGCTTGCTGAAGGCGGGTTGGATCCGACTTACATTATTGGCGGAAAACTCAATCAAGCAGATACCAATGCAAGTTTAGGTGCCAGCGAATACATGGTGGCTGAGGCTGATGAGAGTGATGCATCATTCTTGGTTTTAAAGCCAATGATCGCGATTGTGACGAATATTGATGCTGATCATATGTCAACCTATGGCGGCGACTTCGGACGACTTAAACAAACGTTTGTGCAGTTTTTGCAGAACCTGCCATTTTACGGTCTGGTGATAGCGAATGCTGATGACGATGTGGTGACTGAGTTACTGCCCAATGTTGGTCGAATGTTTCTGACATTTGGCATTGAATCAGATGCGGATTATCGTGCCATTGATATCACTACAGACGGTTTAACAACTCACTTCGAAGTGGTGCGTCCGGATGACAACAATCTCAAAGTGACGCTTTCAATGCCCGGTCGTCACAACGTATTAAACGCGCTTGCCGTCGTCGCGTTGTCTGATCATCTTGGTGTGAATGATGAATCTTTGGTCAGAGCATTGAGTGAATTCCAGGGAGTTGGTCGTCGCTTCCAACTGACGGGCTTCATCCAAAAGTGCGGGCAGCAAATTCCAGTCATTGACGACTACGGTCATCACCCGAAAGAACTGGACGTGACCTTCGATACAGTTCGGGGTGCTTATCCCGGCCGTCGTTTAGTCAGTGTGTTTCAGCCACACCGTTATTCCCGGACCCAGGATTTATTCGATGATTTTGTCTCCGTGTTGAATCGTGCGGATGAGCTAGTACTGATGCCGGTGTATCCCGCAGGTGAACCACCCATTGTTGGTGCGGAATCGAAAGATCTCGCTCAGAGTGTTCGACGGCTTGGTCGGTGCCGACCCTATGTTGAAGGCGAGTTTGATCAGGTCATTGAGCGCGTGGGTGCGTTAGTGGAACCAAACGATGTTGTGTTGGTGCAAGGTGCCGGCTCGATTGGACGATTGCCATCCCAAATGGTTGCAACCCTTGGAGGTGAGCAATGAACTGGGCCAGTGAACGGATTGTGCTTCTCTACGGTGGGTTTGGATCCGAAGCGGATGTTTCACGTGATGGAAAAAAAATCGTGGCAGCCGCAATGCGTGAATTGGGTATCACACCGATTGAGCTCGATATCAAAGATGGACTTGTTGAACCATTGATGGCTGCGAATCCAACACGTGTCTTCAATCTGGTTCACGGGCGTCCTGGGGAAGACGGCGTGTTACAGGGACTATTATGTGCGCTGGGTATTCCGTTCACGGGCTCAGGTGTCGGTGCTTCAGCCCTCGCCTTGGATAAGCCAAGAACTAAGCAAGTGTGGGAATCACTCGGACTACCCACTTCACCGATGGTTGTGGTGAATGACCTTGAGCAAGCCGATATTTGTATCAAGCGATTGGGTCCTGAATTGTTTGTGAAGCCAGCGCACGAGGGCTCATCAGTTGGTGCGCATGTTGTTCACGGTGGCGTTCAATTAAAGGAAGCCCTCGTCGATGCGCTTAAACATGATACGCGGGTGTTGGTGGAACCCTTGCTGCCGGGACCGGAAATCACTGTAGGCATTGTCCGAGGCTTGGCGCTTCCTGTGATTGGAATTCAGCCACACTCAGAGTTTTATGACTATAGAGCGAAGTATCAGGCCGACGACACTGAATATCAGATTCCATCGGGTTTAAGTCCCGAGCTTGAGGCAGAAGCGCAGCAGTTGGCGCTTGAAGCGTTCGATGCGCTCGGATGCCGGACTTGGGGTCGTGTGGACTTCATGATGGACGAAACAGGTCATTTACTCTTGATCGAGTGCAACACGGTGCCCGGCATGGGAAGTCATTCATTGGTACCAAAAGCCGCAGGTGCCTCGGGAATGGATATGCCGATGTTGATTGAACAAATCCTTCTTGATGCGGAGGTTTCGCCATGACGATGAAACAGATTACCAATCGAACAGTCACACATTGGAGACTAGTATTACTCTTGCTAGGGCTTGGTGTGACAGGGTCGATCGCGGCAGGTGGCCTGAGCCATCTGTTACAGAACGTGCAGATTCGGCAGGTTCAATTGCAAGGTGATTTACGCTACTTGGATGCCAGCGCACTGACGCGCGACCTGAGTATTAGGTTCAACAGGAATTACCTAGAAACCACACTCTCGCAGGTAATTTCTGAAGTTGAGTCGCATCCTTGGATTGCAAGTGCATCAGCGCGGCGAGTTTGGCCAGATACACTTTTGATCGAGATCACTGAGCAGCGTCCGGTCGCAATTTACAATGATACGCAGTACCTCGGGTTATCCGGTGATCTCTTTGAGCCACCTACTCCGGCAAACGAACTATTGCCACGACTCTATGGGGCGTTATCTGAAACCATGCAGGTTTATAGCCATTACGGGGTGTTCTCAGACCGTCTATCCGATTTCTCCGAAGTCGTGTCTGTATCACGTGGTCATGATTTGGGATGGCAAATCGCCTTGCATAACGGAATCAATCTGCAGCTTGGGCGCGTTGACATTTTAGGGCGGCTCGCACGCGCGCGTGATGTCTTGAACCATTTAGATGGCGAGAAGCTCGCGAAGGTGCAAGAGATTGACGCGCGTTATAACAATGGCGTTGCCTTGGCTTGGAGGGTTGCCCAGTGAGTCATCTACTGGTCATCGATATTGGCTCAAGTCAAATAATAGCCGCCGTTGCTGAGATCATGGAGGACCGTCGCATCGCTGTCCGAGGTCTCGGTCGCGCACGCTGTGGTGGTTTGAAGCAAGGCGTGGTAATTCAGATTGATTCAGTGGTCGATGCACTCGTCCGTTCGGTAGCTGAAGCGAATCAAATGGCCGGGACCAAACTCACTGATCCACTGGTATCTGTGGGTGGATCGCACATTCTGGGACAAGACATTTCAGGGACGGTGATTCTTAATCATCATGAGGTGACCGATATCTTGTTGACCCAAGCGATGGAACAAGTGCAGGCCCAGGCGCAAATACCTGAACGTGAGATTTTGAGTGTCATTCCGCGATCATTTACGTTGGATAGTCAGACCGGTATTCGCTTACCCCACGGGATGACAGGTAATCGGTTGGATGCGCATGTTCATGTCATTACTGGTGCGACCCACGTGATCAATAATTTGAAGAAATGCCTAAAACTTGCGGGCCTCGAGGCTTCCGTCTTGATTCCGTCTGCGCTTGCGATCAGTCAGTTGGTGTTGCCAGATGAGCGCGAACTTGGTGTGTGTATTGCCGATATTGGGATCGGCACGATTGATGCCATGGTGATTTCAGAAAGCGCACCCGCCTGGTTACAAGTGATGCCAATGGGGGGCGAATTGTTGACGCATGATCTTGCTGTCGCATTAAAGACTCCACTCGGCGATGCCGAGGATTTGAAGGTGCAATGCGCTTATGCGCACACGCGCTTTGCACCACCAGCTGAAACCGTGCAGGTCAAGAAGCTTGCTGATCGCCCGGCAGAAACGATCAGCTTGCAGCAGTTAACTGCCTTCATTCAGCCACGTGTTGAAGAAATCGCTGAAATCTTAGGTGAGCGGCTTCGTCAATCTGGACGGTTTGAAGAGGCGTCAACGGGCATTGTGTTGTGTGGCGGAACGGCCGCATTACCGGGAATCGCACAAGTTTTCGAGAGTATGTTGCAGTGTCCATGTCGGGTACTGAAACAAGCCCATCAAGACGGACTCGATGGGTTATTACAAGATCCAGCCAATGCAGTTCTGGCAGGTCTTCTGGCGTATGGACGCGACCAAGAAGTCCGGCCTCGACTAAGTTGGCTTGGTACGCAGGGAAGCATGTTCAATCGGGTTCGGCAGTGGATCCAGGGAAATTTCTAACTGAGAGGGTAATTAAATGTTCGAGATCGTCGATCAAATCGAATCAAACGCGATCATTAAAGTGATTGGCGTCGGCGGTGGCGGCGGCAACGCCGTCAACCATATGTTGAAACATGTAATCGAAGGTGTTGAGTTCATTGTCGCCAATACGGATGCCCAAGCGATGAAAGTAATTCCAGCTGATAGAACGCTTCAACTTGGTGGTGATATCACCAAGGGTTTGGGGGCTGGCGCAAACCCTGATGTGGGCCGTAATGCGGCGCTGGAGGATCGCGATGCGATCGCTGAAGTCGTAACAGATACCGATATGGTGTTCATCACCGCAGGCATGGGTGGTGGTACAGGCACAGGCGCTGCTCCGGTCGTTGCTGAAATCGCTCGGGAAATGGGTATCCTCACGGTTGCGATCGTGACTCGCCCATTCGGTTTTGAGGGGCGTCGTCGCACACACGTCGCTGATCAAGGTATCGCAGCGCTCGAGAAGTATGTAGATTCTTTGATCGTTGTACCGAACGAAAAATTACTTCCTGTGCTAGGTAAGAATGCGTCGTTGATGGCTGCGTTTGCCGAAGCGAACAATGTATTGCAAGGTGCTGTGCGAGGGATTGCAGATTTGATTATTCGTCCAGGCATGATCAACGTTGACTTTGCTGACGTCAGGACTGTCATGAGCGAAATGGGCAAGGCAATGATGGGTACGGGTATCGCGGCGGGTGAGGATCGCGCTGCCAAGGCGGCTGAGATGGCGATCCGATCACCATTACTGGAAGACGTCGATTTATCGGGTGCCCGCGGTATTCTGGTCAACATTACTTCGGGTCCGGATTTCACACTGGGTGAGTTTGATCAAGTGGGTCATGTCGTTGAACAAATTAGCGATGACAATGCTAATGTGGTTGTTGGAACGGTGATCGATCCTGAAATGAGTGACCAGATCAGCGTGACGGTTGTAGCAACGGGTCTTGGTGGTGCGCAAGCACCGAAAACTGTGGTTGATAATGCGCATTTCGAGCGAGCAACTCGTGAGGCTTATAGTCCGACCAGTGAAGTGGCTCCACAGGTTTTAAGAACACAAGCGGCGGGTAATACAGCGCTTGCACAAGATCTGGTGGAAGAGCGCAACGATAGTCAGGAGATGGAGCGAATTTTGAATATTCCTGCATTCCTGCGTCGTCAGGCGGATTAGTGAACAAAACTCTACGCTTCCGCTCCGATCTGCAAGATGCAACGGGGAAAAGCCTGTTAAACTAACGGGCTTTGGGAAGGAGAGTTGAATTGATTGCACAGCGAACGCTGAAAAATGTCGTGCGAGCCACAGGAGTGGGTTTGCATTCGGGTGATACGGTGTACCTCACACTGAGGCCAGCCCCCGAGAACCACGGCATTCAATTCAAACGAGTGGATTTGGATCCGCCTGAGCTCATCCGAGCGAATGCAGGTAGCGTCTCTCAGACGACTCTCTCAACCTGTTTATCTTCGCCCGACGGTGCTCAGGTCTCCACCGTTGAACATTTGTTATCGGCGTTATCGGGAATGGGTATCGATAACGTCCTTGTTGAGTGTAATGCGCCAGAACTTCCCATCATGGACGGCAGCGCCTCACCTTTCGTCTTTTTGATTCAGTCAGCCGGCGTGCGAGAGCAGACTGCGCCACGCGAGTACATCCGAATCACTCACATTGTTGAAGTTGAGCATGGAGGAAAAGTTGCGCGATTAGAGCCTTTCAACGGATTCCGTATCACCTTTTCGATCGACTTTGATCACCCAGTTGTCGATCAAGGTGAATGCAAAACTGTGGTTGATATTGATGAGGCCTCGTTCATTCGCGAGGTTAGTCGTGCCAGAACCTTCGGGTTTATGCGTGACCTTGATTATCTGAAAGCGAACAACTTGGCTCGCGGCGGTTCAATGGCGAATGCCATCGTCGTCGGTGAGGATCGCATATTGAATGACGATGGTTTACGTCAAAATGATGAGTTCGTGAAACACAAGGTCCTCGACGCACTGGGGGATTTGTATTTAGCTGGTCGGCCAATTATTGGTCACTATTCAGGTAACCGGAGTGGACACGCTTTAAACAATAGATTGCTCCGTCAGTTGTTTGCAGATCCGAGTAATTATGAGGTCGTTACGTTTGATCGGGCAGCTGATTGCCCGATACCCGTGCAGCCAATTGCTGAAAATGACGTTTAAGCTCCTCATCCGCGAGCGTTTCCGCAAATTCTTGAATCGATGAGCCCGCTTTGGTGTTGGGCTGAATGGTTTTGGTGACCACCGTCTTTTGTTCATGATGTCGAGATCTGACTCGACATTGAATTCTGCGAATACCGCGAAAAAGCGGATCGCTCCGTAACGCGTCGATGAGATTGCACTCCTCGAATCGTAGTCGGGTAGCTAAACCTGCTTGAACGACATATAAGGTCAGCAGTCCGCAATTGAGATCTCCCGTTGCGACCTCATTTTTGAGTTCAGAAGGCAGAAGGGATTCGACGATTTGAGCGCGTTTTGCCTGAATTGATGCCTCAAGCTGAAGTGTCTCTAGGTGACTTCCTGATCGATTGATCAAAGTTCGCAGGCTTTTTAGCTGTCCGGGGTCACGCAATTCGCTACAATACCGTTTTTATTATTACAGACACCTTAGGATACGCATGTTAGGGACATTTGTCCGAAAGATCTTCGGCTCCAAAAATGACCGGGAAGTCAAACGGATGCTGAAGTTGGTCACGGCGATCGATCAGCAAGAATCCACCTTCGAATCCCTAAGCAATGAAGAACTTGCATCGAAGCGCGAGGAATTTCGTGTACGGATCAATGCTGGCGAGACGCTGAACCAAATTCTTCCAGATGCTTTTGCGGTCTGTCGAGAAGTCAGTCGGCGAACGCTCGGCTTAAGGCATTTTGATGTGCAGATGGTCGGCGGTATGACCCTCCATGAGGGTCGAATTTCTGAAATGCGGACTGGCGAAGGAAAGACGCTGGTTGCCACCTTGCCTGCCTATCTCAATGCGATTGAAGGGAAGGGTGTTCATGTCGTGACTGTGAACGAATACCTTGCCAGCCGAGATGCTAACTGGATGCGTCCACTGTACGAGGGACTTGGACTTACCGTTGGAGTGATAGGCTCCGGACAAAGCCCAGAAGAAAAACGCGAGGCCTATGGTGCTGATGTTACCTACGGTACGAATAACGAGTTTGGATTTGATTATCTAAGAGACAACATGGCCTTTTCGCCGGAAGGACGCGTGCAGCGGAAGTTGTCTTTCGCGATCGTAGACGAAGTGGATTCAATTCTAATTGATGAAGCGCGAACACCGTTGATCATTTCAGGACCAGCGGATGATCACTCAGAGCGTTATCAAGCGATTAATGCCATTATCCCCAAGCTTACTGAAGCAAAAATGTCAGAAGATGGTGAAGCGTTCGAAATTGAGGGGCACTTCTTGCTCGATGAAAAAAACCGCTCGGTTGAATTGACAGAGCTTGGTCACGAACTGATTGAAGCTGAGCTTGCCGAAATGGGCCTCCTTGAGGTGGGAGATAGTCTCTATAACCCAGCAAATCTCGCGTTGTTCCACCATGTGAATGCCGGATTGCGCGCACATACGTTATTTCAGAGAAACGTGCACTACATCATTCAAGATGGTCAGGTGGTGATCGTTGACGAACATACCGGCCGGACAATGCCAGGCCGTCGTTGGTCGGAAGGTCTGCATCAGGCAGTTGAAGCGAAAGAGGGTGTGGATATCCAGCCGGAGAGCCAAACGTTGGCCTCAACCACATTCCAGAATTACTTTCGGTTGTACGATCGTTTATCGGGCATGACTGGGACCGCTGATACTGAGGCATATGAATTTAGACAGATCTATGGTTTGGATGTTGTGGTGATTCCAACCAACGTGCCTGTGAAGCGAATCGACTATAACGATTTGGTTTACATGACAATGGAAGAAAAGTTTGAAGCGATCGTGGCTGATGTGATTGCCGAGCGCGATAAAGGTCGTCCAGTGCTTGTTGGCACGGCTTCTGTCGAAGCATCTGAATTATTGTCACACTTCCTCGACAAAGAAGGTATTCAGCATAATGTCTTGAATGCGAAGCAGCATGAGCGAGAGGCTCGTATTATTGCTGAAGCAGGTCGTCCTGGTGCGGTGACGATTGCGACCAATATGGCCGGTCGCGGTACCGATATTGTTCTCGGTGGTAATTGGCAAGCCGACGTTATCATGCTTGATAACCCGACTGAACAGAAGGTCGAGGAGATCAAACGGGTCTGGCAGGAAGCACATGAGAAGGTGCTATCTGCCGGAGGTCTGCACATTATCGGCTCTGAGCGTCATGAGTCACGCCGGATTGATAATCAGTTACGCGGACGTTCCGGTCGTCAGGGCGATCCCGGATCCTCACGCTTTTTTTTGTCACTGGAAGACGACTTAATGCGCATTTTCGCCTCACCAAAAATGCGCTCGATCATGCAAAGTCTTGGCATGCAACGCGGTGAAGCGATCGAGCACAAGATGGTTACCAACGCGATCGAGAAGGCACAGAAGAAGGTTGAAGGTCGTAATTTTGATATGCGCAAGCAGCTATTGGATTACGATGACGTTGCCAATGATCAGCGAACACAGGTCTACGCGCAGCGCAATGATTTAATGGATGTGGACGATTTATCGGATCTTGTTGATGCGATTCGTCGAGATGTATTCACGTCTGTTGTTTCAACCTACATTCTACCGCAAAGTTTGATTGAGCAGTGGGACATTCCAGGTCTGACGGACGAGTTTGCGACGCAATTTGGCTTCGAGATGCCGATCCAAAAGTGGCTCGATGACGATGAGTCTTTGTATGAAGAGACACTCCTTGAGAAGATCATCGAAGAGGCGACTCGACGTCATGATGAAAAGATTGTCATCGTTGGTGAAGACACCATGCGTCGGTTTGAGAAGCAGGTTCTTCTTCAGGTTCTCGATAATCAATGGAAAGACCACTTAGCTGCGATGGATTATTTGCGCCAAGGTATCCACCTCCGTGGCTATGCACAGAAAAATCCGAAGCAGGAATACAAGCGTGAAGCGTTTGAATTGTTTACGTCGATGCTTGACCAAATCAAGCGGGAATCAGTTCGTGTATTGACTGCGGTTCGAGTGCCGACCAAGGAAGAGATCGAGGCACAGGAAGAAGCTCGACGGCAACAAGCGGTTGAGCAGCTGGCTAAAGCACAGGCGATGCATGATGCTGTGACATCAAAAGATGATGGTGCTTCTGACTCTGTCCCGGATAAGCCAACACCTGCAGTTAGTCACAAAGTTGGGCGAAACGAGCCTTGCCCCTGTGGCAGCGGAAAGAAATACAAGCAATGTCATGGTCGTATTGGTTAATGTGCCATCGCTTGCTCAGTTGTAAAGTGTGAGAGTCAGATGAAATCATCAGAAGGTGGGTTGCCAGTTCGTGGAGTTCGATTGGGTGCAGTTCGTGCACCTGTCTATGAGAACAAGGACCGCGATGATTTGTTGCTGATGGCCTTCGACGAAGGTTCTGTCGGTGCATGTGTGACGACAGCTAACCATTTTTGTGCAGCTCCCGTGCATATCTTGAGAGCACATCTGGCATCGACCTCTCATGTTCGCTACTGGCTACTCAACGCAGGTAATGCAAATGCTGGAACAGGCAAGCACGGGATGGACGCGTGTCGTCAAACCATCGCTTCGGTAGCGGCATTCACGGGAACTTCAAGTGATACCGTGTGGCCATTTTCAACCGGCGTCATCGGTGAGCCGCTACCCGTGCGGGCGATTTGTGACGCAATCCCGAAAGCCTGCGATACCTGTGACTCGTCTGTTGCTGCATGGGAACGTGCTTCACGAGCCATCATGACCACGGACACACATCCAAAGTTACGACACATCCAATGCGAGATCGGTAGTCGAACGGTGACACTGAACGGTATGGCCAAGGGCTCAGGAATGATTCATCCAAACATGGCAACCATGCTTGGTCTGATCGTGTCGGATGTTGCGATGACCGCTGAGTGCTTACAAACTCTCCTCGAACATGCAGTGAATCACAGTTTCAATTGCATCACGGTCGATGGCGATACCTCAACGAATGACGCCTGCGCGATTGTTGCGACTCAGATGGCAGGTCACGAGATAATTCGTGACCCGGCGAGTCCTGAAGCACAGACGTTTGCGAGCGCATTATCGGCGCTGGCAGATGATCTTGCCGAAATGTTGGCGCGTGATGGTGAAGGTGCAACCAAATTTGTTCGGGTAATCTGTCAGGCTGCAAGCAGTGACCAAGATGCGCATGTCATTGCAAATACAGTGGCGCTGTCACCCTTGGTGAAAACTGCGTTAGCTGCATCAGATCCGAATTGGGGTCGGATTGTTGCAGCTGTCGGACGAGCACCAATTTCGCAGATTGCGATCGATCGTGTGAATGTGTGGATTAACGACGTGCAGATCGTCGAAAACGGTGGTCGTCATCCCAAGTACACGGAACAAGCAGGTCAGGCGGCAATGAATCCTGTCGATATCGACATCCGGATTTCGATGGGTGTTGGATCAGGGTATTGTCGAGTCATGACCTGCGATCTCACCAAAGAGTATGTCCGGATCAATGCCGAATACCGAACCTGAAATCCAGGTTGCCTGTGCGCTGATCTGGCGTAATGGACAAATCCTTCTCGCAAAACGTCATCAAAGTGCGCATCAAGGTGGTCTCTGGGAATTTCCTGGCGGAAAGTTTGAAAGTGGCGAAGATCCAAAATCCTGTTTGAACCGGGAGCTTGAAGAGGAACTCGGGATTCGCATGCAAGATGCAGCGTTTATGTTCCAAATCCCATGGGATTATGGTGATAAAGCAATTCGCCTCTGGGTGTATGAAGTGTTTGTCTTTGAAGGCGAACCTCGAGGTCTTGAGGGTCAAGCGGTGCAATGGTTTTCTGCAGACGCAGTGAAGACACTTCAATTTCCAAAAGCGAATGATGCGATCGTTCGTGCGATCGGTCTGCCAAGAATGCTGCGTATCTATGATCCATCACTGATGGTTGAACCAGTGATATGGGGCACACAGACTGAGGATCGGTGTCTCTTGTATTTTCGTGGATTGCTGCCAGGTGTTGAGCTTGACACTGCAATTGATGCTGCGCTCAGTTGCGGACACCAGGTGATCCTGACACTGGATCAGCTTCTTTGTTTTCGATCCGGATGTGGTGTGCATTTACGAAAAACTGATCATTTGGCTGATGCGCTCGATCAACTGGATCAACTCAATGACCCTTGGCCAATCACTGCCGGGATTCGTCATGAACGCGATATCGAAAGACAGCGCATGTGGCCTTCGGATGCGCTTCTGATCTCCCCGGTGCGCGACACACCAAGTCACGGTGATATGCAGCCCCTCGGGTGGGAGCGGTTTTCACAACTTGCACGCAGTGTCGGTGTACCAGCGTATGCGTTGGGCGGTATGACCCGAGAGGATCAATCGATAGTGACTGAGCATGCCGGTTTTGGGGTAGCGGGAATTCGGGGTTTTCAGTGAGTATCGATGTCTGGATCGTTGAATTCAGGAGGGACAGGTTGTCCCGCAATTCGATGTCCCTCGTCGGCCCATTCGCCTAAATCGATCAAGCGGCAACGTTCTGAACAAAACGGGCGAAACGGGTTATCTGCGTGATAACGTGTTTCTTGTTTGCAAGTCGGGCAAGCGACGATATGGCCTTTGTCATCAGTCATGACTAAGTTTCTCGTGTATGGTTTGGATTTGTTGAGTGAGGGAGTCTAAATCACCGGAGTTATCGATCACAAAGGAGGCGTGAACGAGTCTCGCCTGCCGCGAAATTTGAGCGTCGATGATGTTCTGAATAGTCTCTTTTGACATTGCATCTCGTTCTGTGCCGCGTTTTAGCTGTTCGCTTTCTGGTGAATCAATCACGATGACTCCATCAAGTATCGCGTGCTGATTGGTTTCGATTAAAAGCGGTGAGCACAAAATTCGATATGGCGAGCCTGACCGTTGATCGAGCCATTGATTGACGGCATTGCGAACCAGCGGATGGATGATCCCTTCAACCGTCTTTTTCAGGTGAGCGGATTGATACATATCTGATCGTAAGCGCGCACGATCCAAACATGCGTCTTGAAAGTATTCTGATCCAATTGCGGTCTCTAATTGTAAAGCTCCGGAAGTCCCTTGAGCGATGACATCACGTGCCAGTTGATCGGTATCAAGGGTTTCGATACCAAGTGCAGCGAATTGCTCGAGCACCGTACTTTTGCCAGAAGCAATACCGCCTGTGAGTCCGTAGACAGGTGTTTTCAAATCGATCTCCTTTGCTAAAGGATGACTTTTAGGTACCAACAACACAAGGTGGCCGCTGCAAAATGTGGCCCAAAGTGAACCATCGACATCGAATAAGAATCTCACCTGGAGTTGTCGCGCGTCATCATCTGCGCTCAATCAATATGTTCCGGTAGATTGCCGTGTTCCAGCCTAACTTGTAAAACATCAGGTCGCTCCCCACCTCTGAGGGATGGAGCGACTCACTGTCTTATACAATGATCAATGCCCGGTCTGTTCATTTGAGATTGAACATTACCGGGCTTTGTGCGTGAAGCGTGGCATTGACCTGGGATTTGAAAAGATTTCAGAGAAAGGGCCGATGCTTCAATCCGCAGGCTTATCTGTTACCGATGCAAAAAAGCGGCTCCATGTGCGTACAGCCGATGGGCAAGTGAAAGTCGGTATCGATGCGTTTCTTGCGCTTTGGGCTCAAATGCCAATCTATCGCGCTTTGGGGCGGTTGGTTGCTATCCCGGGGATTTATCATCTAGCCGTTGTGGTGTATAACCAAGTGATCGCGCCGCTGTTATTTTGGTGGGACAAACGCCGACTACAGTGCGAAGAGAGTGCCTGCCGCTGACGCAACAACCCAACCAATTGCGGTTGCGATCAAGACATCACTCGGATAATGCAGGCCGAGAATAATCCGAGACAGCATGATCATCACAGTGATTGGAATTAACAGAAGACCCAACAGCGGAAGCACGGGTAATACGATCAGGGTGATCGTGACTGCGTGCAGTGTGTGACCACTTGGGAAACTGTAGTGATCCAGTGGTGGCGTTTTTGGGTTGATGGCTTCCCATGTTGTGCACGGACGATTCCGTAAGGTTTGTCCCTTGATCAACTTGTATAACCCGAGATTGAACGCACACGCACCGATCAATACAGCCGGAAGATTGCCGGCCTCTGGTGTGGTGAGACCAATGGCGACAAACAGTATGACCCAGGCAGGTCCATCACCGAGCTTTGAGAACCATGCAAATGTCCGATGGATCGACGGGGTGTCCGCGAGAGCATTCGCGAGCGTACATAATGGTCTCTCGACCCGGTCGAGGTGATGAAAGAATTGCGTCCATCCTGATGTCTGCATGAGATTCCCCTGATCACTCATGCGCCAATGGTATGAAGCGGGGATGACGTCTTTGCGTCGTTTTGATGAACTTTTTATGACACTGCTTGATCAAGAAGTGCTTGCGGCGCGGGCTTCAGCTGCGACGCAAATTGATCAGTACAGCGTTCCCAAGAAAATGTCTCAGCAAACGCGCGACAGGCATTTCGATCAACTTTCAGCGCTTCACGAATCGATTCAGCAAGATCCTCAGAGATCCAGCCGTTTTTTCCATTTTGAATCAGATCAATCGGTCCTGGTGCCGGATATGCAGCAACTGGGACGCCTGAGGCCAGTGATTCAAGAATCACAAGCCCAAAGGTATCGGTGAGTGACGGGAAAACAAAACAATCGGCATCACGCATACAGGTGGCAAGCTCTTCACCGTGCTTATATCCGACAAATTCGACATCCGGATATTTCGCTTTCAATTCATCAAGCTCAGGGCCTCAGCCAACAACGCGTTTGATTCCCTCACATGGCGTATCTAAGAAGGCACCAATGTTTTTTTCTGGTGCGACGCGCCCAACATATAAGAGGACTGGAGTCTTTGGTGTCTCTCGATCAGGGTTGGTTTGAAATAAGTCGAGATCCACGCCGCGGGACCAGCGACCAATATTTGAAAACCCCCACTCAATGAGTTCATTTTCCATCGACTGTGTTGCGACCAACATCCGGTGTGCTGGACCATGGAACCACTTTAAAAAAGCATAAGACCAACTGACAGGGATTGGCACTCGGAGCCTGACATATTCCGGGAACCGTGTGTGATAACTTGTTGTGAATGGCAGACGATTCTTCCGGCACCAGCGTCTGGCAGCCAGCCCAAGAGGGCCCTCTGTGGCGATATGGACCGCGTCGGGCTTGAGTGCGGTGAGACGCTGTTTCACTGACCGTGCTGCAAATAGTGCAAGACGTATCTCAGGATAGGTCGGGCAGGGAACCGAGCGATATCCTTCGGGGCTAATCACTTCAACGCGATGACCACGGTGTTCAAGTTCTTGTTTAGTTCGGGAGAGCGTCCTTACGACTCCGTTGACTTGCGGAAACCAGGCATCTGTCACAATCGCAATTGTATTTGGAATCGTCATAGTATCCTCAATGGTTTTTAGCTTTATATGACGTTTTTGTTTCACAATGATGACAGCCGGAGTTTAACTTGATGATGCGAGGCCTGTCGTCAGTTATCCGGAATCAAACGCTTTCCGAAGCTCGCCGCTGAATCCTGTTGAAAACCAGTTTTTGTATAGAATTGAGCTCCTGCGTTGTTTTCAGATCTGACGAGAACATTGAGTTTGGGGCACCCGAGTCCGGTGAGCACATTTTCTGCATAGTTCAGAAGTTTGTGACCAAGTCCGTGACCTTGGTAGTCTGGGTCGATGGCAAAATAAAAAAGCGTTCCACGGTGCCCGTCGTATCCAATCATCGCTGTTGCAACGAGTTGGTTGTTGTATTCACCAACTACAAATAAATCAGGCTGATAGGCCACCTTTCTTGCGATATCTTTGATAGGATCGTTCCAGGGTCTTAGAAGTTGCGCGCGTTCCCACAAATTGATGACAGCATCCTGATCTTGAGCTTTGAATGGTCTGATATTCAGGACGTAGACTCCAAATCGTTTCGTATTGCGAGCTTTAATAGACCTGAAAACAGAAAAGCGGCAACGACAGAGAGTGCAATGGTGACAAAAAATACTTGCGCTTCGAGCAATTGAAAAAGCATCAAAATAAATGCGGGTCCAAGCGCACTGCCGATTGCTTTTGGCGTCGCGATCCAACCCTTGGCCCGTCCAAAAACGGCAGATCGAAAATATAAGTTTGGAACGTAGCCAAACGTGACTGTGATAATGCCATGGGCCATCCCGAAGATTGCCATGCCAACAGCAACCACTGCGATCGAGTCAGACAGAATGAACAACTGAGAAATGGCGACCACAATCATTGCGACTAAACAGTTGATACGGGCATCGAATTGACTGGCGTAGCGCATTTCAAACACACGCCCTGCAACCTGGAAGGGACCGTAGATCGATGCGAGCAACACAGCGTAGACACCAAAGTCTTGGTAGGTGAACCAAGTGATGAATAGAAGTGTCAATCCTGTAAAGTTGATGTAATCTACCGCACCACTGGTCGCGAGTAGTAAAAGCGCTTTTTTTTCATCACGCGTTAATAAAGACCATCGAAAGGGTTCAACGTGACTGACTTTTGGAGGGCGATCTGCCGTCTTCATGCGCAAGACCAAGGCGCCCATCAGAATCAGTAGTCCACCACCGAGAAAGGTCGTATTTTGTAGCCCAATCGTTGGGAGCAATGCTGACTGTGTGAGCCACACCAGTGAGCTCGCTACTCCGCCATAAAATGTAATGATTGAGATTTTCCGTCGGGCGCTTTTTTCATCAAATTGCACAGGAACAGCGAAAGCGACCGTATAGGTCCCGAGTGCATGCCCGAGCGTCACAAGACCAATACTCAGCCAGACCCACTCGATGGTGGGAATCAGCGTTAGCATGGCATATCCGACCCCGCCAATGACGAGGCCAGCACGTAAAACTGTCAGTGCTCCCAGGCGGTCAACTAGCTGGCCGACAGCCGGGGCTAGAAGTGCTTCGATAAAGAGGGCGACAGACAAAGCCATAATGATTGCTGAATCGGATACACCCACATGGAGTGCGAGCGAATCTTTGATTGACGCAAACGAATAGAAGAGAAGCCCATAGGCTAAGATTTGCGATAGACCAAGACGGTGAACGGGTGCTTTACGTTGCGTCACTTGCTAATCAAGTGTGTCGGTCAATTGAATCAACTGTGACTCAAGTAAGGGCAGTATGTCGCTCGGCTTCATCATGTCTTCATCATGGATCGACCAGAACGTGACTTTGTCTATGTATTTCGGAAAGCGTAATTCGATCGGCTGACGGTGCTCGGCCTCTTTGAGGGCAATCACGTGCTCGGCATCATCGAATAAAGTTTTCGTTGCGGCCATTGGCGGACGATCCGGAACAACCCAACCACGCGCATGCGCAAAGGTGCGGGTGTATTCCGAAATATTGCCTTGATTCTCATTTTCCATCAGAAGCCCCGCGCTCGTTGCATACCACGCTAACGAGCGGCTCTCTGCCTCATGGTTGAACCACAGCTCTGCAAAGCGGCTTCTGAAATAGTTCCCACTGCAGAGGAATAAGATATTTTTTTTAATCATCATCGTCCGTTTTCTTGCGGCGGATCATCACCACAATCCCTGCAATGATCACAAGTCCGATAACGATCAAGGCCGTTGGAGGGCCCTGCTCTTCTTTGGTTTCTGTTGACTCGGACGTTTGAACTGGTGTCGTTGACGACGCATCCGTTCCAAAGTTTTCAGTCACGCTTGCTTTACCAAAAGCAATGGCTTCATTCATCTGTGCAGCTGCTTTTTCGATGTCGCCAGATCCGCATGTCGCCATTGCTTGATCCATCATTTCAACGATCTTTGATTGGTCGTCCGGTGTGGCACGATTCATTTCAAGACGTGCACGTGCACGCAAACCTAAAATGGATACATCACCGCAGGCATCAATCAATTTTTGAAATGTGTCAGCAGCATTTGAACTAACGGCGTTTCCTGCACCTTGCTGAAAGTTTGTTGTCGCGAAAGACAGATTCGTTAAAACGCAGACGGTTATGGCGACTAAAAAATGTTTCATAGTGAATCCTCTTAGACCAATCCAATCAGAACCCGTCGAAGACGAGCTGACATTTTATCAATAAAAATCACCATCAGGAGAACCAAGATGGCCATGTATGCAACGTTCTCAAAATCTGAACCCGTCTGCATAGCACCCAAGAACTGCAGGCCAATACCGCCCGCCCCCATCGCCCCAATGATCACGGCACCGCGAACGTTCGACTCAAAGTAGTAGAGCGTTTGTGAAATAAAAATCGGCATGATCTGCGGAAGGATACCGAATCGATGTTGCAATGATTTCTGCGCGCCGGTGGAACGTATGCCTTCTTGTTGCTTTGAGTCTGCATTTTCAATCGCCTCAGACATCAATTTCCCTAGCGTCCCTGTGTCAGTAAACGCAATCGCAAAGGCTCCTGTAAATAAACCAGGACCAAAGGCGCGCAGGAAGATTAAGCTCCAGATCAGCATGTCAATTCCGCGTAACAAGTCAAAGAGACGTCGGAGACTGAAGCGTACTGCCTCGAACGGGGTAATGTTTTGCGCGGCCAAAAATGCCAGTGGGAGTCCGAAGAGTGCGGCAAAAAATGTTCCGAGTAGAGCCATCAGAAGCGTTTCTAACATCGCGACCATGATTTCCATATGGAACCAAATTTCGTTGTACCAAATCTCATTCAAAACGAGAGAAGCATTGGATTGATTTGGGTCGACACGGTCACTCGAAAACATCAACCCGATTGCGTCAAAAAACGACACGTCGGCTAACGGGCTGCTGAAATCAAACCAAAAATACTTCCAGCCCAGCGAATAACGATGTATCTCCGCTTTCCGCCCGAAAACTTGGAGCCGCGTGTAAAGGTCTGGACGAACTTCAATCTTATTCTCGGTCCAACGAATCCAGTCAGGAAGCGCATCCCGTCTGTTTTCATATCCCAAAATTCGAGGACGACCGTCAGCGTAACGACCAAAAATTAATGGCGCCTCGAGACCGGGCCATCCATGAAGTTCAACGGTATTTCCTTTTAAAACGAAATACGAACCGTTCTCAATCTCTACACGGCTTCCTATGTCAGCATTTGACCGGGAAAACCACACAGGATCTCTCTCGTATTCATAGATCTTCGCCTCAAAATAAACATCGATATCACCCGCTCGATCCCACTCCATCAAGACCACATCTTTGTGTGCGTAGGTATCCAGCATAAACATGGTTGCTCGTTCAGGGCTCCATTTTCGGGCGACTGATGGCAAATCAAACATCCACACTGAAAATGCTAGATAACCCACAACCACCGCGACGACAGTAACCAGTATCCTCCGGTAGCGCGATGCATCTAAATTACATTCAACGGTTTTGTCTGTAATGGTGCTGATCGATGAACTCATAGTTGGATACCCCCGATCAGTTTGTTACGGACATATGTAGAGAGGTAGTCAAGGGTTGTGATCGTAATCACCAGAAGCGCCATGATCGCCATGATGTCTGGCTCATAACTCCAGCTGATATTGGTTTTCAAGGCCTCACCAATCCCGCCAGCGCCAACAAATCCCAAGATGGTAGATGCGCGTACATTGATTTCTAATCGCAGAATTCCGTAAGAGAAGAAAAGAGGCAGCACCTGCGGTAATACGCCGAATCGGACACGCTGCCACCAGCCTGCACCAGCCGATTGCAATCCCTCGACTGGTTTCATGTCACAGTTTTCGACGGCTTCGGAGAACAGTTTGCCGAGCGCGCCAACGGTGTGAAGCCAAATCGCGATCAGTGCAGGTAACTCACCCTTACCCATCAGAAACAGCAACGCGATTGCGATAACAAGCTCCGGAAACGAACGCAGCACGTCTAACGTGCGACGGGTAAGACTTACAACCCAGCCGTTCGAGATCAAATTTGTACTCGCAAATAAACTTAAGAAAACAGCGCAAATGAAACCCAACGCAGTCGAAAATAAAGCGAGATTAATCGTTCGAAATAATTCAGGGGTATAAATCCCTACCAAGCCGAACCAATCCCACCCCGCGGCCCAGGCCCCGCTGAAGAGATCGGTTGGAAAATCCCAGAACTGATCGAGACCCCGAGAGAGACTGCCTGCGTTTTGCTCCTCCGAAAAGATTACACCGCTGGTGATTACGAATACGATCGCACCGATGAAGATGACCGTGTAAAGCGCACGTGTTTTCGCTTGAGCGTGCAACCGTTCGAGATAGACATCGACCGAGTTTTCAGTTGTGGTTGTCATAAGATTCACTTCAAGAAACCAGACTGAGGTCAGCCCCAGTCTGGTTTGGTTTTCAAGCGATTAACCGCCCTTTTTTGCTTCAATCTTCGCTTTACGGGCTTTGATGATTGAGTCGTAGAAACTCTTGTCAACCGGCATCCAAGACTTAACAATACCGTTGGCTACATTTTCAGAACACTTAGGATCGTTCTTGTGGATCCACGCTTTCATGCCCTGCATGACTTTGTGGCCTTCAGTAGCAGGCGTACCGTCTGACCACTTAGCTGGCATTGCGATTGGGCCGTTAGGGATGAGGTTTGATGACCAAACTTGAACAATGTCATCCATGTTCAACTGTCCAGCGTCAACCATCTTACGAAGGTTTCCAGATGTGTAGCCTTCAGACCACTCACCGACACCTGAAACCCAGTTGAATCCAACGTCGATATCGCCATTCAATACAGCCAAGACAACGCCAGAGTGTCCACCTGAAAATTCAGTTGAAGAGAAGTAGTTCTCGAGAGGACCGTTTACTTCTTTAGTTGCTGGCAATTCGATCGAAGGGATCAAATAACCTGAAGTTGAGTTAGGGTCTGCGAAACCAAGACGCTTACCTTTCGCGTCGGCCAGTGTCTTAATGCCTGAATCTTTACGCGCAATCATAACTGAGTAGTAACCCATGTCACCTGTGGGCTGCATACGTGTAAGAACTGGGATTACGAAGCCTGGCTTTTCAAGTTCCATACCTGCGTACCCTGATGATCCGTACCACGTGTAGTCAAGGTTGCCGCCGAGCATTGCCTGCATGTTGCCGGCGTAATCTTCAAAGGTGAAGAGCTTGGCTGGGACTCCGTAGGCTGCTTCGATGTATGGCTTCAGACAAGAGTTTCGAGTGAGAACGTCTTGTGCTGCCTCGTCACCCAAAAAGCCGATGCGAAATTCTGGCTGGTGCTTGCTGAGATCCATAGCTGGGCCGGTGTATTTGACTGTGCCAGCTTCTGGCGCGTTACCGTGAGCGGCTCCCAACACAACAGATGTTGTTGCAGCTGCCATTAGACCAACGAGGGTCTTTTTCAAAGTAGACATGTGATGTTGCTCCGTGTGCTTTTCCATGTGTTATTCCAGCTGATGCCTATGCTTCAGCTAGCATTGGGGTTCTCCCCAAAGACGTTGAGGTGACACCGGGCTCGAACGCTTCGTCGGCCTCGGCACCATAAATTTCTCTAGCCATCTCATCTGTTAGGTCACTTGATGGACCATCAAAAACGACTTCGCCGGTTCGCATACCGATGACACGGTCGCAATAATTCCGAGCCGTATCGAGGGTGTGAAGATTGCAGACGACCAAGATGTTTTCTTCTCGGTTAATTCGATGAAGCGCTTCCATCACGAGTCGTGCATTCAGAGGATCGAGCGATGCGATTGGTTCATCAGCCAAAATGATCGTTGGTTGCTGCATCATTGCGCGACAGATTGCAACACGCTGTTGTTGTCCACCAGAGAGGGTTTCTGCGCGTTGCAAAGCGGTATCGATCATTCCAAACCGGTCAAGTAATTGGAGTGCAAATGCACGATCTTCATCTGAGAAGAGTTTGAGCATTGCTTTCAGTGGAGGTTGGGTATTCAGCGAGCCTAAAATCACATTGGTGATGACGTCTAAACGGTTCACTAGATTGAACTGTTGAAAAATCATGGCGCAATCTTTTTGCCAGCGAAGTTTCTCGTTACCTTTGAGTGTCAGAACGTCGCGGCCGTCAACTAGCACTTCTCCCGACGTCGCTTTGTTGAGTCGGTTAATTGTTCTAAGAAGCGTTGATTTGCCGGCGCCTGACCGTCCGATGACCCCGATGACTTCAGCTCTATCTGTTGAAAAAGAGACATCATTGAGTGCCAGATTGGTTCCGAAGCGTTTGACGAGATTCTTAACTTCTAACACAGATTTTCTCCCTTACAGCCCCAGAAGAGTATTCAAGGTTTGGTTACAAAGATGTGTCGAAGATATGAAAAATTGATGACATATGAGTCGTTTTTTAAGCGAGCCGGCAGATGAGAAGGCAATAGCCTAAATCAAGAAATGTGAACTTCTCCAGGTGGCCGAATTGCTGATGCCAGAGTCCGGTTGATAAGTCATTACTGAGTCGGCTCATAGCGCCCTCTGTGTCCCGAAGTCTTGCAAACAGTGAAATGTTCCGTCGCACGTTCGGATCAAGGTATGCCTGTGGTCGTCGCCAGTAGGCACCGTAGAAGCCGTCATGACAATCAAACGGAATCGGTACAGGAAGGACCTCAGAGGTCCCTAATATTTTGGTGATTGATTGAATCGAAGGCATTTCATGCTGGTCCAATAATCGTCGGTCGGGAAGGTATTGATCGAGCCAAAATCCATCGTGGCTTGGATCGTGTGTCATCAGCACAACTGTACTTCTTGCGACTCGCTTTAATTCTCTGAGTCCTTGTGTGACATCGGACCAGTGATGCATGGTCATCACCCCCATCACCACATCAAAACTTTGGTTGGGAAAAGGAAGATACTCGGCCTGCCCTTGTACGACTGGGAAGCGGTCGGACGCGCGTTGCCGGATCATGATTGTCGACGGTTCAACCGAGACCCCCGAGAGGCTCACTGGCTCATATGATCCTGTTCCGGCACCCACGTTGAGTACCGAGGTTGCTTGTTTTAACTGAGCATGAATCAAAGCCTCGATCCGCGGATCGCTTTTGCGGCCAGTTGAGTACTGTTGGCCAATCAGATCGTATCGAGCCGGCATCGACTTTCTATCCTTTCCACATCAAGCGGGAGCATAACGAGTGGGGCTGTCCTGTTCCACAGGCGACACTTCAAATACGCACAATTTGCAATCTAAGAACTTTATTTGTAACATGCAAATTGTGCGTATTTAAGGGGTGAGCATTATGAAAAAGATAATAATGATTGGTGTCCTCGGATCGCTCATCGCAACCTCGCAAGTCGTTGCAGAACCTGAGCCAATGATGACCAAGGGTGATTTGTGCGCCTACCTGGCGTTATCGAGCCGTCAACAAGAGGGCTTTTTAAACTGGGCAGCCGAGAAACGACAAGAAGATTTCTCCCACGACCCCCTCTATTTGGAGGCCTTAATCTACGAGATTGATGTTGCCGAGCGTAAAAAAGCGCATTACGAGTCATTGATGCAGTATTCGCAGTGCGATTCAGGTAATCGTTGGAGCAAAAAATTGGTGCCGAATCCGATCTAACGTGATTGCCTTGAACAGGAGCGTTCGAGGCTTTTCTCTATCGAGTGATGCATTGAATCGGTGACGCCATACAGTGCAATTTAAACATCACCAAACTGTCATAATTAAACGCTATTGTCCGCCAGAATAAATGGAAATCAGCGGGCGGTTAATACTCATGTTTAAAGTGATTGAACAATGTTTTGCCAAGCACGGCGACAAAAAATACGGTGAATTCGTAACCCAGCGACAGCATGCATTGCAGTGTGCAATGTTGGCATCTCAAGAAGGTTCCTCGTCAGCCCTTATCGCGGCTTCGCTTCTCCATGATATCGGCCACATGCTCGATCACAGCATCGGGTCGAAGAACCCTGGCGAAGACCTCGTGCATGAAGTAACAGGTGCCGATTTTTTGGCACAGTGGTTTCCAAAAGAAGTGACTGAGCCTGTACGTCTGCATGTCGTAGCAAAACGCTTTTTGACAGGTAACGATATTGAGTATTACAACACATTAAGTCCCGCTTCGAAACATAGTTTAGATCTTCAAGGTGGCCCGATGTCGGCCGATGCGCAACGCCAGTTCCTCAATGTGCCCTTTGCCAAAGAAGCGATTCAACTCAGACGTTGGGATGATCAAGCCAAAGAAACCGATCTGGATCTATCGCTTCAGTTATCTGATTTCAGGGAGCTTTTGGAGTCATTAGCGAATCGTGAGTTCGCATAATGGTTTCGCGATTTTCTCAAGGCGATGAGCTGCAAAAGGCGAGGCACGATTGGTTGGGGACACTCGTTCGCGTTCCGGCGAACGAAGTCATTGAGGCGTCCAATGCGTTTGACTTCAACGTGGTCATACTCAAAGGTCCTGAAGTGGGTCTCTTGATGACCAATGGACGCATTCACAGCACTGGGCGTCCATTTCATCTGGGTGAAGTCAGTTTGACGAAGTGTGTCTTGAGAGATGATCAGGGGTTACTTGGCTACGGGCACATCATTGGCCGGAATAAGCAACAAGCCAAAGCGATCGCACTCTTCGATCTTGCACTACAACGGAATGATTCTGCTCACGCAGCCTTAATCCGACTCGACGCCTGGAAAGAAGAAATTGCAGAAATTGATGCGATGGAGTCGGAGGTTGTCGAAGAAACTCGTGTCGATTTCTTCACGATGGTCCGAGGAGAGTCCTGATGCTCGCCAACATTATCGAAGCCCCATCCCGACAAACCCGCCTGATGCAACAAACATTTCGTTGTGCATTAAGTGCGTTGGCTGAACCGTTAAGACCGCTCTCGCTTCCTGAAGTGACCGCTCCGGAGGGCATCGGCACGGCTCTGTGGGCGATGGTTTTAACGCTGCTCGATCACGATGTCACCGTCTACTGGCCGGATATGAACGAATCGATGAGGGCGAATTTGGTTTTCCATACAGGTGTGCAGATTGCGGAAGAACCAGAGAAAGCAGATTGGGTTGTCTTACATTCCGATGATCCGAATGCGGAATCAGTATTGGATCGAGTCCCCATAGGAACACACGAAAGACCAGATGCAGCAACCAGCATTCTCATGCTCACTTCAAATGCTTCGACTGATGTTCTTGCCGAAGGCCCAGGATTTGAGAATCCACAAGAGTTGAAGGTCAAGTTGTCCGAATCGTTGGTGTATCGCGTGATTCAAAACAATCAACAGTATCCGCTGGGATTTGACCTGTTTTTGGTTGGTGAGCACTCGGTTACCGGTCTTCCTCGGTCAACGCGTTTAATGATGAGGACTGACTGATGTACGTTGCTGTTAAAGGTGGAGAGCGAGCTATTCGAGAGGCGCATGCTCTTTTGGCAGATAGGCGTCGTGGCGATCCTGAGGTTAGTGAGTTAACGCTCGAACAGATTCAAAACCAAATGAGTCTCGCAGTTGATCGTGTCATGAATGAAGGCTCGTTGTTTGATCCCGAGTTGGCTGCGCTCGCGATTAAGCAAGCGCAAGGCGACATGATCGAAGCAATATTTTTGCTCCGTGCATATCGGACCACCCTCCCGAGGCATGGAGAAACGGTACCGCTTGAAACCAATCTCATGCGAATTTTGCGGCGGATATCAGCTGTTTTCAAAGATGTTCCCGGTGGTCAGTTATTGGGCCCTACCTATGACTATACCCATCGACTGCTCGATTTTTCGCTAGCTGTTGCTGAAATGGATCGAGAACCACAAGACGAATCGGTCGAGGAGCATGCGCATGCGCATGCTTTCGAAAAAGACAGCGATGCATTGGATGACATGGCGCGCGTGTTAACGATTCTCGAAAACGATGCGCTGGTGGAGCTCCCTCCGGAAGGGGATGAGCTAACCGATGATATTACACGTGAGCCGTTGGATATTCCGACAGACCGTCCAACACGGCTGCAAGCGCTCGCGCGAGGTGACGAAGGGTATTTATTGGCGCTTGCCTACTCCACGCAGCGTGGTTACGGACGAAACCACCCATTCGCTGGTGAAATTCGTTCCGGAGTCGTCACTCTTGAATTCCCGATAGAGGAACTCGGTTACAGCGTTCCTGTTGGTGAACTGCTGATGACTGAATGCGAAATGATTAATCAGTTTGAGGGGTCTAAAGACGTTCCGCCAACATTTACCCGAGGCTATGGGTTGCAAATTGGTTTGGCTGAGCGGAAGGCAATGTCGATGGCCCTGGTTGATCGTGCGCTGAGAACAGGTGAATTTGATGAGGAAGTTGAATCGCCGGCGCAAGACGAGGAATTCGTCTTATCACATTGTGACAATGTCGAGGCTTGGGGTTTTGTCTCCCATTTGAAATTACCGCATTACGTCGATTTCCAGAGTGAATTGGAGTTGATTCGCAGACTTCGAAAGGAACAGGAGGTGCGCGATGATGCTTGATACGGAGAGCTATAACTTTGCTTATCTGGATGAACAAACCAAGCGCATGATTCGTCGTGGTCTTTTAAAAGCAGTTGCTGTGCCTGGACTTCAAGTTCCATTCGGTGGTCGCGAAATGCCACTTCCCTACGGATGGGGCACGGGCGGTATTCAGGTGACCGCCTCTGTGATCGGCGAAGAGGACTGTCTCAAAGTCATTGACCAAGGCGCTGACGATACAACGAATGCCGTCAGTATCCGCAAGTTCTTTGCCAAGACGGCATCGGTCAAGACTACAGAAATCACTGAAGAAGCGACATTGATTCAAACAAGGCATCGGATTCCTGAAACGCCGCTGTCATCGGGTCAAATCTTAATTTATCAGGTGCCAATTCCTGAACCGTTGCGATTCATTGAGCCCCGAGAGACAGAAACTCGAAAGATGCATGCGCTGTCTGAGTACGGTGTGATGCACGTCAAACTGTATGAAGACATCGCGCAATTCGGCCAGATAGCGACAGCGTATGCCTATCCGGTGATGGTGAACGGTCGTTACGTGATGGATCCATCGCCAATCCCGAAATTCGACAATCCTAAAATGAATCAAAATCCTGCATTGCAACTCTTCGGAGCGGGTCGTGAGAAGCGGCTGTACGCAGTTCCCCCCTATACCGATGTGCAATCTCTCGATTTCGAAGATCATCCGTTTGAGGTGCAAAGCTGGGACGAAAACTGTGCATTGTGCGGAGCGACAGATACCTTTTTAGATGAGGTGATCGTCGATGATGCTGGAACGCGCATGTTTGTGTGCTCAGACACGCATTTTTGCGTCCAGCGTCAGGAGGCTCAGAATGCGTGACCCAATTTTATCAGCGCGTCATCTCACCAGAGAGTATGCGCCTGGTCAGGGCTGTTTAGACATTGAACTCGATGTTTGGCCAGGCGAAGTGCTTGGCATCGTTGGTGAGTCTGGTTCTGGCAAATCAACATTGCTGCGTCTCCTATCGGGTCAAGAACGTCCCGATACGGGTTCAAATCGCTTCTTTACCAGTACCGATGAGTGGGTCGAATTAACGGAAGCGTCAGAAAGTCATCTTCGCTATTTGGGGCGCACGGAGTTTGGAATCATCCACCAAAATCCTCGGGATGGATTGCGTTTGCGAATCAGCGCTGGTGGCAACATCGGAGAGCGACTCATGGGTGTTGGTGAACGGAACTATGGGGATATTCGCGCACGTGCGGCCCAGTGGATGCAAGAGGTTGAGATTGATCCTGCCCGGATTGATGACAAGCCTCTGTATTTTTCTGGGGGCATGCAACAACGCCTTCAAATCGCTCGTAACCTTGTCACAAATCCACGCTTGATCTTTATGGATGAGCCGACTGGTGGACTCGATGTGTCGGTTCAGGCTCGACTTCTCGATACGCTCAAACGACTCGTTCAGGAGCTCGGTATAGCGGTCATCATCGTGACACATGATATGGGTGTTGCACGTCTCTTAGCAGACCGTTTGCTAGTGATGAAGAACGGTCGAGTGATCGAGTCTGGCTTGACCGATCAGGTGCTTGACGACCCGCATGCGTCATACACCCAACAGCTTGTTGCCTCAATCCTACAGGTGAACTGATGCGTCGAATCACTGTGACAGAAGTCTCTAAAACGTTCACGTTGCACAACCAAGGTGGAACGAAACTACCAGTCCTTGATCGGATGTCATTTCATGTGGATGCCGGCGAATGCGTCGTTCTCTATGGGCCTTCGGGCTGTGGAAAGAGCACATTTTTGAAAATGCTTTTCGGTAATTATTTGGCAGATCAAGGTTCCATTGAGATTCATTCCGAGGAGGGTGTCGTCGATTTAGTTCGAGCCCATCCGCATGAGGTATTGACGCTACGTCAGCAGACGCTTGGCTTTGTGAGTCAGTTTTTGCGTGTTATTCCGCGTATTTCGACCTGGGATTTGGTCTGTGATCCATTAAAGCGTCAAGGAATTGATCCGACTGAAATCGACGAACGAGTTGCGCACATGTTAAAGCGGCTCAACCTTCCGGAGTCGCTATGGCACCTGGCTCCAGCAACATTTTCAGGGGGTGAACAGCAACGTGTGAATATCGCACGGAGTCTGATTCTCGATTATCCGATAGTTCTGTTGGACGAACCCACCGCCTCGCTCGATGCAGCAAATCGTGAGGTGGTTGCGGGTTTGATTGCTGATGCGGGTGAGCGTGGTGCTGCACTTGTTGGCATTTTTCATGATGACACATTACGGAGCCATGTCGCTGATCGATTGATTCATTTGGAGGCTGTGGCATGAGTCTGGTCATTTCGGGGAAGCAGGTGCTCATTGATGGGGTTTTTCAACCGGCAACAATCTCAATTGACGATGGAGTCATCGTTTCCGTTTTGCGTGAATTGAAAAGCGGCCTCCATGTTATCGAGGCAGGTGAGCGTTATGTCATACCTGGTCTCATCGAATTACACACAGACAATCACGAAAAATATTTTGAACCGCGACCTGGGGTCAACTGGCCGCACATGGATGCGTTGATTGCGCATGATGCACAGTTGGCGACTGCTGGAATTACGACTGTATTTGATGCGATTGCTATTGGATACGGGGTTGGCGCATCAAATGCCAATCGTGAGCGAATTGCTGCGCAATCAATTGATACATTGCTCGATATTCGACACCAAGGCGTTTTCCGGGTGGATCATCATATCCATTTGCGTTGTGAGTGTTCGTGCGAGGGAACTAGCGCATATTTTGAACCTTGGGCTGGAGTCGATGGGATTGACCTTGTCTCACTGATGGATCACGCGCCAGGGCAACGTCAATTCGCATCGATCGACAAATACATCGAATACTACAAAAAGAAATACGGCTACACGGACGAGGCGCTGAAGCAAGTGATGGATGATCACTTAAAGGCCTCTGAGGCGTTTTCAGATCCGAATCGACAGGCGATCTCAGCGCTTTGTGCTCAACATGACATTGCCCTCGCATCGCACGACGATGCAACACTGGCTCATGTCCTTGAGTCAGAAAGTCTTGGGTGTTCTCTGGCAGAGTTTCCGACCACACTCGAGGCGGGAGAGGCCTGTCATCAGCGGGATCTCTTGGTCATGATGGGGGCGCCGAATGTGATTCGAGGGGGATCGCATTCGGGAAATGTTGCAGCCAAAGACTTTGCATCATGCGGATGGCTTGATGTGCTGTCGTCAGATTATTATCCAACGGCGCTCTTACCAGCCGCTGTGAAGTTGACGGATCCAGAAATCGGGATGTCTCTAGGTGATGCGATAGCAACTGTTACAGAAAATCCAGCCAAGGCCGCACACTTCAACGACAGGGGCTGTTTGGCTGAGGGTTTGCGTGGTGATGTGGTGTTATTCTCACTGGATCAACATGGGGTTCGCGTATCTGAAACCTATGTGAAAGGCTATCGGGTGTTCTGATGACCGCAGCACTTTTTTACCTGTGTGCGCCATCGGGGGCTGGTAAAAATGCGTTGCTGTCGGCACTCAATGAGTTTAAATCGGCGCCATATGTGGCGATTCGTACCATTACTCGACCTGCGGATATTACAGAAGCATCTGAGCCAGTCACGGATCGTGAGTTTACGCAACTAAAAGAGGCGGGCTTGTTTGCCCTAGACTGGTTAGCGAATGGCTTTCACTACGGGATTCGGACAAGTGAAATTGCGTGCTCCGATTCAGTCATTATTAACGGCTCTAGAGCCTATTGGCCTGAAGCAAAACGCCGATTTCCTGACATGGCCCTAGTGACAATCGAAGTTCCTGAGCCGATCTTGAAAGACCGTTTGCTTGCTCGCGGGCGCGAGTCAGAATTTGAGATCTTTGCGCGGTTGAAGCGGAATCGTGAATTATCGAAAGCGCTTCAAAAAGAAACGCCATTTTGTACACTGATCAATGATCGATCGCCCCGCGATATGGCCGTCGACTTTATGGAGAGACTCGGATGTATATCCGGCTAACTGGCACAGGGAATGCACCACAAATTCCAGTGTACGGTTGCTACTGTAAAAGCTGTTCGCGCGCTCGTGTTGATGAAAATTACAGACGTCGTCCAGCATCCGCCGAAATTCAAACGTCTGCCGGTCGATTTTTGTTAGATGCGGGTCGAACTGACCTCGCTGATTGGGCTGATCCTAAGACTCTGAAAGGTGTCATTCTGACGCATTACCACATGGACCACGTTGCTGGTTTGTTTCACTTGAGGTGGGGTGTGGCCGGATCAATTCCCGTGTTCGGGCCTTCGGATCCCAATGGATGTGATGATTTATACGCGCATCCCGGTTGTCTTGATTTTACCCACACGCTTGAGCCATATCGTGAGCGTCGCCTATGTGAGGAAATGACGATTATTCCGGTACCCATTAAGCATTCGAAAATGACTTTTGGATACATCATTAAAGGACGCCGAGAGGTGGTTGTCTATTTGAGTGATTGTGATGGTATTGGGCCTGAAAGTGCTTCAGTAATCCGTGAATCAATGCCAAAAGTAGTCATCGTTGACTGCAGTTTCCCGCCTGAGGTCGGCCGAAACCATTTGAGTTTAGATCGAGCGCTGCCATTACTCGACGAACTCGGTGCGCAGTGGCTCTATCTGACTCATATCGGACACGATCTTGAAAACTACCTGTTGTCGCATCCGTTGCCCGAGGATGGACGAATTCTTCTCGCCAGAGATGGGCTCACGCTGAACATCGACTAAAGGCCGATTCGCCGTAACACAAGTGTCATTAATCGTTCATCGAACCGTCTTCAGTGGTTCATAAACTGCGTAAAACGGCAGAGGAATAAACATAGTATGTTGACGGCAGAACTTAACCGAAGCCAAGGCTTTTCGGTTCGTTTGGCAACCACTCCCGAAGAAATTGAAAAGACACAACGCCTCCGTTATGACGTCTTTGCTGGGGAAATGGGTGCACAGGTCCATACAGTCAAACCAGGCGTCGAGTCTGATGATTTTGATTTGTACTGTGAACATTTATTGGTTGAAGAACTTGAGACTGGTCGCATCGTCGCATCCACGCGACTCTTGAGAAAAGAGGCTGCGAAGACGATTGGACGTTTCTACTCAGAGTCTGAATTTTCTGCCGGCTTTATTGCAAGGCTCGACGGTGAAGTGGTCGAATTGGGACGCACCTGTGTTCACGTCGATTTCCGCTCAGGCGGCGGCATTATGCTTTTATGGAGCGGTATTGCTCAACTCATGAAGCGCTGGGATATCGATTATTTGTTGGGTTGCGCAAGTGTCCCGTGCCGTGATGATGGGCAGCTTGTGCAAACGCTGATGAATGGCTTGAGAGCAAAGCATCTGAGTCCTGACCGTCTGCGCGCAGAACCACGTGTGCCGGTCTCCGCGTTGTCCGGTCAGGAAGTAGATGGTGCGATTATGCCGCCTCTCTTAAAAGCGTATTTACGGTTGGGTGCATGGATTTGCGGAGAGCCCAGCTTGGATGAAGAGTTTGGTGTTGCGGATCTGATGGTGCTTTTGGACATGCGTGAATTAAATCATCGGTATTTCAGACATTTCCTTGGTCGTGAGTCGAAAGTTGCTGATCAAGTCGGCAAGCCACAAGAGGTTGCAATTACCGCATGAAATTTGTTCGTATTCTCCTTCACATGCTCCGCGGTCTGTGGACATTAAAGCGACTCGAGAAGCGCAATGACCTTCGCTTGACGCGTCGCAAAGTGCAGTTGTGGCATCGAAAAGCGTTGCACCTCTTTGGTCTTGAAAGAGTCCTCGTTGGCGATATTCCCAAAGGGCCTTGTTTGATTGTGTCGAACCATTTGTCCTGGATCGACATCCTGATGATTGGCTCAATGATGAATGTGCGCTTCCTGTCAAAGGCATAGGTCGCAAGTTGGCCAATCGTTGGGAAATTAGCCAAAGGTGCTGGGACATTATTTGTTCACCGTGGTGACCGACAATCTGCTGAGATCGCGTTGAATGATATTGAAACTGCGTTGAAACAAGGTGATCAGGTGGTGGTTTTCCCAGAAGGAACATCCACTCGTGGGCCGATGCCGATTAAATTTCGGAGCCGCTTGATTGAAGCTGCGCGTCGCGCTGGTGTTTCTATCGTACCGATGGCGCTCAGTTATCATGGCCCCGGTAAAGCGTTTGCCTCATATGCGGGCGATGATGATTTTGTCTCTCACATGACGCGGTTGTGTCAGGCGCCTTTTATTCGTGGTCGCGTTGCCATTGGTTCGGCTATTGCGCCGACTGATGCGGCAGCTGTGATTGCGCGTGAGGCACAATCGAATGTCGAATCAATGCTCGAACTTGTCGTGTGTGACGACCGTCAATCGATCGCGACGAGTCAAAGCATTGATCTAGCGACCACGTCGAACTGAGATTTGTCCAACCGCCTCGCCGCGGGCCGTCTCAATCACAGGTTGGCTGAAAGCCTTTGGTAGACGGTTGACTAAGTCGTCCTCACCAATTGCCCGGAGTAACTCAACGACGAGCGCTTCTTGTCCTCGCAGTGAGCCATCTTCGCATTTTAGAGCAAACCCGATTTCGCGATCAGCAATGGCTCCAAGATAGACTCCCTCAGCGCCCATCTTGACTTGCAAGCGTCCTTGTCCTGCCTCAAGAAGCTGGGTGTCTAATCGATCTGAGCCGGCAACCATGAATGGTGCACTCGCTTGTGCGTTACGCAGTCTGCGAGAGGCCTCATTGAATTCATCGGAAAAGCGCTCAGCGCCAAGCTTCGCGAATCCCAGCGCCATGATATCCAGTGGCAGTGCGTAGGTTGGTACAGAACAGCCATCAGATGCGTAATCGAGTGCATTTGCATCGATCCCAAAAATGAGGCTCATATGCTCTCGGATCTTGGCTTGAAGCGGGTGGTCGTATGCTGTGTACCCATTAGTTTGCCAGCCAACATGTTGACAGACCGATAACATGCCTGTGTGTTTCCCGGAGCAACAGTGATGGAGTTGGGTTGCCGTGACATGATCATGACTCAACTTTAAGCGGACAGGTTCAGTAAATGGGAGCGTGATACCGCACTCTAGATCATCGACATCGAGATTCAGCTGAGTCAGCCATTGATTCACCAGAGTGACATGTTCGTGTTCGCCGTTATGGGATGCGCAGGCGATTGCCAGGTGCTCGTCAGATAGACAAAGTGCATCGGCCGCTCCACTCAAAACCAGTTCAAGCGCCTGGATCCATTTAGCCGCAGAGCGTGGGAAGGTCTCACGTTTGAGGTCACCAAAAGCCAATATGGTTTCCCCATCTGCATTGACCACAATGCCGTGACCGAGAGATGAGCTTTCAACGCGTTGCCCGCGTGATATTTCGACAATCCAAGGATCCATGTTCACACTATCATTGACTGAGAGAAAAGAATTGCCTAATTGGTGTAGTTAACGCAAGCGGCTTTGTCGACTAAAACTGGGTCGCAAGAACTCCATCTGATCTGCTCGAATTCGATGCGAGTTGATTAGCGCCAAATACTCTGCGTGATTTGGCGTGTACGGCAACGCCAGCAATTCCATATTTGTTTCATCAAGCAATTTATTGCCTTTGAACTGATTGCAGCGACGGCATGCAGATACGACATTCATCCAAGTGTCATCCCCACCTTTCGAAATGGGAACAACATGGTCTCGCGTGAGGTTACGATGTTCGTTTAGTTTACCGCAATAAAGGCAGAGGTGTTGGTCGCGGCGGAAAAGGGAGGTGTTGGTCAGGTTTGGGGTTCGGCTTGCGAGGTCAAAAACTCGACCTGCACAAGCCATGATAGAATGCAGTACGAGTGTCGACTGCGTGCCTGTGAGTCTCGATCGTCCACCTCTTACGGTCATACACGCAGAGCCCAGCGTCCAGGCAACCATCCCGCGAGCCTGCAGGGTCACAGCATCTTCCCAGTTCAACCATTCGACTGGGGAGCCAGCAATATTTAAACGCAGGATCCTTTCGTGCATGAGCGCTCCTTTGCTCAAAAGCTACATGTTTTTTATGACAATTCAACCCTCATTGAGAGATCAATTGCCCGGATGTCGTTGGTCAGTGTACCAAGTGAAATTTGATTGACACCAGTTGTGCCAATCGCCTTCTTCGCGAGGCAACTGCAAAGAGCATTTGGATGAAATTGAGGGCCGTGCGTTCGCCAATTAATAGCGCTCGAGCAGGAACGGTTAATGTGGCTAGCTGAGAATTTACCTCTAGGTGATCGCCCTCTAACCTAGCCGGTCGATACTCACTTTAGGGTCTAGTTGCCTAAAACCCGCCTCCAAATAGGGGACTTTAGCGATCACCACTGGATCTCGAGTAATCAGTGATGCTTGTCCACCAGCATCTGCTGGAATTAGATCCACGGTCTCGTCACCGGTACGAAAATCCTCGTCAAGCGCGCGGCTGACATCGACGGCAACGGTGGTTGGAATTTGAATCATTAGGGCATTCCGAGTGGGCGGCCACCGTCGAGTGGAAGGATTGAACCTGTGGTGTAGCGATTCGATTGAAGATAGCAAATGGCTTCAATTGCGACATCAAATCCGGGGACGATTTTTAACGCACTTTTAGCAATGGCACGCTCGCGATATGCCGCTTCGTCCTCATCGCGGAAATCAAGTAACGCGGGGCACAATGCATTGACGCGAATCTCCGGTGCATATTTTTTCGCCTGGCTTTTTGTGAGATTAAGCATCGCACTTTTGGATGCTGCGTAAGCCATATGCTGATCACTCCCGCGGTTGGCGACATGGTCAGATACATGGATCACAGATGGATTATCTGAACCAAGTAGCGCCGGTGCTAGCGTTTCCGTAAGTACCATGGGAGCACCGATATGAACTCTCATCATCAGAGCGAGATGATCGAGATTCTGACGCCCGCCAGGATCTGTGAACCAACTTGATGCGTTGTGTACGATCGAATGAAGCACTGGACATTTGTCTTGCAGCTCCTGAGCTGCTGCATAGATGCCGTCATCGGTGGAGAAATCGGCTAGCACACATAGCGCCCCCCGATCAGTCAGTTGCTCGACTTGTGGTCTTGGGCTTCGATAGGTGATAACAACCTGTTGTCCGACCGTTAAATAGTATTCAGCTAGCGCCAAGCCTAGACGGGTTGCACCACCAGTAATGAGTATTGGGTCAGTCATGCCATGAGGTTATCCGGTCGAATAGGGTCCTCCATTTGAAAGAAGGCATGCGACAGTTGCAAGGGGGACGGCCAATAATTTCGCTCTTGACGCCAATACTGCTCTGCTTCTTTACACAGTGCGTCGAACGCCTGGTTATATGGGTGATGGGGATCCATCGGATCCCCGCCACTGAGGTGATCAAGTCCAAGTTCATGTTGGCGACGCGTAAACCAGGCTAACAACAACTGATATTCGCGAGCATGACGAGCCAAATTCTCAGGTTCCGTAACAATTGTGTACATCAGAGTGCATTCATTTTTGGACCCAGCGGAATCCTCCGAACAGAGTCAGTCATCCAGCTGTTCTGATAATCACCACCATTTTGTTTCGAAAGAGACCAGAGATAGCCTGCGACCTCGCCATTGGAACCAACAACCATGATTGGAATTGATGCGTTATTGTTTCCAGCAAACTCGGGTTCCCCCAGTGTGCGGCGGGTGTGATTAATGAGTGGGGCATATGCTGGTTGCTCAACAATTGCTTTGAAATGCCAAAATGGACCCGTTGTTCGCTTATTCGAGGGGCTAGCGAATTCAAATGCCTGCTGTAGCCCGGCATCAGGTTTCGGACTGTCATTGTTTGCCATGCTTCCGAGAACAATTTCGACGACGTCTTTGGGGGACAACTCAGGAGACGGAGTCTTATCGTAGCCAAACGCGAACGACGTCACTCCGAGGGATAAAACGATTAGCCAACGCATAAACTACCTCCGCTGTTTTTGAAGAAATGGGGATTAATTTGTTGGAGGCAATACGTCATCGTTGACGATTGCATAACAGTGCGCATCTTTAGGCTGAAAGCGAGGGCCACCAGAAAACGCAGTGAATGCAGGAAGTAGAAGAAGCCGTCGATGTTTGATTGCGAAGCAGGGATAACTCAGGCGGTCAGATGCCGCTTTGAATTCAACCTGCGGATGGATGTGACCGGCAATGCGATAGGCCGAGTCATCATCAGGGTGGTGAGCTAATTCAATTCCACGCCAGAGCGTTGGCTCGGGATAAATTAAAAACCCCAGAGCGCAAGCAACGGATTCCGATTGTCTATCGTGATTACCGAGGATCACGTTCAGTTCGACGTGCAATGTGTCGAGCACGTGCTGCCAGCGATCCATTTGGGCGCTTGAGATTGATTGTGGCTGATGAAATAAATCGCCGAGCACCCAAACGGTCTTCGCCTGTGTGTCCTTGATTGCTTGGATCAGTCGATCCAAATCAGACAGTTCGCTTGCATCAGGAATCGGAATTCCAGCTTGTCTGAAGTGTGCGCCTTTTCCGAGATGCAGATCACTCAAAAATAACGTATCACTTTTTTTGTGCCAGAGCGTGCGATCGGCTCTGGCGATGAATTTTGAATGACCAAATTCAAGATGCTGCATCGAAACTCCGGGTGAACCGTTCTAACCGAGTGGCAATCGTCTCGGTCGATAGCCTCGAACTCAATCGGTCGATCACAAGGGGTAGAGCGAGTGGTGAGGGTTGGGAGATCTGTTTGACTCGGATCGGTTGTCCCGCGAGTAGGCGAAGCGTTTCTGAAAGCCTCTCAACATCGAATTCATCTCGCATTACATCATCTTTGGCTTGTCGGAGTAATACATGTTCGGGATCGTATTGATACAAGACGTCATACAGCAAACCAGCCGATGTTTGGAGCATCCGTAGAGATTTCTGACGGCCCGGATAACCTTCAAAAATCAATCCGGAGATACGGGCGGTCGCGCGGAATTGACGTCGGACCAGTTCTGATAGGTTCAGTGCTTCCTCAAGATCTTGGTCGATATTGTCGTTTTCAACAATCGATGACCACCGATCAGTGCAGATCTCAAGCGGCTGGGACTCGGGACTCAGAAGCTCGATGCCATAATCATTCACGGTCACAGTTAATGTTGCGGGTGTTAATTTTGCGATTCTGCTTGCAATCAGAGGTCCGAGCGCTTGATGAACTAGCCAACCAGCGAATGGATAAATACACAAGTGGTAGCCGTCGCGTGACTTGAATCGCTCGGCAATCGCAACATCGAGTTTCGGACAACTGCTGATCTGAGCTTGAATAGTTGCCGTGTGTTGTAGCGCTTCGGCCAACCAGTGTCCATTTTGGATTCGAGTCGATAATGACGTGGTTCTTTCAAAATCGGACATAACCCGAGTGGCGAGCGTTTCAGAGAGTGGCAGCCGACCTCCTGTCCAGCGAGGGACCTCACTGGCTTTGCGGGAACCAGCCGGTTTGACAACCAGTTCTCCATCCGAAAAGCGAACCATTTCCAGGCGCTTACCCGAAAATCGGAAGACGTCGCCCGGTTGAAGTCGGCTTGCAAATGATTCTTCGACCTCCCCCAGACTCCCACCTCGTCGCATTTTGACTCGCACGTGTGCATGCGCCACGATGGTTCCAATACTCATCCGATGCCGTCTGGCAGCTTGATTGGAGACGAGGATTAATCGTCCGTCGTTGCGTTCTACGAGTCGACGGTATTCTGGGTATTCTTTGAGTGAATCTGATCCTCGAAGAAGTACGTTCAAGAGTCGATCAAACAGATCTCGTGTGAGATGTCGATAAGCCCAGGATTTCGTAATTTCCTGAAACATCTCATCCGGATGCCAAGGGGCTTGCAATGCCATCGTGACAAGATGTTGGATTAACACATCGAGACAATGTTCGGGTGGTCGAATCGGTTCGAGCGCGCCAGTATCGAGGGCATCAGCAAGAGCTGCATATTCATTCAAGTGCAGACGATTGGTCGGCACGAGGAGTACGTCAGTTCCTTCTCCAGGCCGATGACTTGCGCGACCCGCGCGTTGAATTAAACGGCTGACTGAACGTGGTGAACCGATCTGAATAATTTGTTCGACCGCCTGAAAATCCACGCCGAGATCCAGTGCGCTGGTCGCGACAACGCAGTCAATGGAGCCCGTTTTCAATTGGGTTTCAACGTCCTGGCGGATGGAGCTTGCAAGTGATCCGTGATGCAGTGCAATGGATAAATCCATCCGCACGATACTGAGGGCTTGGAACCATTGTTCTGCTTGATTACGTGTATTGGTGAACAAGAGTGTCGTTCGACCTTGAGTCAGTGTCTTACTGACTGGTTTTAGCAGGCTGAGGCCCAGATGACCGGCCCACGGGAGTCTGGCATCCGCGGTTGATTCGGCAATTGTAAGCGTCATTGTTCGATCAATATCCGCTTGCGTGAGCCGCCCTGTCCATCCGTGAGGAAGCAATACCTGAAGTGCCACTTTGGGATCTTTCAGTGTTGCAGAGACTCCTGTAATTGTAACCCTTCTGCTTAACTTTACGAGACGCTGTAAACAGAGACTCATTTGTACGCCACGTTTTGTCGCCATGAGGTCGTGCCATTCATCGACAACGATTGATTCTAGCCGCGCAAATAAGTCCAGTGATTTCGGGGATGATAAAATAACTGAGAGTGACTCAGGGGTTGTCATCAATACATGCGGATGCGTTCTGAATAGGCTCGCGCGATCTTTAGCAGACGTGTCACCATTGCGTGCCAAGACCCGAATTTCGGTACCTGCCAGTGGATCTCTGAGCGCTAATTCTAGATCTTTGGTCATCGCCCGTAGCGGTGTCACGTAGAGAAGCCGAAGTCCTTTGGAGTCTGGCGCTGCCAATAGGCGATTAATCATCGCACCGGTTGCAGCAAGGGTTTTACCGGAGCCGGTCGGGCATTGGATCAGTTGATGTGTGCCTGCTGCGGATTGTGTCCAGGCTTCAATTTGGAATGGGAATGGTTGAAACCCTTTCGTTTCAAAGTAGCGCTTGATGTGTTCAAACGGCATGAGAGTCGCTCATCAATGCTTCGAAATGCGTCAAGTGATCAGCATCCTTCGGCCCAACATCTTGCCGCCAGCGTAATATCCTTGGAAACCTCAGCGCGATACCACTTTTGTGCCGGGTTGAACGCGCGATTCCCTCGAACCCAATCTCAAAAACGTGAAATGCTTCAACTTGTCGTACCGGACCAAATTTTTGTAGCGTGTGATTTCGAATCCATCGGTCCATGTCCTTTAATTCGGCGTCCGTCAGGCCCGAGTACGCTTTAGCCACAGGAACAAGTTCGTTATCCTGATTCCAGCAGGCTAGGGTGTAGTCGCTGTGAAGGCTTGCTCTGCGTCCATGTCCTGCTTGGGCATAAATCAACACACAGTCTGCAGTCATTGGATCAAGTTTCCATTTCCACCAATGACCTGCTTTTCGACCACCGACATAGCAACTTTGCTTGCCTTTGATCATGACTCCTTCGGCGCCTTTCCTTCGGGCTTCCTGGCGCATGGCGTGAATGCTTTCAGAACACATTGGATGAACTGTCAGACTTTGACTGACCACGATTTTACTTAAAGCAGCTTTGCGAGCGATTAGT
>CACECO010000004.1 GCA_902558075.1 uncultured Litorivicinus sp. | reverse complement strand
AACGCTCGCTGTTATTCCCACGCTGACGACCCCAGCGGCTGCTGATCTGACGGTTGATCTAGTAGCCGACTACGTTACAGACCAGGAATCCAATTCAGTTATTTATGCAAGCTCTGTCAGTGCCGGCAGTGGCTCTGTCGCGATTTCCTCAGACGGCTTGAGCTTAACGTACACGCCAGCAACGGGATTCACGGGGTCGACGTCGATCAGTTTCACTCTCTATGACGGTGCTAATACATTTGCAAGCACTATTGCAGTTTCAGTGATCAACCCGGTGGTTGCCAGTGCGTGCTCACCGACAGTCGGTCTGGGTACCAGTGCCTGCTCTATTACACCAACCAACCACTCGATGCGCGTACTCGCATTCGGGCTCTGTACTTCTGCACCAACAAGACCTACACCGTCGTCTGTCTACGATCTGTCGAATTGCCAGTTGATTTACGATGGACGGGCATCTGGTGGTATTTCGGTGTCGTTGGCTGGCGGTGGTTCAGTGAGCTTTGGTAGTGCGCTCAGTGTGCCTGCCTATGGCACCTACACGCATGGGGTCGTATTGGTTGATAACGCCTTCACAGTGCAGGGTGAATTGGTTCTAAGTGCCGGTGCTACGCCCTATTGCTACATTGAGACTGGGATGACTATAAGTTGCTATGCAGCCGCGAAAACCCCACCTAGCGTGACAGATACCATCGGTAATTTTTTTGAACTGACTCCTGCAATCTACAGCTACACGTTTTCCGATGATGCAGTCACGGTCGATCTCGTAACTAGCGAATCTGCCGCCTCCGTTCTTTCAGTAAATGACGCGGCTTCAGATGCGATCTTGGCGATCCAAGCCTTTACGACACCGCAGATATTCAACGACTTAAGCCGAGAAATCGATATTGGTGTCAAGATATCTGAGGCGGTGACTATGACCAATACCACGGCCGACACGTCACCTTTTTCAATTCGGTTCACTGTCCAATAGCGATGTTGCCGGAAATTGGGTTGGTGGTAAATCAATCGTTTACCATTCTTCTCAAGTTTACCATTGACATCATGAATGCAAACTAAAGGAATTTCCGAAAATCCTTAACCGTGTTGACCGATTCTTCATTGTCGCCGTGAACACATATGGCATCGATGGGTATCCGGATGATCGAGCCATCACTCGTGATAATCGAGCCATCGCCAATAATACGCTCAGCTTGATCCAAAATTTGCTGTGATTCATGATACACCGAACCATCAATCGCACGCGACTGAAGTCGCCCTTCAGGGGTGTATCGCCGATCAGCGAAGGCCTCAAAAAGAAGCTTAACGCCAATTTCTGAAGCCATCTCCGCATGCTCTTCATGATCGGCTGTTCCAAGAATCATCAACGGAACATCGAATTGCGATTGGGCCAACATTGTCATGAGCTCAGCCATCAAACTACGATCATCCATCATGCAGTTGTACAGCGCACCGTGCGGCTTCACATAGTCAACTTGAACACCTTCTGCTGAGGCAATTGCTTGTAGCGCACCAACTTGGGCAATCATGTGCAACGCTGCTTCAGAGTGTGGCATTGAAAGTGGCCTACGCCCAAATCCCAAGAGATCTGGATAACTCGGATGCGCCCCAACGATGACCCCATATTGTTTCGCAAGTCGCACTGTCGCACGCATGGTCAACGGGTCCGACGCATGGCCACCACATGCAACATTTGCCATATCGATATGCTGCATTAACGAGGCATCATTCCCCATTGACCAAACACCAAAACTTTCACCAACATCTGCATTTAGTTTCATGATTACCTTTTTCACACTCTTCTATCGAAAGTCACCAAAAAATTTCTGATATTTTAAAAACTCAGTGGTTGCCTCGTCTCGCTTGATCGGCCTGAATGACGCGACCCCGCCCGCCGACCTCTGTGCGAGAAGACTCAGCGATCTACGAGTCAAGGTTCCAATTATCGGGTAGCCACCAAGTGACCCATGATCTCGCATTAGAACGATCGGTTGACCAGCGGGTGGTATCTGAACACCACCGAGCGGAATTGGAATCGAATAACGCGCGCTCCTCGCAGAAATGCTGGTTTGCCCTTCCAATCGATAACCCATTCGGTTTTGCTCCTTCGCAACCGTATAGCTTTGATTGAAGAAACGATCAATTGCGATGGAATCAAAGTGATCAGAATTGCGCATGATCAGATCACAGATCAGAGGCACTTTGTAGGAGTCGAGATAGCGTCGCGGGATTAATCGAAGTGGCTTTAATTGGCTTGTCTCGTGAGATAACTCGTCACCGGCTGCCAAAGCGTTTCCTAAACCATCAACACCGCCCAAGCCATCGCGCTGACAGGTCGCAACACTGCCGAGAAAAGGCTCCATATCAAACCCGCCTTCAACCGCAAAATACGTGAAGAGGCCACTACTGAGACGACCAATTTTGAGAACTGTTCCAGCGTTGACAGGATAACAGCCAGGGCCGATCAAAGGCTGCTCATCGAGCGTAAAGTCACCCCAGGCTCCAGCGATCGCAACATTCGCCGACTTAGTAAATTCTGCCACAAGCCCTCCGCCGCCGATCTCGATGAAGGGACGGTTGACTGGATTACCTAAAATCCAATTTGCCCAACAGGCAGCGATGCTATCCATCGGTCCCGCGTGCGCAACCCCTTGGCTTGCAAAACCAAATCGACCAATGTCCTGAATGGTATGCATTGGGCTCGATTGCTTAATCCGGATCATCAAGCACCCCAATCGCTTGAAATTCATCCATTGAGATTGATTTAAATCGAACCAAACGACCCATCACGAACTTAGCATTAATCGAATCCCGAGTGACGGAGACAATCGACCCAGGCATCCGACCAATAATATTCCACCCGCCAGGCGTTTCTCTGGGATAGATCACCGTTTGGTTCTCAGAAATTGCAACAGACCCTCGAGGTATTCGAGTTCGTGGTGTGTCTCGCCGAGGTAGATGAATTCGGGGATCAGTTTCTCCGAGATACCCAAATCCAGGAACAAACCCTGTCGCTAGAACACGATAGTCTCGAGAACAATGTAACTCGATGATTTGGTCGACCGGTAACTCTGTTGTTTCACTAATCAACTGAAGATCCCACCCAAACTCTGGGGCATAACAGACGGGTATTTCGATGACGTGCAAGTCGCTCGGGCCAGACCCAGAAAGCGATCGACTGACTGCGTTAGTTAACAAATCAATTAACCTTGACTCCTTAATCAGCGCGGGGTGAACAACCAGACTCAAGATACCAAAACCATAACAATGATCGATCAGCCACTCTGGCTTTTCCAAATCAATCCAGTGCGAGATCATTTCCACAAAAGACAGCGTTTCTGGCGCGACAGGATCACCAAGACGGATCTCAAGTGTATCTTCTGAGATCCATTCAATCCGCTCCTTAAAATTCACAGCGCAGTCCAACCGCATCGCTCGTATAGGCCCCTCTTGCTGGGCTAGACTCTCTACAGCAAAGCATCCAAGCCTAGCTCGACGATGTAGTGCGGATCATTACGCAGGATTTCTGCGACCTCCCTAACACTCGATAGCTCCAACCCAAAAACGTTTACCGCGATCCATCCAGAGATCCCGATCAACAGGAACTTGCCAATCACTGTGTTCGCGAGCGCCGTGATTCCAACAGCGAAGCATCCAATGAGCATGGTCGCAACAATTTTGCCAAACGCGTTAGCTAAAGCGATTGATATTGATTTTTCCATCATGAGATTCCTTCTGGGTCTGTGAAAACGAACAATCAAAGCGGAGCATATCTCGATTCAAAGTGATGCGTCTGACCGATTGGTCTGATTGTGAAAAAGAACCACATTGTTTATGGTGACATTTGTCGACTTACTTGAGTCACGACCATGCAACGTAGGATCAGATTACTCGTCAGCGTTCTCCTCACGGCATCCGTCACTGGCTGTGTTGCCATTCCAGATTATGCGCCTGGGAAGCAACTAATTAATCTCGTTCCGTCTTTAATCGGCAAGGATTCGAGCCTACTTGTTGAGTCTCTTAGTCAACCGCACGATGAGGTCTGGGTCAATGACACAAAGCACGTGACCTGGCGCCACCTTCAACTCGTCGGAGAATGTCGGCTCTCGATTGCCAACAAGGGTGGGAAAATCGTCAGCGTGCACTGGTCGGGACCTCTGACTGGTTGCCACTATCTCGAAGCAAAGATCAAAGAGCTGCACCTCAACAACTAAACAATCGTGGTCAAGGCTCAGCACCTGGATGTCCGCGCCGAAGATAAGCCCATTGACCTCGGGAGGTCAATCGCCTCCTTGATCACAGCGCGACCACTATTTAAAACGAGATCGGGGGGGGGGGGGGGGGCCGGCCCGGAGAGTCCAGGGAGGCTGATTGTTTGCGAGCGTTAACCGAGGCGTTGTCGCAAGCTTCTACACCACAGACCGCAAGACGCGGGGCTATCACACAATGAAATTGAGATGAGGCGAGGTGGTACCTTAACGTCGGAGGGTATCAATTAGGCTTCGAGCTGCCTCAGCACTCTCAGTATGGGTTGACACTGCGGCGCGTTCAAGAATTTCTAAGGCGGACTGCGTCATACCCATATTTAAGTAATTTTGAGCCAACTCTAACTGATGCAAGGCAGTCTCTGCCTCGACGTCCGGGTCTCTACCCCATTCGGGTTTATCTGTTGCATCGGCTGAAAACGAATCAATCGATAAATCATCACTTACGCTGTAAGTTTCTTTTACTTCTTTGAGTTTTCCCGGGTCCGCAATTTTTGATTTCAGACGCTCAATCGCAAATTCCAACGCTTCAGACGCATCACTAGGATATGCTGCATTTGGTCCAAGTTGAGACTCCCGAACCGAGAGCATGGCGCGATCTGGTATCTCGGGAGACTTAACTTGCGCGGGCTCACCAGCTGTCGATTGCTGACTACCGAAGATCCGGAAGCCAAGGATAGTCAAAATCGAAATGGTTAAAAAAATTAAAGTCCCTTTCCCAAGTTCTGTGCTCAGAAATTCTTCAATCTCCTCGGTAGTTGGCACCCAATCTTGCACCAATTCAAACTGCGCTAGGACTTGATTTGATTCAGATGTTGGTAGCGACGGTGCCTGCTCGATCAATTGAGCTTTACTCGAAATCGATTCAACCAAGGCATCCATCGCGTCGACTTTGTTCTCCAAGTTGGTCATCTTTTCAAGAATTTCTATGACCGAAGGACTCATTACTCGGCTTACCTCAGGCAGTTCTTCTCTGACAACTGTCTCTTCCTCAACTGGGGGAGCAGCAGTTGACACTGGCTGAGGCTCTGCTCCAGCTGAAAGAGCAAGGACTGGTCGTGTAGAGGATCTGGGGCTATTATCAACCTCCACTATTTCGTTAACAGTCTTTGGGTTCGCCGTCGGAGCAGATTCTAAGGCTCGGTCATCAGATGTTTCTGAGATCCTCACGACTGCGGGAGATTGGATCCGGGTAGTCCGTGGAAAGTCCTTCTTTGGAGCCTTCATATGTTCATCAAACCGCTGTTTTGCGATAGCAGGGGATTCTCGCCCCATACGTACCACATCCGGAACGGTCAGAGTTTTACCTTCCTCAAGCGCATTCACGTTGTTGTACTCAAATGCGTCTGAATTCTCGTCATAAAGAGCCATCATGACTTGTTCGATTGTCAAGTCTGTAGGCTGGATACGCTTCGCTAAGCGCCATAACGTCGAACCATTTCGCACAAATAAAATATTCGGCTCTTTTACTGCAGGTTTAGAAGCCTTCTGCTCCGGTGCTCTGATAGTCACCCGCACTTCAGGTGGCTTTAGCTTCTTCACTGATATCGGTTTTGATGGGTCTTGAGCCGCTACTGGTTCTGCGAATGGCTTCGGCTCAACAGTCACAGACACTGGAATAAAAATCGGTCCATTTGGCGTCAATACTTCTACGAGCGTCGTTAGATCTGGTTGCATCCAAGCCGTCGCTGTTCGGATGACAAGGTCAACTTGATCTTCACTCGAATCCACGGAATAGTTTAATTCCGACAGGAAAGCGGGACGATCGATACCGCGGACTGTAAATTCAGACTCCGATGCAAGCAACGGAATTAGTTGTGTTGCCGAAGCCGAACCAAAATTTTTCACGCCAATCCGCACTTCTAAGGGTTCACCCTGATGAGAAGCTGCGACGGGGGTCTCCCAGTCAATGGCCGAAACTAACATCGACCAGAAAATAAGTGGAAGAACAGCTAGGCGCTTCATGACATTGTCCTTAGTGCACTGACCAGAAAGCTCTTCGCTTCACTGCCCCGAAGATCTTCTCAAGATCCGCGTCCACAATCAAAAGAAACCTAATCATCCGACACGTGGGCATGAACCCAACTTGGCAGATTATAGTCTACTCGGACTTAACCTGAGAACCTCCTAACTTAGCCAATGGACGTCGCACGTTACGCTAGCGACGAACTCCAAATACATTCCGATCTTGTTTCACGCCGCCGGCACTAATCGCCTCTTTCGCCTTATTCAAAAATTCTGTCTTACTGACGTAGGTCCAACCCACGGAAACTAGGACATCATTTTTGAAAACATAGGGAGTGAAATCATCATCGGCGTTCTCTTCACCAGAGGTTAATGCCGTCCGCACAAAATGGATCTCGACCTGCTCTCCGTAGCTCAAATATTGCTCTGACGGTTTTTTGAACTGTGCTGAAATCGCCTGCTGACTGGTATGTAATGCACTAAGCACGTACTGTTTCGCGTCTCCGATGGAGATTTTAGACGCAACCGTCTGATAGTCGTTCACGGCCTGTTGAGTCACTGCAGTCGGCGCACAGCCGATAACGCTGACACAGGCAACGATCACTGCCATCAGTCGAGTCAGGTCACAATATCGCCGGATCCATTGATGCATAGGAGTAATATCGGTGCAGCCCCCGATTTCTATAGTGATCATCACGATATCGACCATTCTGCAACAATTTTTGTGGTTCAGGGCCTTCGCTTTTTTGCAGAAATTGCGCCGTGTTGTGATAATTCCGAAGGCATCCTAACATTATGATGTCATACATATCCTAGACCGTCTCAATGATTCAAAGGAAAACCATGGCCGCAATGCACGACCACTCACCGAAAGAGATGCCTGGAGAGTCCGCATTGGACGGTATAGGCTACTTACACGGTGGACGATGATGCGAAACCATAGAAGTCATAAAAGCCAGACTTCGAAGTGATATTTCTCGATGACCTACGTCACCCTTGCAAACAATTGGTGGGCCTTGACGAGAGAAGACAATACTCATGAATCGAACTGATTTCTTCGCCGAAATCTGGAACCAATACATTCAAATGACGCCGCAAGCTAAGCGTATCCAAGCGTTATTTCGCGCACGCGGCGAAAATGTCGTTAACGATCATGTCGCTTTTCGCACATTTGACATCGAAGGCTTTGATTTGGACAGGGCCACCGAGCTTCTCGCGGCTATTGGGTATGAATCATTCGATCACTATACTTTCCTAGACAAGCACTTGCGAGCCACAGCCTATTGTGTCTCGGGGGATCCGAGTGTACCCAAGATCTTCTTTAGCGAGCTCATCCGCTCCGAGTTAGATGCGGATGCGCAAGCAATCATCTGCGAGGTCACTAGTAGCCTAAAGGGCGAACTCACATTGTCTGATCTAAAGGGTTATTACCCGTTCCACAAACCAACACTTAAACAATACCAAACGCTCGTCGAGGCGAGCGAATATGCAGGCTGGCTGTCAACGATGGGTTATCAAGCCAATCACTTCACAATCAATGTGAACGCACTTCAAACCCTCGGGTCAGTTGAAGAAGTTATCGAATTACTTTTAGAGCATCGGTATCAACTCAATGAAGCCGGTGGCCACATCAAAGGCACGCCAGCAGATCTCCTCATTCAAGCATCCACGATCGCCGATCAAATCTCATTCGAATTTTCTGACGGTATAGTTTCTAGTATCCCCAGCTGTTTTTACGAGTTCGCATATCGTTTGGCCGATTCAAACGGAGAACTGTTTCAAGGATTCGTCCCCAACAATGCCAATGCAATTTTCGAGAGCACCTATCGGCGTTAATTGCTAACCCACAGTCATTTACGAAGTCTGTCATCAAATGCGCATGCATGCTCGAGAACGCGTGGTGACAATCAATCATGCAGAGGTCACTGGAAACACCGCAGTAATTCTCTGTTCACTCAGTGATATCACACTAGCGAGTATGAATTGTTACCAAGGCTACCAACTCAAAAAAGGTAGCGAATAATGCTTGGAACCATCTGATAAATCCCCACCTAACAAATTGGGTCGAGAAGGCACTAATAAATGGGTTACCACTGCATGCAACTTGATCTAAAACTTGTCGATCTCGATGCCTTAGAAATGGGTCGACACAAGGGCGCTAACCAATGGATTTAGGGCGCTAGGGAAAACCTGCAAGGAATCTCACAACGCTACAAAGAGTAAGTAATTATGACATCGCGTCGCAATTTCTTAAAAGTGTGTATAGCCACTCCGTTGCTAGCGGCAACGCCTCGGTTAACGCTCGCAAACAATCAGACTCCCTGGACTCTCACAGCGTCCAAAACAACCCAACGACTGGTCCCCGGAGATGAATATCAGGAAGCCTCTGTTTGGGCCTTTAACCAGACCGTCCCCGGTCCCGAATTACGGTTTAAGAGAGGTGAGATCTTGTCTGTTGATTTCCTTAATCAACTGGATGAAGGATCGTCCATTCACTGGCACGGCATCCGAAATATCAACGCCATGGACGGTGTCGCAGGGCTCACTCAACCGGAAGTAATGCCCAATGGACAGTTTCGTTATCAATTCCCACTGAATAACTCCGGTACCTATTGGTACCACAGCCATGCCAAGACTTGGTCGCAAGTTGCCCGCGGACTCTATGGTCCTTTGATTGTCGAGGACGAATCTGACCCTGCGGTCGACCATGATCTTGTATTAATGATTGATGACTGGTTGCTTGCAAATGATGGAACAATCGATGAGGCGTCGTTTGGATCGTTTCATGACTGGGCCCATGGTGGGCGGATGGGTAACTGGCTGACAGTGAACGGGGAGTCACTTCCGACAATTGAGGTTGCGAAAAACTCACGTATCAGGTTACGTATCATCAACGTTGCCAATGCCCGAATTTTTGGACTAAACATTCCCGCGTCAGCGTTTTTGATCGCTGAAGATGGCTATCCAGTCCCTGTTCAGAAGTTACAGGACGTCGTTCTGGCACCTGCACAACGGGCAGATTTTATCGTCGATCTGGATGATACAGACCTGACCATCGCCGAGACCTTAAACGGTGAAAAACCCTACCCCGCTGTCATTCTTAAAGCAGTTGAGCCTAACCAACCGCTTGTCACCAAGACATTCCTGAAGCAACCGCTGCCTAAAGCGCCGCCACCGTCCGTCGATGTATCGATCCCATTACATATGCAAGGCGGGGCGATGGGCAACCTAAGTGAGGCGGCCTACAAGGGTCAGTTACGCCCGATCCAGGAGCTTGCACAGACCTATAAGAAAGCTTGGGCTTTCAATGGTGCGATCAAAGAACATCATGACCACTTAGCGAAGATTAATATCGGCCAAACAGTTCGCATTGAGGTCTGGAACGATACCCGCTGGAACCATGCCATGCACCTTCATGGCCACCACTTTTGGATACAAAGAGAAGATGGAACATTCCTTGACGGGAAGCGTGATACCTATTTATTTCAGCGAGGTGAGAAGGCGAATCTGATCTTCATTGCAGATAATCCAGGACTCTGGTTGTTCCATTGCCACATGCTTGAACATCACGCAGCGGGCATGGGGGCCGTGATACAGGTTTCATAGTAAATCGACTCAGTATTTATCTGGCTCTGTGAGTACACTAGTGGCCAGACAGATGCTGGAGCTGGTGAAAACAAAAGCTAACACATTTGGTAACAAAAGCTCTGCACCAATGGTGAGCCAACTGACAAAAGGCCCCCAGTGGTGGTAAGAGGTAAAGCCAAGCAACGGTCTGACTGGCGGAATTCCTCGCAAGCATGTACATCAGTATTCTTAACGCGCCAAACTATACCCCAATGACTTGCCACCCAATCGCTAAGACGACGCAATTAGAAATGCTCAGCTGTATCGGCTCCATATTCGACACTATAATCAGTTGGAATAGAGCCGCTGGCCCACCTTAATAAAAGTTGTTGGTTGATAATGGAATGCGGTTGGAGAATGTTTTATAAAACACCGTCCCGCTGATTATCGCTACTAGCTCTACAAATGCCCAATTAAGCCCATCAAATGTGAAAAAACGCCGGCGTTAGCATCTACGATAAATATAGTGGCCAAGAATCCAAGGAACACACCAAACCACTGCCGAGCGGTCACGACCTCCAACCCAAGATTACCGGCAAGCGTTCTAGTTAGTAGCGGTTGCAGGCAAACGATCAACGCAACCGGACCAGCGGCGACTCCGATAGGGACCACATGGAATATCCGCGTCAAATACAGGCCATGGAACAAGATTTCGGTGGCATAGGCTCCGGAAAATCGACGCCTATAACCCACAACTGTTCCACTCTATTAAGAGCTTAGGACAGAAGACCCAAAGTTCACGGCCCCAAAAAAGAGTGCGAGCGTAGCTGAGGATGACACATCAACGAAAATTATTTTTTCCGTGACTAAGGCCGACGACCAAAGGACAAAAAACAACAGAGGCAAGGTAAAATTAATAGGCAAAAAAAACTCTCTGACCAATCGCAGAGGATTCTTTATCGACGAGGCCATGTCTATTCGTCAGCATCAATGTCTCTTATTATTGAAACCGGCCTTTGACTGATGAGGTAGCAAATCTGGCACTGGCCACACTGGAAATCGTCCTCCATGACACGGGCCTCAAGATTCTTATCAGTCTCGAAATCATCAGAGTCTATCAAGCGGCAAAGGCAGACTAACACTCGCAATCACTCTAAAAATATTAAGGTAAAGTGTGCCACACTCTGGTCACGGTAAACGAGAGAAGCATAATGACAACTCCAATCTTCAAAAATCTCTGGCCAACACAACTGATGGAAATCGCATTGCCTGGCCATGATCAGGCGAATCCCATTCTGGCGGACCATATTGAAAAACTGGATATCGAGCGGTCACAAATGACGACTGACTATCGGAGCGACAACCTCTTCGATGAACAGCATCCGGTCATTCAGTGGCTCAAACAATCGGTTCAACGAGCAGTTGTTGATTACGCACAACATTTAGGGATCGACTACAGCGTCGACTTTGCAATTCAAGCCTGGGCCAATGTGAACCAGATGGGAGACTATCATAATCTACATAATCACCCACACGCATGGCTCAGTGGAACCTATTACATCTCGATTCCGGAGCATGACACGCTACCATCGGGCCGAGACGACCGAACCCCAAACTGCATCAGCTTTTATGATCCAAGACCACAGGCCAATATGAACGCGATTCGAGGGGATGGGCAAATTGACCCAGAACATCGGATCAAACCAACGCCCGGGCAATTATTACTGTGGCCTGCATTCCTGCATCACTTGGTACACCCAAACCTATCCCACGAAACACGTATTTCAGTGAGCTTCAATATCGTGCTTCGTTGGAAGCATGAGTATTTACCCGACTGACGATTAGGCGATTGCCTGAGAAATCGCTTGACCAACCTCTTGTGTGTTGGCTACACCTTTCATATCCGGTGTTCGAGGACCTGTTTTTAATACTTCCTCAATGGCGGTCATGATATCTGCGGCCGCGATCGCCTCACCCAAATGCTCAAGCATCATCGCTCCACTCCAGATCATGCCAATTGGGTTTGCGATATTCCGACCGTAGATGTCAGGAGCCGAGCCATGAACTGGCTCAAAGAGTGATGGAAAGTTGCGCTCTGGATTGATGTTAGCTGATGGAGCGATGCCAATGGTTCCAGTACATGCTGGACCCAAGTCGGAGAGGATATCGCCAAATAGATTTGAGGCTACAACGACGTCGAAGCGATCTGGGTTCATTACAAAATGCGCTGTTAGAATATCGATGTGATATTTATCTGTTGTGCACTCTGGATACTGTTTTGCAATCTCTTCAAAACGACGGTCCCAATAGGGCATCGAAATCGAGATGCCGTTCGATTTTGTTGCCGATGTCACGTGCTTTTTGTCGCGCGTTTTTGCAAGCTCAAATGCGTACCTCATGATCCGGTTAACGCCACGACGGCTAAACACCGATTCCTGTAATGCAAATTCGTGCTCAGTGCCTTCGTTCATGATTCCACCGACGCTTGAATACTCGCCCTCGCTGTTCTCACGAACCACGTAAAAATCGATATCACCAACCTGCCGATTAGCCAACGGCGATGGCACCCCTGGCATCAGCTTCACAGGACGTAGACACACATATTGTTCGAACTGGCGACGGAATTGAATCAGTGAGCCCCACAGTGAAATATGATCTGGAACTGTCTCCGGCCAACCAACAGCACCATAATAGATCGCATCGTATTCCATCATGATCTCTTTCCAGTTGTCCGGCATCATCTGACCATGTTCGAGATAGTAATCGCAGGAGGCAAAATCGAAATGATTGAAGGTCAGATTCAGTTGATGCTTCCGAGCAACAGCATCCAACACCCGGATGCCTTCAGGCATAACTTCCTTGCCGATACCGTCACCAGCCAAAACAGCAATTCGATAAGAACTCATAAGTCACCTTATTGGAAATTGAAATGGCATGATAAATCACACCACATTGGTTCACAGATCTTATTTCGTGAAGCTGTCGGTCCAATCACCAAGGTTGGCAACTATGTTGAGAGCCACGGCCAAGCGACCAAAATTGGGAACACGATAAGAACCGCAAACTCCGACACCCAGTAAAAAGATTTACATGAAACTCGACCAACGTCCTAAAGGCTAAATCTCATCCGAAAAATTGTCGCAGTCAATTTACTCCCAACCTATCGTCGAATGGTTTATTGAATCAAGCAAATGACATCAATTCCTGTAAGCGGGTCGAGGTAAACAGACGAAAGATTCAATGCGTTTTATATCAGCAAGCCTTTCCCTCGCCCATCCGTCGCAGGCATCCTGTGTCGAGAAAACTGCACCATAGTCCAGTGGATAGGTCTCTGTTTTCGTGGACGCGATGGTGTCGCTCGAAGAATAAACAAAGGCAATTAACACCCAGTGCACCAGCATGATCACAGCCCTCATCAAAACTTCCTTTCGGACTGTGGTGGAAAAATCGCTAAGAATCAACTAGGTTAAACCGATAAATCTCTGTGTGAAGAACATACAGTAACTGATGAAAAGCTGCGGGAATCTTAATCCAGTGCAGCTATCGACAGGTGTCGCAATGCCTACTGAACTACTCGTACTTTATGCAACATGGATCGTTGGCTACGCGATTATCGCTGCGTTCCTTATGGGCGAGTACAAAGTGCTTTACCAGAAACCCCTGCTCACATTTGATCGGTTTATCGAGGACACGGATCGAATTAAAGAAGATGCGATTAATCAGATCCAGATGTGCCAGACACTCGCTCTGTTAGAGCAAATTCGCGAAAAATTCCTTGCAGAATATGGGCTTATTCCGAATCTCTACGATAAAATCGAGTTACTGCCCGGTGAGTTTCATCCCGAAGCAGGCGCGTACCTAAAAAAAACGCGCCGAAGCGTGCGTGATCTCTTTCGGATGAAGCGCGAGGCTTTGATTCCAATGAGTGACGAGCAAGTAGTCGATAAAATTTTGGGATCACCCTTCCCCGAGCTTGCTGCCCTGATTCCAAGATTGAAGAAAATTGAGGGGAATATTCCGATTACTCAACTACAGGAAGGTCTCTACCACAAAGTGATCTTCTCGCAAGAGATCGTTGAGGAAGACAGCGACAAAACTGAGTCAAGCGATCAAAAATCGTAGTGTACCTAGCCGATTTATCACGTATCCAAGCTAGTGAATGATTTAGCTCCGCAAGAAGACCTGTATATGTATCAAGTGCACCATTAAAAAGGTCGACTTTCGGTTCTATCTGTTGCTAGAGAGTATGGTGCTGACATCTTCGAAGATGTTCATTTCGCATCCGGATCAACACGCATGATTGGTGGCCTAATGCCATTGGGACCCATTCGTGAACGTGGTTCCATCGGGCTTACGTTGAGAGGTTTCACACCCGCACAAGCAAGGCGCGCAGGTCCTGTCGAGCCGTTCCTTAGGTTAACTGAATAGGTATATTCGTGGCCCCTAATGTTGGTGTTTTTGCGACACACCCAGAGGTCAGGGACGATTGAATAGGAAGAGACGCGGCTATACGGATTTGGCGGCGAGCCGTCTCTCAATGAATAAACAAACAAACCACTGACCACGATACTCGACGCTGTTAAACTGCCGATGATCCATGACGCGGTATGCGAAATAGCCAAAAAATGCTCCTGTAAAGCCAAAAAGGGAAGTAGTACAACCTAATTCAGTAGATCGGTCAACGTCCATAGGCCTTTAATCGGATGTCGGTTGTAACTAACCAAGTCATTGAGATTCGATAGAGATCTGTGTCTAAAATAATGCATCAATCATCCGATCAATATTTAATAGTTGTTGAAGGACAGGTATGGAAAAGACGTTTTGGAACTCACTTGATGTCCCAGCAGGGGTTCGGCTGAACCACCTATTATCTCGGGTATCAGAACCGGACAAAGATATCATTGACTTCAGTATCTCCGAACCTGCGCACAAGCCACCTTCGTTTGTCGTTGAGGAGTATAAGAAGTATTCCCCAACGATCGGCAAAGCGATTAATGGTGCCGGTGGATATGGTGGACTCCGAGAGCTCAGGGGAACCATGTATTCGTGGTTGAAGACCCGCCACGCTGTCAAGTCAAAGACCTTCACCGAAAATAACATCATTGGAACCAACGGTGGCGCAGAGGGGATATTTTCAGCGATCCAAATACTTGCCGAAGGCGAACGCGACGGCTACATCGTGCTACCCAACCCAGCCGATCCGATCTATGAGACGGCAGGCCGTATCGCCGGACTACAGCCCATCTATTGCTCCACTATGACCTCACAGCAACCGACCTACCGGGACATCACCGAAGAGCAATGGCCCAAAGTAAAAATCGTTGTGGTTAATTCGCCAGCAGACCCCTATGGAGCGGATCTACCAGTGTTGACATGGGAGTTTTTGCTGAATCAGTCCGAAGAACACGACTTCTATATTTTGTCTGACGAACGGCTCAATTCAATCCATCGGGGCAAGCCATCACCTGGCCTCCTCGAGATGGCCGACTCTAACGACAACCCCGACATGAATCGATGCATTGTCGTGAATGACCTGATTTATCGGTCAAATCTTGCCGGGATGCCTTCTGGATTTTTAGCTGGTGACCGCGATTTCATTAAAAAGGCCAACATCTACCGGGCCTACCATGGGCTCTATATCCCAGTCCCGAATCAAAAAGCAGCCAAGCTTGCCTGGGAAGATGAAGATCACGTAGTCGAGAACAACAAAAAATATAGCGGAAAATTCAAAGACGCACCCAAGCGCTGCAACCAGACGCTTCCTGCCAGTGATCCACTCTACGGGCATTATCTGTGGATTAGGGTTCCAGGAGACGATATTGCCTTCGCAGTGACCGCCTATGGTCGAACAGGGGTTAAGGTCATGCCTGGTCAACTGCTAGCCAAGAAGGCGGGTAACGTGAATCCAGCGGTTGGTATGATCCGACTTGCGCTGATTCATAACCCCGGTGTCTGTGCCGCTGGGCTTCTGGAGCTCTGCAAGATGGTGAACCCCAAGCATCGGAGCCAAACACAGGCCCCTAGCTAACGGACTAACTGCCACGGGCTATGATTCCAGGTTTTTAAAGCTCTCTCGCATCAATATTTGTTCAGAAAGCCGCAAGCCTCGTACCTTAGACAAAGAGCATTGGTTTACGTGTAATCACAGGTATCAGGATTGACGCCTGCATTGGAAGCGAGTCTATCGCGCACTCGCGACGAAGAATGGATTGAGAATCTCCGACTTACCGTAGGTAACGAGTGAGCCATCAGTTTGTTTTACTGAACCTCCTGCTCCCTCAAGGACTGCTTGGGCGGCAGCCGTATCCCATTCACAGGTAGGTGCTAATCGAGGATATATGTCAGCCAATCCCTCTGCAATGCGGAGAAATTTGAGACTGCTGCCGGCTTGTATGAACTCGACAGGGGTTTCGATTGCATCAATAAACGCTATTGTTTCGAAATTGAGGTGACTTTTGCTAGCGATGACTCGAGTTGTAGTGCTCTGTCGCTGACATCGGATCTGAGTTTCTCCACCCGCTCGGTTGATGCGATAGGCCCCATAGTGGTCTCCACCGTGATAGACGAGACCAAGGACCGGGACGCTGACAAATCCATACGTCGTTTGATGGAAGTTGATCAGCGCGAGGTTGCAAGTGAATTCATCATTTTTATTAATGAATTCTTTAGTACCGTCGAGTGGGTCAATTAACCAATACCGCTGGTGGGTTTGCGGAACTGTCAACGAATTTGGATCTTCTTCACTCACTACGGGAATTTTTGGGGTCAGTTGAGATAATCCGTTGACCAGTACATGATGAGCGGCGAGATCAGCCCGAGTAACAGGAGATTGATCTTTTTTAACTTCTGTTTTCAACTCACCGGAGTGATAGATCTCAAGAATCGCGTCGCTGGCTTTCCACATTAGGTCGATAATTTGTTTAATCAAGGTTGGATCGAGCGGTAATTCAGTCGTTTGATTCATTGGAGATCCAGTTCTTTGAGCAGTCGCTTAACAATTTGTTCGACCGACTCAATCTCAGTGTAAATGTGAATATCAGGTGTTTCTGGTGCCTCGTAAGGGCTGCCGATTCCTGTGAAATTTGGAATCTCTCCCTGGCGTGCTTTCTTATAGAGCCCCTTCGGATCACGGGCTTCAGCGACATCCAAAGGCGTATCAACAAAAATCTCAAGAAATTCGTCGACTTCAAATAGCCCCCGGACCATATCTCGCTCAGCTCGGAATGGTGAAATAAATGCTGTCAGTACGACGATTCCTGCGTCTACCATCAGTTTTGCGACTTCGCCAATTCGCCGTATGTTCTCGACTCGGTCGGCGACCGTGAATCCGAGGTCGCTATTCAGTCCATAACGGACATTGTCACCATCCAAGATATAAGTTCGGATACCTTGGGTGTGTAGTTCCTTCTCAAGCGCATTCGCTATCGTTGACTTTCCAGAACCAGATAGGCCAGTGAACCAAAACACTCGACTGGTGTGGCCGTTCAGCGCACGCCGAGCATGCTTATCGATCTCTAGTTGCTGTTTATGCACATTACTCGAACGTCGCAGCGCAAATGTGATCATTCCAGCTGCTACGGTCTGGTTACTCATACGATCAATCAAAATGAAGGCACCCATAGGTGCGCAGTCTTGAAAACGTTCGAACGCAATCGGTCTGTCAGTTTTGATTGTTACGACCGAGAGGTCGTTAAGTTCTAACTGTGTCGCTGGGAGATGTTCAAACGTGTTGATATTGACCTTGTGTTTGATATCCGTGATGTGGCCATTGACCTGAGTAGTTCCGAGTTTTAGCCATAAACTCCGCCCAATATATCCAGGAGCCTGATCCATCCAAACGAGATTGATCTCGAATTGATCGGCGACTTCGCATGGGGTATCAGAGGCCACAATCACATCACCGCGGGATGCATCGATTTCTGCATCTAGTGTAAGTGTGATCGCTTGCCCAGCTTCCGCTTTTTCCAAATGATCCTCGAACAGAATGATGTCTTTGATCTTCGCTATTGCACCAGACGGTAGGACCCGAATCGACTGGTTCACCTCTACTGTCCCTGATTCGATCGTCCCTGAAAATCCACGAAAGTCGAGATTTGGGCGGTTGACCCACTGGACCGGGAATCGTAATGGTTGGTTGATCCGATTCAGTCTCAGGTTGACTGTCTCTAAGAATCCCAAAAGCGTGGGCCCCTGATACCAATATGTGTGGCTTGACCGTTCGATGATGTTATCACCTCTGAGGGCGGACATCGGTATGGCTGTTATCTCGTCGAATTGCAGTTGCAATGCAACGTTGGTGTAGTCATTTAAGATTCGATTGAATGCCTCTTGGCTGTAGTCAATCAGGTCCATTTTGTTGATCGCAATGACAACATTTTTTATTCCTAACGCCGAACAGATCATGGAGTGTCTACGTGTTTGAGGTAGCACCCCTTGGCGAGCATCGATGAGGATCACAGCTACGTCAGCGGTTGATGCTCCCGTGACCATGTTACGAGTGTATTGTTCGTGGCCGGGCGTATCAGCGACGATAAATTTACGACGATCCGTCGCAAAAAAACGGTAGGCAACATCGATCGTGATACCTTGCTCACGTTCAGAAGCAAGCCCATCAACGAGTAGCGCAAAGTCGATCTCTCCTCCCTGTGTCCCCATCTTCTTGGAATCAGATTGGAGCGAAGCGACTTGGTCCTCAAAAATCAGTTGTGCTTCATAGAGCATGCGTCCAATGAGCGTGCTTTTCCCATCATCCACGCTACCGCAGGTGATGAAACGAAGCGTGTCGAGGCTCGCTTGCTCGTCGAGGTACTGATTGACACGCTCGACTGCATTGACGTGAGTTGTCATCAGAAGTACCCCTCTTGTTTTTTCTTCTCCATCGACGCGTTGGAATCGGTATCAATCGCGCGACCCTGACGTTCGCTCGTTCGCGCACTTAGAAGTTCAAGTACAATGCTTGCTAGATCGTCAGCCTCCGATTCAATGGCCCCAGTTAACGGGTAGCACCCGAGCGTTCGGAAACGGATTTTCTTAAGATGGATTTTTTCACCAGGATGCAGCGGCAACCGGTCGTCATCGACCATCATCAGCATCCCGTCTCGCTCGATCACCGGACGCTCGGCGGCAAAGTACAGTGGAACAATTGGGATCTGTTCCCGATAGATATATTGCCAAACATCAAGTTCGGTCCAATTAGAGATTGGAAAGACTCGAATCGACTCATCACGATTCTTTTTGCCGTTGTATAGATTCCATAACTCGGGTCGCTGGTTTTTGGGGTCCCATTGGTGTGAAGCGGTTCTAAAAGAAAACACACGCTCTTTCGCTCGGCTCTTTTCTTCGTCTCGTCTTGCTCCGCCAAAGGCAATATCAAACTTGTGGTGATCCAAAGCCTGCTTAAGGCCTTCGGTTTTCATGACATCGGTATGGAGCGCAGATCCGTGGTCGAACGGATTAATATTCTTCTCGACGCCCTCGGGGTTGATATGCACCAACAAGTCCATACCGGACTCGCGAGCCATGTAGTCCCTGAAGTCGTACATTGCTTGAAACTTCCATCGTGTGTCGACATGCAGCAATGGAAAGGGCGGCGAACTCGGATAAAACGCTTTTCTTGCTAAGTGCAGCATCACCGAGGAGTCTTTGCCGACTGAATACAACATCACTGGATTATCTGCTTCAACCATGACCTCTCTGATGATATGAATAGACTCGGCTTCAAGGCGATCCAAATGCGTCATCCCTGACTGAAGTGTAGGTTTATGCGAGAGGTTTGCTGTTTTTAAAATCTCCCCATGGCCATGGGAATAGACCTCCAGCGAGATCGAGATTGATCGATCTTTTTGATTGCTGAGCAGTTGGCCTCGGTTGGCTTTTACTAATTCTCGCATGCTTGCGACGACCGAGCCGGATGGGATGATAACGACATGTTTCTGTTCAAAATCACATAGGCAAGCTAATACGTCCTGTAGGGCATTTACAGAATCTTTCTTTTCATCGAGCCGAATCCATCGACGACCGCCTCTGGCATCATTAAGAACCAAAAATTCAACCTTATTCTCAATCGACAATGATTGAGCGAGAAGAATCAGTTTCCGTTTCTTGCGGGCAGTATCGATGAGTTGATCAACTACAAGGCGTTTAGCTGAGCGTCCATGTTCATCCACAAGCGCTTCGTCGGCAAGTGGTTCAAATCGAATAGGGCTCGCTTGGATCGCCCGCTCTGTCGCTTTGAGGGTGGCGTCAGTAGTTACAAGGTTTAGGTACTCTAGAATTCGACGGGTAGTCCAAACCGTTTCATTTGGAAGTCCCTCAAGCAAGGTAACGGTTTTGTCTCTATTTTTCATAAAATAAAAAATCGTATGATTTATAATTGGAGGTTACCATATTTTACTAAAAATTTTCTTAATACTGAATCTTGCGACATTAAGGTTGGACGCCAAAAGGTGGTCGCTCTGGCACTTAATCGATAACCTCGGCCTAATATCCTCGGCAAAGTCCGGCAGCAACGGATTAAATTCTCAAAAAATGTATACCCTAGTTAGATGCGCGTATGAGAAGAACAGGATTTACCAATGTCGCCGGATAATTGTCGCAGACACGAACCTGTAATTTAGCTGCTTTCGATAATGAGGTTGTGCTTCGAACACGTGAAGTCAGTTGACGCAATCAGAGTTGTAGCCAGCGAGGTGCGATGGCTGCGAGAAAAGAGTTCTAGGAGTCGTCTCTGGCTTGCAAGTTTTGGTATAACCCGAATCTCGCTAATTCATAACCCCGGTGTCTGTGCCCCCGAGCTTTAAGAATTGTGCAAAATGATGGATCCCAAGCATCGCAGTCAAACGATGCAACTAAGCTAACTGTCTACTTTAAATTTTAGGTGCTAGATACCTCGTATTCGCGCTACTTTTTAACCCAAAACGACACTGCTTTAGCATACAAATCTGCGTGTTGTGCTCGAAGGTAAGGGGATAACGAATAATGGAGCAACACTTATGCGGGTATGATTTAAAGAGCATCTGTCAAGCCCAAATCGTACCGTCACTAACTTAAAAATCTAAGACCAAAGGTCCCTCAGCCGAGGCAAAAACTGTAATACTAGTTTAGCCGCGAACCATTCGTGTTACCCCAAGATTCTTTCTCGAGCATAGTCGTGTAAATCTCTCTAAATTTGAATAAAAACTTTTCGCTTTATCTATCATTTACGACGCACAAATGCTTGAATTTTAGCCGTAATGTCCACTGTAATGACTTTGATAGAAGTCCGAAAAGGTAACAACATTTGCGCGATTACAGTCATCAGCTAGTAAACTGGGAAGAGTTCAAAAATTTTGCGGCTAATTTTTTTGAGAGTTTTAGCGACAGAGCTCATGCATTTCTCATACATCAAAATATGCCGTTAAGCGCTGCTGAAATTTACGCTCTTTTTGGAATTCTCATCTACCAAAACGCATTTACACGCTACCTCAAACTGTGTGGCCTTGGTTTCGGTGATCACCCTGAAATACGAGACTCTTTAGATCAGTTTGCAGTGCGGAAATATGAATTAGATCCATTAGTCGAGGATGTTTTCCTACACCTCGGATTTTTTCACCGCCACAACGAATTCAACGATGCATTTGACGCATCTGGAGGTCAAAAGAGCGAACTTAAAATAAGAAACATGAAATCGGTTAAAGTTCAGATCCCCTTCCCGCTCTTGAGGCGATTCGGTCTAGATGAATACGAGCAGGCAATCTTAGAACGGCTCGCATTTCTGTTGGTTAACCATTCTTTATTGGATGGTATATGTTCTGATATCTTAGGCTCGAACCATGGTATTTATAATGACATTGGCGCACTGCACCTAGCCAAAGCAATACGGAATAAAAATAAAATCGTATTAGTGCAACCGGGCTTTATTCATCTACAAGCCAAATTTATTCACCAAGTTGAGTACGAATTAGCTATTGCTTCGCATTACATTGGTTGGGGTAAGGGTAGACAAGCTTCAAATATCTATCGATTGGGATCCATGTACTCTTCAAGGCCATTCGATGCAATAGACCATGACGATAGCGCGTTAGTTCTGTTGCCTCAAATCCCTCGGACAATACCACGACCATTTTCTTATTACTGGAGCCACATAAATGACTTTTACCCAATATTTGAGGAACTTATTCCAAAGCTTCAGAACATCAAAGCCAAGCATCAATCGGCGGCAGCACGTTGCAAGCATTTAGATCTGAACAGTTATAAACAGCTCTTTCAGGCAAGAAATATTGATCTCCCTCTGAACGGCGCAAATGTAAATGTCGCCACCGAGCAACTGAAACCTACAAAAACTGTCTACACTACTTATTTTTCAACCGCAATTGTTGAAGGGGTTTATGCTGGTTCGAATGTTCAAACGACGTTCAGCGAATCTTCATATTTGCTGAACTCATTGCATCAAGAGGATTCGAGACTACTCCACGCAAATCGAACAGACCAAAATCTTTTGAAGGGTTATGTGGAAGCCTACGCAAAGAAGACTGATCCGGCATCGTTTGCGAAAACACTAATCAACATAATCAAATAATCTTGAGAATTCAGACTTTAAGTCGTTCTGTTGTTATGCTGTCCGCTCCATACGCTTCAGGAGTTTTTTTCCATTACATCACCGCCATCGAGAATACAAACAAGCAGATGACTCGAAGAGTGATAAGCAGTAACGATTTATGAAACTTGAGTCAACTCAGACGTTCTGGGGAGAATAATTATGTATGACTTCTATTTTGGCGAAAACTCACATGTTGAACAAAATGAAGAAACTTTCCTTATCTCAATAAAACGAATGCTCCCTAAGTGGATGAACTCGATTCCAGATTCCGAGTTTCTGGCTCTACACCGTTTAATAAAGAAATACTGTCAAGAAGGAACCGTGCTCGTAGAAACAGGAGTTGGGGCGAGTACGATTTTATTTGCGTATCACGCAATGAAGAAGTCGGGCAAAATTTTTTCATGGGATACGAATGCTGAAAAAGCTAGCCAGATAAGAACCGTTTGTGTAGAGACGATTTCAAATTACTTAAAAAAAGGCATAGACCTCCACTGGAGTTTTGTAAATAGTATTAGTACCTCAGAACACTCTGGACTTAAAATTTTGACGAACTAAAAACCCCAGTGGACTTCTTCTTCCACGACAGTCACCGTGTTTTAGATACTATTGTAGCTGAAATTCACGCAATAGCACCGGGTATGACGAGGGGCGGCATCATATGCATGGACGACGCAAATTATAATTTTCGTAGCATTAACGAGGCGTTCATCAATGTCGTAAAAAAACTAGGACTTCCGTCGATTCATCCTATCGACGGTAATACATGCGAGATTTTTCCCCAAGAAGTCTAAAAAATCTTGCCTAAATATTTCACTACCGTTGAATATCTGAGCGATACCTACAAGCAGGAACATCAAAACCATATCATTTTTGACTATTACTCCAACAATTTCCAAATCAAAGATGATTAAAAAACGGAAAATAGTGCTACGTTAGACCATCGATGCGATGCTTGTAGGGTTCGTAACGTCAAGGGGTAGCGTTTGTCCCGCGTTGATAGAATCATGAGTGTTCAGAATTTTCTGGTCTTGATCTGCCACGCAAATAGTAACTCAACATCCCATCTCTCTCCACGCTACCGCGATCCAACATAACACCAAAATCGCTTTCACAATCAAATCTGGCCTGGTTTTTGCAAGTTCTCCTGATAGATTGTAGGAAGAAAAAACTGGCAGATTCCTGCCGTTCAGTTGCGCTGTTAAGTCTTGGATGGGGGACACAAATGTTCGTTTCTGTTTACAACAAAGTATTACATGAGCGAATTCATGCTGAGATGCAAGATCAAAATCCGACGGGCATTTTAAACAACCCACGGCTCGGAATTTTTGACTATCTTTTGCCTGTAACGGGACCACTCCGGGGATACGGAGCGGATATCGGCTGCGGGAGTGGTTATGCAAGCATATTTCTTACAAAAAAATTTCCTACTATCACTGCAATGGACGCAATTGAACAATCTGAGTTAGCAGTCGGTGAATTAATTCCAAAAAATGTGAAACATTGGCAAACACCTGCAGTAAAAGCGATTCTCGGCTCTTTTCAGTCATTACCAACCAATAAATATGATTTTGTATTAGCGCTTGGCGCCATCCACCACACTCCTGATTTGGACAAAACAGCTCAAATTATTTTCTCTGCTTTGAAGCCGAATGGTTTTTTGATCGCTCAGGAACCATCGATGCCGGACTTTACCTCACATGCGCAATATGAGCGGAAATATTCGTTAATCGAATCAAAACATGGTTTAAAGGGTCGAAATGGGGATCGATTAGATCGTTTTTTCAGAGAGTGTGAGTACAAAGCGGCGATTATAAAAGCTGGGTTCGACTTAGTCGTTTGGGATGATTGGCATCCAAACAAAAAACACATTTCTGGAGAGCAACAGTTTAGACATTTAGCAGCTCTTGCGAACAAGGGTAGTCTCAATGAAATGATAATTGCGACTTTGGATGTCCAGCCCAAAGTGATCGTAGCCAAGAAGATAAACTGCACAAAAATTTACAACCTTCCGATAGAGGTGTCTAAGTAATGAAGCCTCAGCCGGTAAACTATCAACGAAAGTCATTGGCCAGCGTCTCGATTTCTGCGGATACGAATCCTGTTGAAAATCACTACGAAGAAATAATGTGCCGGAGAATCGCAGAAAACACACTGCATGTTGAGCCTTATGACCGACGTTTATTTCTAAACCTAATCATGATGGTGTTGCAGAGTTATTGCTCCCGCGCTCATATTGTAGACTGGGGAGCAGGAATTGGGGTCCAAGCCCAAATTCTATTGCAAAAATGGTCTCCCTTAATTAAGCAAATCCTCTTAGTTGAACAGCCGAAAATTGTAGAATCCCTAAAAAAATCGTACTCCGACCCTCGAATGACCTTTTGCAACTCAGAAGATTTTGTGCCGTCAACCTGTGATCTCTTTATGGCGCATGGCAGTCTCTCGTATTTCGAGAAACCTCTAACACTCCTTGATCAAGCACTTGCCAATGCCAAGGTTGTCGCTATTAGCAGATTTCTAATGAGCGCAGACATCGACTACCCCCTTCAAATTCATGATCCGAAAGGGGATCACGTCGAAATAGTTTCTCCTGAAAAATCGTTGATCAATCAGGCCAAAAACAGTGGACATAAGATTTTCATCTATGAGAAGTCATCTATGCCAGCACATAAACAATGTGTTCAAGATCAAACTGGGAGAGTAATACACCTGCAGAACGTATCTTTCATTCTGGGCAAGTAACCTACCCATTTTTAGTGATTCCAAATAGCCGAAACGGCGGGTAACGCGAATCCGAAACATCGCAGTCAGAAACAGGCCCCAAACCGACGGACTTCACCACTAATGGCTATACCGCGACGTTTGTTTTAGAAACCCTGACACAGATCTGAAGACTCACAAGGTAGCAAAAAACCTAGCGATCTGAATTGCAAAGCGCACCTCTCCAAGAGTTAACAGAACATCCCGAAATAAATAGAATGAATACCGGATCCGGCCTTACACCTCTCGATTAAAGCGTCTAAGGACTTTTGTTGGTGGCTCCGTATGATAATGCTGCCAGGCAATCTGCATTGATAGGGGTGTCAGGTGGCCGTGATCAAGGTACCAGCGGGGGTCTGAAACTCCGTCGCCTCTATCGGTCAAGGCATGCACATCCAGAAAACCGAACCCGACTTCCTGCGAGATTTTTCTTAGAAATTCGTTAAAAGTGATTCTTAATTCAACAAGTTCTTTAAAGCCTGTGCTCTGATAAATTTGGAGATTCGATGGCGGGCAAGGGACACCTTGGATTGAAATATCGTGGACCAGATCTTTGTTGCAACACGAAACATACCCGCAAAAATTCCGTATGGTTGATTCCACGATCCGTGCAGTTTTTCCATTTCCTTTGTTTTTTTTGAGTTTCAGGATTCCTGTATCTAACCGGCAGTCAATCTCTCCAACTGCAATCAGTACCTCACTTTGCTTAGGAATTTCGTTCATCAATCTACGGAATTTTAGCTTATATTGATTCACTTGGTTATTTCCTAAATGCCACTGCTTGCATCCCTTGATGAGATGCGCCTCGCCAATAACTTTCTTACAGCTTTTCTCGACCAGCAAGTTATGACTAACAAGCGAATGACTTTCGCCTAAGATATATAGTCGTGACGCACACCTCGCTGCTTCAAAAGACGGGCTTACCAAAAGTTGTTCCGATAAAATTTTCTTGAGATAAATGTAATAATTTTTCTCAGTTGAAAAAGAAGAATGCTCTTGATCTAAGATTTCACCGGCATTCGATAAATATGTCCTTGCTGATGAAATCTGATTAGTCAAGAAGGCATCCAATGCTAAGTGGACATTTGCCTTGAGAGTTGGCCCGATGGCACTCTGACGTCTCGCTCGATGCATCAAATCTAACGAGTCCTCCTTCTTGGAAAGATATTCAAAAAGCACTGACAGATTTAGCAGAGCATCCCCATAATCTGGCCTCTGCTCGATCGCCTTGCTAAAGCTTTTTGTCGCCTCTTCGAGCTTGTTGAGTGATTGAAGTACTACCCCTAGCAAGTTATGTGCTTCAGGAAAAATTGAACTTATAGCGATCGCGGCCCTGCAACAGCGCTCGGCCTCTGGGAACTTCCTTTGGCCTTGATAGGTAAGAGCCAGATTGCAATATGCTGCACCCAAACTTGGCTTAAGGATGATAGCTTGCCTGAAGCTACTCTCACTCTCTTCGTACTCACATAGGCCGCGCAAGATGTTCCCCAACGTATTGTGAGCCTCAGCAATTGTTGGATCGAGATGGATCGCTCGGCGGGCATATCGCTCAGCAGCGATCGCATCGTCCTTGGAAAACAGGCATATCGCCAGATTGACATGTGCCGCAATATGGGTGTCATCTAAGCTCAATACTTGTCTAAAATTTTCGATCGCCTCATCCCAAACCTCCAGCTGCTGAAAAATAAATCCAAGCTTGTGGAATATAGATGGGTCTGTCGCGTTCAGCTCAATCGCAGTTCTGAGATAACGAATTGCTTCGTCGAAATGCTTCCGGTCGGCAAGAGAAAAACCCAAAATTTTTAGGGCGAACGGATGCGACGGATACTGATCATTTATTGACCGAGCCAACTCCTCAACTGACACGTGACAGCCTTTCTCATGAAGCGACGCAAGTCGCCTTAACATGTGATCAGGAGGATAACCCCGTGATACTGGCAACTTCACTTGAGCCCCCTAATTGTCTGCTATGGTAGCGGGATGAAACACATCTTGGGCAGATTCTATTCTTCGTCGCCCAAGGCCAGTGAGATTTTGAAAAATCAGCGACTCTAAATATGAAGTCCAAAGTGTGAGATGGTCCAAATTTCCAAGCGACATTACATTAATCACTGATCTTTATGGATGAAGTCGAAGCGGATGATTTGACGCATGCCCCCGTCAAATGGTCTACCTGCGTAATGAGGTATGTTGGTATCGAAAATATGAAAATGACCGGCGTTACCAGTGAGTGCCAAAAATTCCAAGTACGCATCAGAGACTAGGTTATCACCACGAGCTGTCGCAACTTTCCGTTTGGCTTCGAAAGCACTTGGGATTATGTCCTTCGCTATGAACATCGGACCATGTTTCAGCTCGACGTCGGTCAAGTAAAACATTATTTTCGTTGTCCTATTCCTGTCAAAGTGAGGCAGGAATGGTAAAACTGTGGTGTCAGCCTCATTGGCGGAACTCTCGACCACCCAAACCTTTTGAAACAATAGATGCGGCGCTTTAACGAATAGATTTGCAATCGCGAGGAAAATATTTCGGCTAGGTCGAGAAAGATTTTGAATATTTTCATTCTCCCCCATCTGCCAAACATGAGCTGGCGTCCATGATCGCTTCGGACATACCGCCTTTATTTCTTCGCTCAGCGTCTTCAATAAACGTAAATCGGTCTGACTGACGTTGCCGACGCTGAACCCACACTCGTGATCGAACATTTTTGCTACCAAAACACTAACTTTGTTTATAAATTCCAGCAAAAAACAGGCCAAAGATCAGAGCAGATGTCGAACCTTCACCTTTTTGGTAAAAGGCAGTTTATCTTCTGCTATTGTTACATCCGCAAGCGAAATACTTTACATTACGCCAAAGGTCAACTGATGAACTACAAAAGAAAAAGGCAGCAAATCGCCACAGCCTTGGCCGAGAATCCCGCCGACGCCTTGCAACTTGCTCTCGAGTTAGTCGTCAACGAACCCAATGAGAGCGTCAATTATAAAAACCTGGCAATCTGCTACGCCTATAATGACCAAGTAACCAAGGCCAGAGCAACCCTCGACCTAGGTGAAAAGAAAACCAAAGCCAAACGTTTGTTTTGGGATACCACAAGGGCCGGAATTCTGGCTGACTGTGGATTAATTACCGAGCTCACGACCTTGATCGTCGAAATATCAACCGCAACGGACGTGAGTGATAACGAAAAACTAGGGTTGGTCAGAACCTTCCTAGATCGACTGGACCCCACAATTTTAAAGGGAGCAAATTCCTACCTCAGGCAGCACCTAGACGCAAATAGTCCACTGGTCGCTGAGTTCATATATCTTCAATATACGCATGAAGACTGGAACGCTGTTAATCTCTTTTTAGACGGTTTCAAGGGAGATAAATCGCTTGACTACGAGGGGAAAAAGCGGCTTTCCGTGGTCTGCAATCAGGGAAATCTCACAAAACGAGCAAAGGCTCTGCTCGAGGATATGATTAATAATCCACCGAACCAGACCGCGCTGCAGGATGATTTGTTGGAACTGACAAAAGTTTTTGCAAAATCCGGCGACGTCGAGGAATCGGTCAATTGCTTAGATCGAGTTTTGTCGGTTAATCAGAAAAATATTGAAGCGTTGCGTGCGAAGGCATTCTATCTCTATTACTCTGACAGGGCAGACCCGGAGGGGATCAAGTCAGCCAGCCTCCAATTTGGTGACACTCTGCGCGAAACCATCACTAAAACTTTCAATTGCAAAGAAGCCGCAAACCAACCGATAAAGATTGGATTTCTTTCGGCCTCATTCAGTATGCACCCTGTTGGCTGGATGACCGCTGGGTTTTTTTGCGAGGCGTCGAACTTCGCCAGTGATGCTGAAGTACACATCATTTGCACTCGATGGAAAGAAGATTTTGTAGCCAAAACAATTAAGTTCTCAGGGAATATCTTTCATGACCTATCTGACTTTGCTGATGACGAAATTGGGAATTTTGTTCATGAGCTAAACCTCAACATTTTGGTTGATCTGGAGGGCCTAGGGCTCCACTCTCACGCAGATCAGATCATCAGAAAACCCGCCCCCATTCTGATAAAATGGGTCGGAGGTCTTATCGGCTCTATGTGGCTCCCCGAATACGACTACCTTATTACAGACAAATATCAGACACCGCGAGGTAGCGAGGTTGACTTCAGCGAAGAGCTAATTACGTTACCTAATTCTTATGTGACCTATACCCCACCGCCCTACAAAATCCAACAGCACGAACCGCCACACACCGCCAAAGGACTGATAACTTTTGGCAGTTTTAATAACGCAACAAAAATCTCCAATCTATGCATAGAATTGTGGGCGTCAATTCTTAATCAGGTGGCTCACAGTGTTTTGGTGTTCAAAGATAAATCCTTTGGAGACCGAGGCGTACAGGAGATCATACTGGATAAATTCAGTAACGTCGGGATCGATAGGACAAGGATCGATTTTTGGCTCCCCACTGAGCATAAAGAGCACCTCGAACATGTTAAGATGGTGGATATCGCTCTTGACACCATCCCATATACGGGTGGATTAACCACAATCGAGTCACTCTACATGGGCGTACCTGTTGTTGGTCTATCAGGGCGACTGCTTTGCCACAGACACTCGACGTCACACCTCGCAATCACCGGTCACGAGGAACTTATAGCAACGTCAGTAGAGGAATATGTTCAGATCGCAGTCGACCTGGCAAAAGATTCAGAGCGGATCAAGAAATATCGGAGAGAGCTCAGACAGGACCTGCTGAACAGTCCCCTGTTAGAACATACAAAATTTACATCGGATCTCTTAAAAAAAATGGTCGCCCTAGCTCACTAGGACGACCATCGTCTTTAGGCTTTCTAGTTAAGTTTAACCCCCAAGCAAACTCAGTACCGATTGTGGAGCCGCGTTAGCCTGAGCAAGCATGGCTGATGCTGCTTGTTGCAGAATCTGCTGCTTCGCCAACTTTGCAGACTCGACCGCAAAATCTGCATCCATGATGCGTGATTTCGAGGCCTCTGTGTTCACGATCGTCTCGCTCAGGTTTGCAATGACATGGCCCAATCTACTCTCGATCGCCCCTAGAGCTGCGGCACTATCCGAAACTTGAAGAAGAGCAGCATCAATCGAAGTAATTGCGTTTTGAGCACTTGCGACCGTCGTGATATCTAGCGAGGAGACAGTTGACCCCGCTGAGACACCAGTCCCGTTTGAGTCAAAGTCGGCAACGCCAACATTTGCCTCCTGGAAGCCAAGAGTACCATCGGTGATATCTTCACCCGCATCAATTTGAATCGCACTTGAGCCAGTTGTCTCAAGCTGAATCGCAGCGTTGACCTGCTGAGCACTCGTATTTCCTGAAAGGCCGGTGAATGCAGCCGCGACAGTCGTATTGGCAGAGGCAGCAGCGTTAAACGTAAACGTCAATGCTGTCTGATCTGTGTCCGAATCTGAGAAAATACGAATCTGATTACCAATTGCTTCGGCTGTAAGGTTACCCCCGACACTATCTAAACCGGTATTGAGGGCAGTCACGTTGGCAGCAACACTCGCGGTAGACAAAGTAACATTCGCTGTTGTGCTTCCATCATCGTCGGTCAAAGTCACAACACCACTAAAACCTGTGAAAGTTGTCGCGTCGATGAAATATTCAAACTCCGCGGAGGCCCTGACTCCGGTCACGTCAGTTACGGAATTGATCGTGTTCAACTTGCCAATGAATGTGTCGGTGGCAATGTTTGTGTTGTACACATCCACACCATTGATTTTCACGTCCCCAACTTCCCACGCTGTAGTAGGAGCTGTCAGCGCATCGCCTGTAACCGAGTAGGTAGTGTCACTATCATCGTTTACGTTGACCTGGTTCATACCAAGGATATCTAGTTGAGTCTGGGTACCTATAAGGCCGGAGGCCTGTCCAAGTCCCTTCTGAATAGTAACCTTTTCGTCTGTAGTCTCCAGCTTCAAGAAACCGTAGAAAGTACGAGCATCGTCCGTTGATGAGCTAGTTTGTGGCGTAAACGCGTCGGATGCAGCAGCCTGCGATTCATCAACGTTCGCGCCGTCACTCAGACCGGTTGCCCTTGCTCCGGTAGTCAAATCCTTGACCTGAATAGCGGCACCGGTGTCGTTTGTCAGAACCAGCTTGCCGTCAGTGTTTACCGACGCTGTAACCTTACCTTCTGTCTTCAGGTTAATCAGCTGGGCTAGATCTTCAAGGCTCTCAGAGTCCTCATCAATCATGTATGCCTGAAACTGCACCTCAGTTGTTGCCGAGGTTGATCCGACGTTCTGAACACTGATCATAATATCGTTCGCATCGGCCTCGCCCGTTCCGGCGTTGTACATTACCACCTCGTTGAACGCTGACGCGGTCACGTTCTCGATATTGGTATTGATGTTATCGACCACATCTTTAATATCGTCAGCAGCAGCAATCGCGGCCATATGCTGACCATTGATCACAATGTCTCCGGCCTCAATAGCTCCGTGGCTTGGAGACAAACCAACTCGGCCAGTGATGTAAGTCTGCAGATTAACCCCTGAGTTAGAAGTCGAGGCCAGACCCAGATCGGCTGTCTGCATCGAGGCGATAGAAAAGTTTGTTTCCTGGCCAAGAAATGCACCCGTCTGAATAGAGCCATTAAACTTACCATCCAAGAGGACCTGCTGATTAAACATAGTGTCTTCAGCAATCTGGTCAATCTCGGCAGAAAGCTGTTGAACCTCAGCGTCCAGAGCTGCCCGATCACTGGTGTTATTAGACGAATTCGACGCTTGCACAGCTAGTTCGCGCATACGCTGCAGCATCTCTGTGATTTCTTTCTGTGCGCCCTGTGCGGTTTGCGTGAGCGAGATTCCATCATTCGCATTCTGGACAGCCTTACTCATTCCCCGAATTTGCGCATCCATCCGAGTAGAAATGGCTAAACCAGCGGCATCGTCTGAAGCAGAATTAATCCGTTTACCAGAAGATAGGCGCTCCATAGCCAATTCCATTTCCCTGCGGCTCTCTGACAGATAATTCTGAGCTGTCAGCGACGCAATATTTGTATTTACAACTAGTGCCATTTTCGATCTCCTCGTCAGATTCTGTGCACGTGCCGGCACAGTTTTGCCGACGTTGTGGTCTTAATCGACGGCGAGGCGGAAATCTTTAGCCATTATCAGCGATTGATGGCAACAAGTTACCTAAAAGGGGTAATCAGCGGAAAAAACCTGGATACACGTTGCCGCTAGCTACTATGAAATATATTGACGACATGTCTCACAAAACGGTGTTTCCGGAAGGTAAATAGTGAATCCTGCTGTCAAAAACAACTCATCATCTGAGCGAGGGTAGTAACGTCATCGGAATTTAGTTCTAGACGTTTACTTGTTCCCTTGAGTTCCGTGAGAAGATCGGTGAAGTTTTCGCCCCTGTTGCAATAAAAGATTGTCTTTTCGTCGATCGCGTCCCCAAAGGCGACAGGTGCATTTTGATGTGTGAGTATGACCGGAATGCCAAGCGACTGAGCTTCAACGGCTACTGTCGAAAACGCAGTAACCAAAACACCCACGTGCCTTAACTCACTATATAGGTCGTTTCTATCTCTAATGACAAAATTCTTTAATCCCATACCGCTCAATTTAGCCTGGATATCTGAAATGGATCCCAGTTGGTGTGGATGCGGTCTGACCCAAACCTCAAAATCTTCAAAATGATTCAATCCGTCAACAACGAATTGTGGTATCGAATCTTCAATCGGTTGAAGCGCTATCATCACTATTTGATTTGAAGGAAGCACGTCGGATGACTCAGTGGATTCGTCTTTGATGACCTCGTTCCTTCGCATATACCCCCACGGGTTACCGAAAACTTTGACCGTAATGTGATCTGAAAAGCCTAGCCATGTTTTCTCAATATTTTCGGCATTCTGTCTCTCCCAACACCAGAACTCAGAAGGGAACAAAGAAAATACGGTTTGAGGTGCATGCCTAAAGTCCCACCAGCTCATTATGGGGTGGCTGTAACCGACCCGACCGTGCTGAAGATCGACCATCCTCAGCCCTTGGGAATGAGCCGCAGCGCACGCCCCCATGAGGTGCGGAGTGTTAAAACACGTAGTAACTGCCAAGTCTGGTCGTTTAGTCTCAAAGACACTACTCCAGAATGCACGACTAAGCAGGAAATATACGATTTTCTCGATTACTGTGTCTGGTCTTAGATCAAGCCTAAACTCAGATGGAAGTTCCGCCAAAAGATGCTCTATTGACTCCAAATCAGTTTTATTAACTCGAAGGGATACGTCCTTAGCATAAGTATTTAAGAGGCCGCTAAGATCCAAACAATCGTCAAATCGATCTTTTTTATGGAATACGGATACCAGCGAGACATCGAACGTCGCGTTAGTTAATAGGTAGAGGCTAGATATAAAACGATCGTAGAGCTTGTTGTCTACTAGGTCTGTCAGCCCATCCTCGCGAGAAATAAATAGGATGCGCTTGTTGGATGAGGGGTGACTCACAGCAGATTGAAGGCCGCGAAGTTTCGCTGGGTCATACCGAAGACCGCTACGAAAAACCGACGGCACGCCGCTTTTACTTCTCCAATTGAAATAAACCTGCACCCTCACAAATGGCCAGACAGGAACCCCCAACACATTTGATTTCCAGCACTCTGGCTGACTCTCTTGCCGACGAAAAAAATCAACGAGAAGATCTTGCCTCATCTCGCAACTCGAAATGACGCAAACGGTGCCCCTGCAGAGACCACACCCATTTGGTTTTGGACCTCAGCACTGTCAGCGGTCGACCCTTTACTCGCATGTTTATATGGGTGAACGCTAACTATTTTCATGTAATTCATCAACCGCACTTGCTATTCCATCAAGACATACTGACATCTTAATCGACATATCTTTCGTCACTTTAGCGTGAGGGAATCGCTCAACGGGCTTACCATAACCGAAGAAACTCAACGCGGCTTTATGTGCCAGATGCCAACCAAATTTTGATACACATTCGTCGAAAAACGGTTTTTCTATCCTCTCCAGATAAACATCTGTGAACACACGGTCACGAGAAACAAAACCCATGTAGGTCTGATCTATCAGCCTTGGAAGAAAAACTGTAGTGCCATTCAACCAGGTTAAGACACCACGGTCCAAGAGAGGAACCAATCGCTGCTTCCCACCACCAGCTAAGATAAACGTAAAATCATAAATTTTCGATTGTTCCAAAATGAAGCTACTTAGCGCGTCATCAAAGGAATCTTCTTTTAGTGCTTTGATGTCCAACTCCGACACCAATCGCTCGATTAATGCACGTGGCCAATTTACCAGTGATCCATCAAACCCGGAGACAAGCTTTGATTCGTGAACTACGATCTCCAGCCCAAACCGTTTTGGCGTACCTATAAATTCCATTATCGGGTCGGTCTGACCAAAAAATCGCTCTGGATAGAGCATCGAAACGCCATCTGGAGACTCATACGCAATTTCCGTTAGGTACCCATACAACTCCTGCTGGCTTACTTGAATTGGATGCCCCACAAAGACCCTCTTACCGTGAGCCTTCGTTACCCTACAAACGAAGCGGTTTACCTCGAGGACTTCGCTTATAGACAGCATCCGATAACGAGTGTTGTAGGCCATAGCATAGACCGCATAGATGCGATCATTTTTGCAAACATCCTCCAGGTAACGACCGAGCGTCTCGAAATCAATGGATCCATCTAACTCAAAAAAAAGAGGTACACTAACGGTAAGGCCGGGATAATCAGGCATTTCGAAGCTTCCAAAGCTGCTCGACGAGGGCAAAATCAATCTCGTGATCAATATCTAGTGAATCGGTCTCGTCCATTAGAAATGGAAACGCGTTGACGTAAAAGGTTTTAGCCGTACTCAGCGTGGTAACTTTCTGAAGGTAGAACGCTCCATTGGGGCGATAGAGCTTCTGCAGGTCTTGTGAACGGGTATTCCCAGTCAACATTGGCGGATCGTCGAAAACAGGATTCCAACCCACTTCGCTGTCAAGAGAAAAGGCAAACTGTACTGGGAATGAGTAGTGGGTTGCACCAAAAAGCGGCCTTCTATCAATACTCCATTTTTTGATTACATTGGCGATCGTCTTTTTATCCCGGAAAGGAGACGTCGGGAGACATAGAAGGAACCAACCACAGTCTAGCTCCCCCTGATTCTTCAGTCTGACCATCTCATCAAAAATCTTTACTCTATCTAGACCATACTCATCGGGGCGACGAAGACATGTGACCTGCTCTGAATATGCTGCCGAAACTAGTTCAAGATACTCATCCGAGTCACTGGTGAAGACGATTCTCCTTATTTCATCATGCCCTATCAGGGAATCAATCGTGTGGAATAGTAATGGTTTACCACCGAGCATTCGAATGTTCTTGCCTTCAACTCGCTTGGAACCTTTTCTAGCCGGAACCACAGCTATGATTTCACGTTCCCTGTCCATACAATCAAAAACCTACCGCTTGCAGGCGAGTAAGAGCCTCCCAAAATCCCTGCCCAGAATCCTCGTGACCCTGCCAAATTTCAGGAATCCAGGACGCATCTGGTGCCAACCTTGCAACTTTCTCGGCGACCATCCCAAAATCGATACCGCCTTGACCAATTTGCAGTCCTTCGCCGTCCGAACCAGATGCGTCGGCAAGATGGAGGTGGGCAGTGCATGGCAACACTTCTTCTAGGAACTCACTTAATGATGGACCATGCCAATTACAGAACAACGAAGAGTGCGATACATCAAGGCAGACGCGCATCGATTGTTCCTGGCAAAACTCTGTTATTTTTCGAGGGTCAGTAAAAAGATTATGGATTCTTTGTCCACCTAAGAGCCAAGGAAAAGGGGGCATAGTCTGGGGTAGAATCTCGACCCCGCATAGATCCAGTCTTGAAAGACTGTCGCGAAAATTGTCGAGCCTCCGAGCGCAAGCCGAATCATCGAGGAGGGCCTCCTCTGTAAACCCACCCACGTTAGTAACAATCCCAACATTTGATTGGCGATTGTTAAAAAAGCGTTTAAGTTCGCGGCAGACGTCAATGGTTGATTGTAAGCGCTCTATCGACAACCTCCGATATTTCCCATCAGGTGACGTTAAATCCAAAAGGTGATCCCGCTCAAATAATTCAGGTGCGTGAACGACTAACTCCGCGTTTATCTCGTGTGCGAAAAAATCTTCTAACTCAAGATTTAAATCCGAGTAGGTTAGATGGAATTCGAGGACTTGCGGGCGCCCCAATTCATATAGTTCCATGTAGTCATGGTAACGTACGGGCAGGCCCCAACGGCCAACTTTTGGCACGCCAAACTCTTTGAAACGAGTATCACGTTCAAAATGCGATAACAAAATAGGTTCGTTTCTTTTGATGGGTCGCTCGAGTCTCTTCCCTACCACCGCATTAATTCTATTTGGTTGTAATCCATGTCCAGGACTTCTACTTATCAAATCTGAGGATGTGACCACATGCCCTTTGGCAAGATTGCGGGTTGTAAATAACGATTTTGCGAGCGTGGTTCTGTTTAACATCTCCCCCTGAGACACTTTTCTAGTCCTGCCATGTCCGAGAGCCTCACTCACCTCTCTTATCCCATCTACCAATGCTTTAAATTCTTGAGGTAATAGACTAATTCGGTGATCACTGCCCTCGAGAAACTTGTCAAGTGTAATGTGTTTTTCTATTACAACCGCACCGAGCGCGACCGCAGCAATGGCTACGTTGATCCCGCGTTCATGACCTGAATATCCCACTGGCCTACCCGAGATAGTTTGCAACCGCCTAATGTAATGCAGATTCACATCGTGTAACGGGGGAGGGTAAGTCCCATTACAGTGCATCAGAATATAATGAGAAGATTGCGCCTCAAGTACTCTGATCGTCTCCAAGATTTCGGCCTCAGTCGACATACCTGTTGACAAAAGGATCGCCTTCTTAGTCCGACTGATTTTTTCAATCAACCCATGGTTGGTCAGATCGGCAGACGCCACTTTATATCCAGAAACTCCGAATCGTTCTAATGTATCAACACTTTTCAAATCCCAAGGAGTACATAGGGGCGTCATGCCCTGATTCCTCGCGTAATCCATGGCCTCAATCAAATCGTCTGTAGGCAATTGATTTTTCCGTAACAAGTCCACTGTGTACTGTACAGCTAAATTCTTGTTACTCACCGAGAACTGTTGCCCGTATAGGTCATCCATGTTGCGCAACTGAAATTTAACGCAATCCGCACCGCAGTCTCGAGCAACATCGATTAATGTTTTTGCCCTCGCTAACGAGCCGTTATGATTGTTACCAATCTCAGCGATTACCATGACGCGTTGATTATTGAAGACTTTCGAATCAAAGACCAAATCGGCCGAAGAGACTTCCACCATCTTATTTCAGGGCGACCTCACTAATGTTGCCACACGTTTGAAGAGATATTAGACGAATAATCCTCATATGAACCCTGGTCGCTGAACTAAATGAAGCAGCCTCGTCTTTCCTGAAGAGTCTTAATCATTAACCGCCCCGAATGATTTTTATTGAGTACTGCAAGCCCAGCTAGGACTTTGAGTCGAATAGCACACCCCTAAGCGAATCAATATTCTTCGTAATTCTGACTATCTCTTCGGTAGGATACTGCCTTAAGACCTCGCCACTATCCTGATCGACCACGGTTATTATCGGCTGTCTGACTGACTTATCGATCTGAAATCTCAGTGAGTTATTCGAGTTTTTCAGTGCTTCGTTTGCCGACTCTAGTGCTTTTTCGACATTTTCGGCTGAAAGTGCCTTTGCTACCTTTGTCTCGTCAAATCGCTTCTGTTTAATAGGTTCTACAGTAACAAAAGAATCAGCCTTGGCTTTAGAAGCCGCGATTTCAGGACGCACGACTTTCCCGCCAGCTGGTGCGGCACCGCTTGTGCTTCTACTGATCTCGAAATTTTCCACGTTCAACGGCCCAATTTCCTTTGTCACGTCTGGATAATCGGCGGTTTTCGCGAAAAGTTTAATACTTTTTTTTCATTGACACTAGATATGCGTCGTTATGGTCACTTGTCGCGATTGTTGAAAGGCAGGGCTTCTATCTGTTGTTTCAAGTAGTCTCTCATTGAATTCATCTCATCAATCGCCTTTTCCATCGCCGTGAACTGGCGCAGGTATCGCTCGTAAATAGCCTGCATCCTCGTGTCGAGTTCACTAAGGTCTTCCTGATAATCTGCGATCCGAGTTTCATTGTTACTGATCCGCGATTCGAGGATACCCGTTGCACTGAGAAACTCATCGAGTATCACCAGCGCGTCGCCGGCCACGCCGCGGCTAGCGGTTCCAATGGTGGTCTGATTGTCCGTATCTGCGGATATCATTTTTCGAATGTCGGCATAATTCGAAGTAAGAGCCGTCGCAAGCGCCGTCTCATTAATCTCCAGGACGCCAGATCGAGTCATTTCGATACCCATATCACTGAGGTAGCTCAGGGATGTCCCTGGCGTAGAAGAGGCTTGGATAAACAAGTCCTTAATCTTATTCTCTATCGATCGCAGTGAACTGTCACCGCTCAAGACCCCTCCGTTCTCTCCGGTCGCATCTGGATCAGATAGCGTATCGAATGTTGTTATTGCAGAGTTGAAAGCCGTTACTAAGGCTCTTAGGTTTGTCTCTACCTGACTCGAATCTGTGGTGATGGAGATCGTCCCCGCCGAATTTGTAGTATCCAGCAGATCAATTGTCATTCCTGTGATAACGTCAGAAATCGAATTCGTTGATCGGGTAATATCAATGCCATTAACGGTCAAGGCTGCGTCACTTGCAGACACCGACCTCGGGTTGAAGGCAATCCCGCGTCCAGTAAAAAACTGTGCGCTGTTTCCTGTCCCAGAGATTGCGATACTCGTGCCAGCCAAAGCATCTGCACGGGTTGCCGCAAGTTTGAATGTATCGTCACTGATCCTTATCACGTGATAGGCGGTGGCATCTGTCAGACCAGCCATCGCCGTTCCGCCGTTCGCCCGATACGTAATGACATCCCCCGTCACATAACCGTGGCCTGTCATGGTTATACGGTTATTGGCTGTTGACACAGAGCTGGTCGCTACCTTCGGTGGTTGTGGGCCTAAAAATTTTTGGGAATTATTCCCGGTGCCGGTGAGTGTTATATTTGTCCCTGCTGCAGCGTTGGCCGCAGTCGTGGCCAACTTCACGGTGTTATCGTCGACACGTATTGCAAAATACGTTGTTCCGTCGGTTAACCCAGCGATCGCGGTACCGCTGCTCGCGTCATACGTTAATCTGTCACCGGTCACATATCCATGACCTGAGATTGTCACTGTACTTGCTGTAGTTGAGACGTTAGAGGTCGTCACGGTCGACGAACTCGCTGACCTCGTACCGACAAATATCTGTGCGTCGTTCCCGGTGCCGGTTAAATCGATTTGAGTGCCGCTCGACGCATTAGAACTGCTTGACGCAAGCTTTATCGTATTATCGTCCACCCTGATGACGTGGTAAGCAGTCGCGTCAGATAAGCCCGCTATAGCAGTCCCTCCAGCAGAGTCATATGTGAGGATGTCACCTGTCACAAAACCATGCGAAGCTATCGTAAGAGTGTCGTTGCTGGTCGAAATATCTCCGGTACCAACGATGCTACTGGTCTCACCTACCCCCCCAGCCGTAAACGTAAATGCATTCGCAGCACCCTCTGTCCCGGAAAAGACTAATTTGTACCGTGAGGTAGTCGCGCCCGTATCAATGAGTGACGCCGTTACACCGATTTCAGCAGTATTTACCGCATCAACAATACCCTGAGGTGTAGCCGTCGAGACTGAGATTGAGTTTGTCGTTGTTCCGCCGACCGTTACGTTTAATACGAAGGGTGTTCCTCCGTTAATTGAGCTAGATGTTGAATCAAAGCCGGCTGAAATAAACCGGTCTGCTGTGGCTAGAGAACTGATTGCTATATCGTGGGTGCCTGCAGAGGCTGCGTCATCAACGCTTATCGAAAATGCAGCTTCGTTAGAGGAGCTCAGTCCACCCGTCGCCCTGACAGTGAAATTTTCGAAATCTGATTTATCGTTAAGAGAATCAAACGCTGATTCGAGGGTCTGTAGTGATGACTTAATTAAACCGAAGGCGGAGATCTCAGCCTCCGAATCAGCGATCTTTGTGTTCAGGCGGGATTCACGAGGCGCACGTTCTGCAGACACCAGCGCCTCAACCAAATTCTTCGAGTTGAGGCCTGAACCGGCGTCAAGTGCACCCAGGAAATCCGTCGTTACCATTATCTATCCCTACTTCATTGATAGGTAATCGGTATTTATTGAAGAAGCTTGAGTACGCTCTGCGCGGACGCATTCGCCTGCGCGAGCATCGCAACAGACGCCTCTTGCAGAATTTGCGCCCTCGCCAAGCGAGTTGACTCAGCGGCAAAGTCTGCATCCATTACCCGGGACATTGACTCCGATGTATTTTCTGAGATGTTCATCAGATTAGAAATCGTCGCCTGCAGGCGGTTTGCGACGGCACCCAAAGCGCCTCGCTGGGCCGCTAGCGTCTCAAGTGCCGCGTCAACTACCGTCATTGCGAGCAACGCAGAATCTCGGGTCGAAATATCTATCTGGGAGACGTACCGGACGGTCTCGGCTGGCTCCGTTCCACCACCGACAGCGCTTAGATTACCGGTTATGCCAACCGTAGCTAACTCAGATCCTGAAAACGCCAACGTATTTGAGGAGTCGGCCCTTCCTTCTGTCACTGAGAAGGTGAAGGTGTCACCACCGCGACTGTATGCGGCGACGAGTCCTAGACCAGCAGCGGCAAACTCAGCGTTCATCTCCGTCACCACATCATTCATGGACTCAAACGTAAACCCATCCATATTGGAGGGTGTCCCAGAGGCAGACACAGCGGCCCCAAGTCCTTGCGTCACTGACGTCCCAGATATTGAGACCGTATAATCACCCGCAGGGACCATGGTTAATGTCAGGGAAGAGCCTGTACCTGCCTTGGAAAACGTATAACCATCTGCTGAAAAAGCGGTATTAGCCGCCGTTGCAACTAAATCTACGTAGTCGGAAAAAGAGACTGAGCCAGAAGTGCTCCCCAGAGTCAGGGTTTCATTCCGGATCGCGCCCGTCGCGTTATCGGTAACCTCAAATGTAATCGTGTTATCCGCGCTCAGATCGATCCCGTTAGAAAACGCACCGGCCGCTACGGTTGAACGGCTCGCGGCTTCGCCGGCGGGCGTTGTCGTCAGGGCGGCAATAGTTCCAGCGGTTGTGTTCAAGGCATTAGAGTCTGTAATAAGGGACCCACTGTATTCGATCGTGTACCCACTAGGCTGCGTGAATGTTATGCCATGCGTGAAGGGGCTTGCCGAATCTTGCAGTGAGCCGACCGTTACCTGGCCGGTCAACTGTGGACTGGCATCTACCGCGGTTTGAATCGCTGCGGCGAAGTCCGCCATCGTTGTGTAAGTGCCCGGAGTGATGTCAATGGACGTCGAGGCTCCAGAGTTTATCGATAGCACCAGCGTATTGTTCGTGGCGTCGAGTGTAATCGGGGCAGACCCGAAGGTCTTCACATAGTTGGCGTCGGACGAAGTCAGATTGTCAGCCACCAACGCGGCGTTGGCCTCAGATCCGAGGGTCAGCGAACCTGTCGTTGATGATTGAGACGCACCACCGTTTGAAACGGTTGAGAGCGTCCCGTGATCCTCGTTCGCATTCCGTCCGGTCAGGGTTTCGACCAAGCCATTTGTGCCGGCCGCGACGGTGTCGCTGTGCTCGCGGACGATAATTGTGCCCGAGCCGCCCGCCACAGCGAGATTGACAAGACCCGCGTTCGTTACCGACACGGTGACTGCGTTATCACCATTAAACGCAGCGCTGGCATTAATAGCCGCCTGCAGTGCGGTCGTAAACTCAGTACCTGTTACGGTTGCATCCGCTCCGGCCAGTGTCAGCTGGTTGGCGATATCAATATCGATGAAGCTGCTCCCGTTAACACTTATCGCGAGCTTTGATTCTTTGTCTGAGGTTATATTCGTAAAGGTCTGCGATGCGTTACCGGTGCCGGTCAAACCGATTGCAGTCCCAGCAGTAGCATTGGCCTCTGAAGTCGCCAACCTGTAGTCGTTAGCATTGACTTTGATGACATAATAGTACTGACCGTCGGTCAATCCCGTAATAGCTGTACCGCCGTTGGCGTTGTATTTGACAACGTCCCCGGTCAGCAGACCGTGGCTGGTCTCGGTGATGTGGTTATCGCCAGTGTCGACGTCTGATGTAGCAATCGTGTCCGTGTTGAGGGTCGCCGCATAGGTACGGTCGGTGAGTGCTCCCACGTCCGGAGCCGTGCGGGCTGGGTTGATGTTCAGAGCACCCGCGTCCGATAAGAACTCGGTTCCACCCAGCTCGATGCTGTACCCATCCGCACTGGAGAAGGTAATCCCCTGATCCCCGTTGGAATCCTCCGTCACACTGACGACGATTGGGAAATCGCCCGTCTGCGCGAAGGGACTGTCGTCAATCGCCGTCTGTATCGCTGTCGCCAGTTGATCTAGCGAGTAATAGGTGTCATCTGCGACGTCTAGGGTGGTAGGAGACCCACCGCTGATGGCCAGCGTAAAGGTATCGTTGGAGTTCGTGAACGTCTGGGCATCGTTGCCCGTGCCTGTGATTCCTAGGTTCGTACCCGCGACAGCGTTTGCGTAGGTGGATGCCAGCTTTATCGTATCGTTATCAATTTTAATCACATAGTAGTCTGTGTCATCGGTCAGACCAGCGATCGCAGTCGAGGACCCATCATCGTAGGTCAGCTTCTGCCCCGTCACGTAACCATGATCGGTGATGGTGACCGTGTTATTCGCTGTACTCACCGCAGATGTCGCGACGGTGTTTGCGTCTGTGCCCGCGATCGTGATTGTCTCAACACCGAAAGGCTTTACCGGCCCTTGGGTTGCAGAATCACCGTTTGTCACATTATCTGTGGCACCGAGCACGACCGAACCACCTGTTCCAGACTCCGAAGAGCTTCCGTCACCCGGCTTGGAGTTCTGTGACAATGTCGCGGCCATTCCGTCCCGAGCCGCCTTGGTCAAGGTCTGTGCATCGTTACCGGCGTCGTCTAAATCGTAGGCCGTCCCCGCAAACGCGTTCTGTGCCGTGCTCGCAAGCTTGATCGTATCGTCATCAACACGGATGACATAAACAGTCCCAATAGCTGATCCGCCCTGGTCAAGATCTGCACCGCCGCCGTTGGCATACGCTAGGACGTCCCCCGTCACAAACCCGTGGCCAGTGATGGTGATCGTGTCCGCGGTCAAAGATACGTCAGCTGTGGCGATAGTCTTGACGGTTGCAGCACGCTGATCCGAGTGCTCCTCGAATACTATGGTCCCTGCCCCGCCTGCGACCGTCAGCTCGACCTGACCGGTGCTGTTGACTGAGACTGTGACCGCGTGATCTCCACTAAGGAGACCATTCTGGTTAATCGTTGTCTGCATCGCCGAGACGAACTGTGCCTTTGTAATTGACGCGTTCGGGGTAAACGTCTGGGCAGAGTTTCCCGTACCATCTAGAACAATGGGAACCGCCGTTGAGGCCGTTGCCTCCGCGTAGGTCTCAGCGAGCTGGATCGTATTGTCATCGATCTTGATAACAAAATAATCAGTGTCATCAGCTAGTCCTGAGAGCGTCGTAGAGCCCGCGTTATCGTAGGTTAGGCGTTGGCCCGTTTCATAGCCGTGGGCAGTAATCGTGATTCGGTTGGTTGTCGTGTTAACACTACCCGTGGCGACCGTATCTGGTGCTCCAGTCGAGGTTACACCGAGATCTGTCAGGGCCTGTGCGATATCGAAATCCTGGCGACCCAGACTGTTTACGTTCAAGGAGAACTGTGTGGTCTCGTCACCAGCATCGCTACCCGTCCGGACTGTAATCGGTCCAACTGAGTATATTGCGGGTCTAAATGCGCCAATCTGCTGTCCAGACGGTGCTTGAGTCTGCGCCGTCGATGTAAACTCCATCGGGACAATAGCGCTGACCGCATCAACCGGAGTTGTTGGCGGTGGTGCAGCCAAGGTGATTGTCTCTGTGGTTCCGCTCACTGTCACGTCGAACGTCAAGTCCTGGTAATCTGTTGGCACCGAACTCGCGCCCTGAACCTCCAGTGAGGCTCGCGTTCCAACAAGGATTGTATTATCCGTGTCATCTGACGAGAGCAGGAAGGAGTAGGGAGCGTCTATGATGATACTTCCTCCAGCTATGGCTGCAGTCTTACCGGCCGCACCGGTTACCTCATTTACACCGTCGCCACCAAAATCAAGTGCCGTGGTCCCGGCCGTGACGAAGTTATCGATCTGTATGTCGAAACCCTGATCTTGAATCATGCGCACGAATTCGTTGCCGTCGTCATCCACCTGCGTTGTGGCTGAAACGTTATGCTCGGAGTACCGAGCGTTGATCTCTGAAACCATCGTACGGACCTTTGAGGCAGAAGTTCCGCCAACCGTTACGACGTCCTCTAAATCAGGCGCAGAGTCTGAAGATAACGTAAAAGAAAATGTTCCCTCCCCAGAGATATAGACATCGGTAGTGTTTGTGGCTCGGGAATTAAGCATGGCCCCAGACTGATTAATTTTATCTGAAATCGTTCTGGCATTGTCGCCAAGATTGACCGCCACAATTCGGGGAACCTCAGAGCCAACGGCCAGGGTAAGGGTCTGTTGATTGACACCGTTTGTAAGATCAGCGACAGAGTCACCCACGTTAATATAACCGACATTACTCAAGGTGTTCTGGGTGTACGCACCTATTCGTTCAGGCCGCATGTCTCCGATGTTTACCGAGATTTCCTCGTTATTAGTTTGGCCGATCTGGAAGTCTTTGTCGTGGAAAGTCCCGTTGAGAAGAATTTCGCCATTGAAACGTGTTGTGTTGGTTATACGTCCCAACTCCTCCTGAAGCTGCACTACCTCCTTATTAAGATTTACGCGGTCGGCATTTGACGGTGCCCCGCCGGCTGACTGGATGGAAAGCTCTCGAATCCGCTGTAGGATGTCAGTAGTCTCGTGGAGTGCACCTTCTGCGGTATTTACTAGCGAAATCGCGTCACCTGCGTTACGTACCGCCTGAGCGAGGCCAGAAATCTGAGCCTCCATCCGCGCAGTGATTGCAAGACCCGCAGCGTCATCGACAGCGCTGTTGATCCGCTTACCTGAAGCCAGACGCTCCATCGCAGACGCCATCTCATCTTGAGTAGTTGCCGCGTGCCGTTGTGCATTGAGCGCCAAGACGTTGGTATTAACCGTTAGTGCCATGAGTTTTACTCCTCATTACCCGGGCACCTCACTTACATGTGCCTCGGTAAAAAATTTCCTCTTGGATATTTAAGCGATTTCTGTGCCAAAATTTGAATCAAGTGAAAGATGGGCGCTGAAACGCCGTAAAATCAACCGATCTGGATCATTAGTTGGTTTGAACAACCAGGCTCACACCCCGGATATCCAGACGGGGCCAAAAGTTGCCACCTAGCTGTCAGCATCCCGACAGGGTTTGCCGCCCCTTTTTTTAGTGACGACTCGTAAAGCTCACAGCGCTATCGGATGTAATCGAATACAGATAACTGAGAGATCTTCGCAAATGATGACTGAGCGGCCTCGAGCGACATCAGCTTCGACTGAAGCTCCGTAATGGCGGTGGTAAAATCGAGATCCTCTTGACTGGATAACGTCGTCTCCAGCTGAAGCTTGAGGTCCTCGTTGATCGAAATTTCGGCCTCGATGGACCCCATCTCTGATCCGATATCCGCGAGCGATAAGGTTACGATATCCAGCATCTGATCGAGATGATCGAGCTTCCCTTGGATCTGATCCTGTGTGCCGTTTCGAAGCAGCTGCGAGACCTCCTGGAGGGATTGGAAAAACTCGACACGCTCGGGCAATGCACGACGTGGTTCCTGCATCAACGAAATAGAGATCCCCTGGTCGTTGATCGAGGTCCTCTCTAAGATTGACGCGCTCACGTCTCCAATATTGTCTCGGGTCGGTGTCAAGATCACTTGGGTCTCATCGAGGGGATCGATGGAAATATCGACAGACTCGGGAAATAACCCAGACTGGCTGAGTCGTGAGACAAGATCTTGCATGACTGTGGATCTATTCGCTTGCTCAAGCGCTCTAGGGACCACGTAGCTGAATGACCGGGATCCGATCGATAGAATAACCTGGTCGCCGGGCTCGGTGGTACCCTCTAAACTTAGCCGGTAGGTGTCGTCTGGATTCGAATCCAGACTCACACTCAGATCATCGACCGCCTCACTGGTGTTCCGAGTTGACCCCAAGACAGTCCTTGTCGCACCATCGAGCGTTGAGAGAATCAGATTAGATCCATCACGTTCGGCGGAAACTAATTCGATCACCCCTTGCGAGACTAACTCATTGACTTGGAGGGCGATGTTATCGAGAACCTCATCTGCCGTATCACCTGGCCGGACCTCATAATTAAACTCGCGAGAGTCAATGGATAAAGAATACATGTCACCGGGCTCCAGTGTTCCTGTCAAACTGACCTGATGAATCCCTGGGGTGGGTTCTGTGGACTGCCCCGACAGGACAGGTCTGAACACGTCGATCCCGTTCCGGCCGATCGCGGACCGCCGGTTGGCGGTGTAGTCGATATTCGGCCTGAAATTATCCCCGTGGTATCGAATGACCCCGTCTGCGTCCTCGATGTAAGGAGGTGTCGTCACCCGAGACCCAGCAAAGAGGTAGTTCCCGTTTGCATCAGTGCCGTTAGCCAGGTTCTTGATTTCCGCGATGAGCTCATCGACCTGAAGCGCAAGCACCTCTTTATCCCTACCTGACATGGAAGCGTTGGCGCCCTGAAGGGTCAGCTGCTTCAGCTTGATCAGGACATCTTTCGCTCCGTCGAGGTAGCTCTCCTCGATCCGAAGCCGGTCGTTGACGGCGTTTAGGGAACTCTTAAATGCGTCCATCTCACCGATCGACGACTTGATTCGGGCTATGTTGACCGCAAGCTCAGGCGAATCTGATGGACGGACAAGCTCCTTACCTGTCGAAACCTTCTCCTGCAACTCTGCAAGCGCCGTCTGTTGGCGACCCATTAGAGACACCGCGCGATTAAATAGAAGAGTCGTAGAAATCGTCATAGCTTACCCCTACCGGACCTGCAGTACGGTATCGAATAATTTGGTAGCCACCTGCATCACCTGCGCTGATGCTTGGTAGGCTTGCTGGAAGCGAATCAGATCGGCGGCCTCCTTATCGAGATTCACCCCGGATACCCTGTCGCGGGCCTCGATTGCCTGTGTCTGGATAATCTCGAGGGCATCGCGGGCGATTGCCGACTGCGTCGCCTCGTTACCGACGTCCCCGACAAATTTCAAGTAGCTCTCCGATATAGTCAGTGCCCCGTCCACCACTGGATCTGATTCGAGGTCAACGACTCGGAGGATGTTCCCGTTGTTACCCTGACCGTCGAACGTGCCATTTGGGCCAAGGTTATTGCCATCGACAACGAAGGTGTCACCAAGAGCGGCAGGCGCATCTAAGTCGATCTGGATCCCTTGATAGGTGAGGCTCAATTCACCGCTATAGAGACGCTCGGCTAACACCGTGTCTGAACGTAGGTCTCTGATTCTAAACCGGTCATCGGCCACAAACTCAAACTCAAACTGCCGGCTTCTGAGACCCTCAGAAAAGGGGTCGGAGGAATCCACTGACGATGCTTGAACTGTTCCGTCGCCATTTCCACCGATGAATACCAAGATATCCTCGTCGATCTCACCCCTTAACTGGATCTCGGTGTTCATACCGAGGAGATTTAAGTCTGACGGTTTGCCGGCATCGCCCAGCCTAAACTCGATCGGTTGTCCATCGCCCGATTGAAGCTCAAAGGTCAGCGAGCCGATATAGGCCTTACTCGCAATGCCAAGCGAGTTTTGACCAGCTCCCGCGATGCTCCCATCGATGGTGATATTGTCGCCACCCTCATCCACGTTCTGAAGCACAAGATCTCCGTTCTCTTTCCTCCGAGCGAACACACCTGAGCTGACAGACACGGCATTGATCGACGCAACAAGATCGTCCTCATCGTCAAACCGAAGCGTCGAACCAAGCGCCAGAGATTGAATCTCCACGCCGTTGATCTCGAGCCCGATACCCGTATCCAGGCGCAGCGTTTCGCTGGGAATCTCAATCAGGTTGGCCGCAGTGACACCCACCCCAGCATTTGAGCCATTAATCCACCCCATAGCATCGGTCGCCGATAAGATCCCGGAGCTATTAATCACAAGCTCTCCCAGGGTGACGCCGTTGAGGATCAAATCTCCACGCTCAATGAGCACCCGACCGGCGCCCGACGCGTATCCGAGGTTTCCAGTGGCTAGCTTGGCCACATATCCACTAGAATTGGTAACAACCTGACCGGCCTCAACCAACGTCGAGGTCACAAAGTCGCGACCCTGTACCAGATTGAGGCTCCGGTCTTGATCAAATAGTTCAGCTGTTAAACGCTTCTTAACGGGATTCGAGCTGTCGACTAAATCTTCGCCGTTGCTGTAAGTCACCAGGCTGGCAACACGTGCCGCCAGCTCATCTGTCAACACACCCGCCGGAAGGTCGTCAGAGAAAAGAATCCTCAGGGTTTGCGCGTCGCCGTCATAGGTGGATTCAAGGGTACCCAACACCGTCGTGGTCGCGCCATCGCCGAGATAGATAATGTTATTCACTGCCGTCACTTCGCCGAGTGTCGGATCGGCAAACGGAGAATTCTCGAGCCCCAGCCGATCATTTGGCGACACAGGCTCCAACGTAAGATCCAAACCACCGCCGGCAAAATCGGTTCCAGATGGGGCCTCGAAAAAAAGGCTACTGATCGGTTTGAGCTCGGTGACTGCAGAAGATTCCGCCCGAGCTCCATAAAACACGTCGAGATCCTTGTAGGCGCTGGCACCGCTTTGATTGAGGTAGTCGCTGTTGTAGGTGGCTTTAGGTGCGAACTGTGGCAGATTCTCGACCATCGCAATACGCTGCTCAACGTTTCCCACATGTCCGAGAATATGCCGACCGTCTGTGGTAATCATCTGCACAGAGATATTCGAGCCCGCGGCAGGATCGAGCTTTAGGTCCACCGACGATTTACCTGCACTGATGACCGTCAAGGGCTCAACGCTCGAAGCCTCCACGCGCACGGGTCGACCGGTCGAAAGTGCCGCCAGTGATACGGAGGCCGTATCGATCGGTGAGGGGTGGCTAAAACTCACCCGTGGATCTGTGACGCCATTGTTTTTTTGACTGGTCGTTACTCGAAACAAAGAGGCGGTTGCAATCTCATCTCCGTCCTGCAACGCCAGCCTGAGGCCCCTCGCGGCTCCGGTATCAGGGGTTAAAGTAAACTGGTCGCCGACATTCGAAGTCCCGGTGACTCGGACCCGTACGCCGGAGATATCGACCAACCCAGAACTGTCTGCGAAGACCGGTGCCCCAGTCTCATCTTTCGCGTACCATAGGTCCTGTTGCCCATCGAATGCAACCGTAATTGGTCGTGATTTATAGGTCTCAGGATCAGTGACCGAAACCTCGACTTGAAAATCCCCAGAAGATGCGCCCCTATCAATATCGAAGCTCGGGACAACCTCAAAAAATGCACTACCTAAGTTCCCAGACGCATTGAGTCCGGTGGTCTGGATCGTGTTAACCTCTTCGACTAAGACCTCGGCGAGCTGGTTCAGATTTTGGGTCACCGAAACCAGAGTTTTCTCAAAAAAGTTTGCGTAACCCGATACGCTCCCACTGCGGATACCTGTCAGCGTCTCGCTCGGGAGCTCCCCCTGGAGACGATACTCAAGGCGGCTTCGGTCTGCCGCGTTCGGGCTAACCGATAGCGAAGACGATCTCGTTCCGGAGACCATCATCCCCTTATTAGGAGACGCAGTCAAAGACACGGTCACGGAACCTTTTTGATCAAACGCGGCTGTGATCTGGACGTATTCGGAAAGGTCCCTGAGTAGCTGATCACGTCTGTCCAGTAATTCGGGGGCCTGATCAGATTCAGTGCTCTTCTTCAGCATCTGACGATTAATCTCGGCCAGCTGACCTGCGATCGCGTTTGCGGATCGAACGTTTGCCTCCAGCGCAGACAACGACTGATCACCCAGATCTTTGAGCTGCCCCGACAGACTCTGAAACCGTGATACCAGCGCGTCGGACTCGCGCAGCATCGCGCCGCGGAGGGCCGTTGAAGCTGGATCTGTCGACAGCGATTTCGCTGACGCAAAAAATTTATTCAATGCACCTGTCAGGCCAATTTGTTCGTCACCGAGGATATCGAGAAGACGGCCGGTATATTCAACCGCCGCACCCTGTGACTCAAGATCTGCCGTTGCTTGCTGGAGTGACGACTCTAGGAAACCGTCATACTGGCGTGAAACGCGATCGAAATAGGCACCCGTTCCGATGTATCCACCACCTGCCTCTTTTGGCTGGTTCTGTCTGATCTCGGTTGTTTGGCGGCTATAACCGTCCGTATTGAGGTTGGCGATGTTGTTCGACACCGTCGCCAGGGCTCGCTGGTAGACGTTGATGCCGCTTGATCCAATTGCTAACAGGTCGGCCATCACTGGCCTCCTTTAAGTCGCAACTGATCACGAAGTAGCAGAAAATTTTGGGTTGCCCCTTCAGGAATACGATATTTATCCGATTCATTGACTAAGGGCAGTGCAGTCGGTGACGGCGTCTCAAGCTTCAAATTTTTTTGCTGTGGTTCAATGTCAGTGTTTCCCTGCGATCGACGAATGAACTGCTCGACCATCTGACTGAGACCAGTCGAGCCTCTCTCAGACATTGCGAGCGCAAATTGCTGATCCAGCATCTGCTCGAAGGTTTGTGTTTCCTTTGAATCGAACAAGCCACCCTGAGGGACAGCGTCTCTCATCGACTTCAGAATCATCTGAAGGAACATCGCCTCAAACTGCTTCGCTGTCTCTTTGATCGTTTCATCATTCGACCGATCCCTGACAGCTTGGGCTTTCAACGCACCCAAGGCCGAGAAGTCGTAGGACGTTTTTGGATCAGAAACGACGCTCATCAGATCACCACAAGCTCAGCTCGGAGACTGCCAGAGGACTTCAGTGCCTCCAGGATCGCAATCAGTGAGGATGGGGTCGCCCCGGTCTCGTTGACCGCGTCGACAATTTCCCTCAGATCAACACCTGGCTGGAACAGAAACATCGGATTCGCTGGCTCTTCAATCGCCACATCGGCGTTTTGGATTGCCACGGTCTCGCCTTGATCAGCGAAGGGGTTGGCCTGACTGACCTCGTTGGTGGCCGATACAGTTACTGTAATCGGCCCGTGAGTCACCGCCGCAGCGGTCACCTTCACGTTCCGACTGATCACGACCGTTCCTGTACGGCTGTTGACCACGATCTTTGCAGCAGGCTCACCAGGGGTTACGTCAAGATTCTCCAATAGCGAGAGAAACGAAACTCGTGAATTCGGGTCCTCGGGCGCCCTGACCGCAACTGAGACACCATCGATCGCCGAGGCCGTCCCCTCGCCGAAAACCGTGTTGACCTTATCGACGATCTCTTTAGAGGTCGTAAAGTCACCGTTCGAAACATTGAGGACAATATGCTGAGAGCGGTTAAACGGAGATTCGATCATCCGCTCCACCGTCGCACCGTTGGGAATTCTTCCAGAGGTCGGGACGCCGATGGTAATCTCATCTCCGGCAGCGTTGACTTCGACACCTGTTGACGTCAGGGCGCCTTGGGCAAGCGCGTAAACCTCACCATCGATACCGCGCAGACGCGTCATAATAAGGGTCCCACCACGGAGCGAGGTTGCTGCACCGATGGTCGAGATATTCACATCAATATTTTGTCCGGGCTTCGCAAATGGAGGCAGAGTTGCTGTCACCATGACCGCTGCGACATTATCGGCAGGAATACTGTTGGCCTGTGTGCCAGCAACATCAAAATCAGAGAGAACACCATCCACATTGACGCCAAGCCGGCCGAGTATTGATCGTAAAGACTGCCCTGTGTACGGAACAGCGCCACCGTCGCCGGTTGCATTCAATCCGACAACTAGGCCATACCCAATCAACTGGTTAGAGCGAACTCCTGCCACAGTCGTTAAATCTTTTATGCGATCCGCAAGCGCCAATGAAGACGCTAAGAGAGCAAAGAAAAGAATAAACAGCCTCATCATCAACTCCTAGAATGGCCAGATACTTAGCAGCAAATTTGTACCCCAAGGTATCTTCTGCGCATTGGCATTAGGACCAACTCCTTTATAGGTGATTTGCGCGGATGCTAATCGTTTCGACTGGACTGTATTATCCGGTTGAATATCCTGAGGTCTAATTATCCCCTTCACTTGTACTACCTCTGATCCAGAAGAAAAATTGACAATTTTCTCGCCGCGTATCAATAGGTTACCGTTCGGATAGACCTCGACGACCTGAGCCGTCATCGTGCCTTTGAACGTCGCACTTTGATCAATCACGCCGGATCCAGTTGACGACACTTCGTTTTCCTCTTGGAGGTCATTCGACAGAAATCCGCCTGGGCTTCCCCACTTTGCAATCTGTAAAGGTGACAAGACATCAGTTTTTGTCTTGCGGGACGCGGTGTTCTTCGTTGTGGTGTCAGCATCCAATGACTCATCGAGGACTACCGTGACAATGTCGCCAACCCGATATGCCTTTTTCTCCCCAAACCAACTGTCTGAATAGGCTGCGTTGTAGAGCGAACCTGTTGGAATCGACGATTGATTTGTCACCACTGGAATAATCGGTGCAAACTCAGGCGAAGGTCCGGCGACCTTTTGGGGTCCCACGCAACCGGCCAGAGCTATGAACCCTAACGACAGAAACGCTTTACGCATCACATCAATTCCTCACAAGTTCTGGTTCAAGAATCGAAGCATCGAATCAACAGAAGAAATCGCCTTCGAATTAATCTCGTAGGCACGTTGTGTCTCGATCATGTTGACCATCTCTTCGACAACATTCACATTCGCCGCCTCCAGCGAACCTTGGGCAATCCGCCCAGCACCATCTTCATCTGGTACCCCGATGATTGGCGCTCCCGATGCAGATGTTTCTCGGTACAAGTTCTTACCCATGGGCTCGAGTCCCGCGTAATTCACAAAGCGAGTCAGCAACATCTGACCAATCACCTGCTCTTCAGCGTTTCCGTATGGCTGAATCGAGACCGTACCATCCTCGCCGATACTAATTGACTCAGCATTCTGGGGAATTGTAATTACGGGCTGGAGTTGCATTCCGTTGGAGGTCACGAGTTCCCGATCAACTGACAACTTAAACGAGCCATCTCGGGTGTAGGCAAATGTCCCATCAGGCTGCAGGACCTGAAACATTCCCTCACCCTGAATTGCCAAATCCAGTGCATTTTTTGTCTGAATCATTGATCCCTGGGTATGTGTTTTCTCTGTAGCGATAATCCGAACACCTGTTCCGATCATCAGGCCCGTGGGTGACTGGTTATCACCACCAGTTGAGCCACCTGCCTGCCGTATATTCTGGTACAACAGGTCTTCAAACACTGCCCGATCGCGCTTGTAGCCGACCGTGTTCACATTAGCCAGGTTGTTTGAGATCACGGTCATCCGCATCTGTTGTGCGTCAAGACCAGTTTTTGAGACGTAAAGTGAGGCTTCCATTTTCTATCTCCTACGATAACCGCATCATCGACGCGCCAGAGCTATCGTTATCTTTCATTTCACGGATCACTTTCGTTTGCATTTCAAACGAACGCATATGGTCAATAAACTTGACAAGTGTGTGGACCGGATTGACGTTTGAGCCCTCAAGAGATCCCGGCGTCAACGTGGCCGGCTCCGGTCCCGCCTCAAAATCAAATCCATCTTCTGTATTGTTCATAGGCCTAAATAGGCCATCTTCGCGGCGCGCCAGGTCAGTGGTCGACGCGTCCTTTAGTCCCAACCGCGCAATCTGCTCTGCGCCTGCTTCCAAGTTACTAGGATCAATGGCTGAGATAGTCCCATCGTTTGCGATCTGATACTTCATCGAACCGAGCGGAAGCTGCAAGGGGGCCCCCGAGTCATCGACAACGAGATACCCCTCGCCCGTCTGAATAAACCCCTCAGGTCCTTGTCTCAGATCGCCTCGTCGCGTCCAGGCGAGCTCACCATTTTCCGAAAGGACCCCAAGGACGGTCTTATTATCCATCGCGACATCAAGCGCTCGACCAGTAAGCTGCCTTACGCCAGGCGCCAGATCAATTTTCGGCGACGTCATTGCTCTTGGTAAGAACCGCGTATCAAATCCATCCCCCTCTACACGAACCGCCCTATTCGCAATCTGAAAGGCTTTTTTAAATCCGGTAGTCGAGACGTTCGCTAACTCGTGCGTCATGTTTTGACGATCGAGTCGGTATTCCGACATCGCTGTGTTAGCTGTAAAGACCAAACGATCCATGGCAAGTTCCTAAAATCCTAGAAGCTCATTAGCTTCTGATGTTAATAATCGTTGACGTCAGGGTTGATGACGTTTCGATAGCCTTCGCGTTTGCCTGGAAATTCCGCTGTGCGGTGATCAAGTCAACTAGTTCCGAGGTCAAATCGACGTTAGCCCTTTCCCGTGCACCAGCACGGATCGTGCCAAACCCAGCGCCACCCGGTTCACCAAGCGTTGGGGCTCCGGATTCGTTGGATTCCAAGAAGGTCGAATCACCGAGCTGACGCAAACCGTTAGGTGTCGAAAAAGTGGACAACACAATCTTGCCCTTCAGATCCTGGGTACCATTTGAGTACGATGCTGTCACCAGACCGTCATCAGCAATGTCGACCGCAACCAATGATCCGTTTGGCTGACCATTCTGACTCTGCGAGTTGACCGAGAAAGCGCCCGAGAACTGAGTTGAACCCACATAATCAATATCGATATTGAGCGTGTTACCTGAACCACCGATGACGACGTTATCCAGTGAAATTCCATTCAGTGGTGAAACCAAGTTACCCGCCGTATCAAAGGTCAATTCACCCTTATCCAAAAAGAGTGGCCGGAACTCTGGATCTTCGGTAAAGTTCCGGTTGCTAGGGAGCGGCGATAGTCCTGATGTAAAGTCGGCGGAATATTCGCGGAATACTCCGTTTTCGTCCTTCGCGACAAAGATATCCTGGCCGCTCGCTGTTAGGTCTGCCACCGGCTTACGGAATGTTGATGTCTGACCGACGCTCGACTCAATATCCTCAAGCCCGTACCGAGAGGATCCAGAAATCTGCAAGAACGAGGAGTCGCCGGTCGTACCGGATGTAAATTGGAATATCTCGTTAACCTGATCAAAATTGACGCGAACTCCAGAGATCGAATTTCCGAGGGAATCTTCCATCGCGTTAATCCGATTCTCGAGCGCTGTCTTGAAACTGTTCAAGTTATAGTTACCGACTGGCAGTCGGAATGTTTCCGTTACGGTATCGACAGTCACCGTAAACTCATTGGTCAAATCATCGACAAAGAAAGCCTCGTCTGGATCGAAGCTCACCGGTTTACCGAAAACACGCGCTGCGGTGGACTCGACACCGCGGACCGCAACGGTCTGATCGACCGCCACAACCTCAAGTTCATTCGCCGTGGCGCTGTCTGGATCAAAACCAAAGTATGTGCGGGCAGCGGTAGACATGTTCTCAATCCGTATCGCTGAGCCATCTCCCGTTTTACCACTCGAAATAGTGAACTGACCCCCCGATTCGTCATCAGGTACAAACTCAACCTTGATGCCATACCGTTGTTGGTCTGTATCGGCCAAGATCTGGCTCCCATTCGGTATGACCTCTGCGGCATAACGACCGCGAGAGTCCAGCGTAAAGTTTGATGACAGGGTATTCAGGCCAAAAAGTGTATTCGGCACGGCTGAACCTGTCAGCGATGCAGACGCAGGGACGTTTGAAATGGTTAACTGGCTCGTGTCATCCTCTGGGGAGAATACGAAACCCTTGGATGAACCACTGTAGTTTACCGCTACTTGTGTTCCTGTTGCAGCCCTGAGTTGAGACTGAATCTCTTCCGCCAGTGATTTTTCAGTGTAAACAGCCGACGCGGGAATGTAGATATCGACCACCTGGGCGGCGGTCAAATCATTCGGGTTAGCATCAAAGGTCATCCGAAACTGGCGATTCGCTGCCGAGCTTAAATTGAAATACCGTTGATCACCAAATTGACGATTGATTTCCTTTGTCATCTGCTCGGCAACCTCATCGCCGGATAGGGCGGCATTTGCCGGTGCGTTTAAAGCAGACAGATCAACTGTCAGCGAATTGGTCGCATTCGGATCGAGAGGGTCTTCATCGATTGTTAAATCAAAGGCCGCCGACAGGTCAGGGGCAGTCGTCCCGTTCGAGGTTGTGTCGCTCACACCACCTTGTGCGAGTGCAGAGAGCGTTTCACTCTGCAACGCGGTCAGAAGACCGGTCGTACCATTCGGCAGCCGATCAGCGGTCACCGAAAAATTGGTGCCGTCCGCTTTTGTTATATCAATCGTGTTATTGGCGGTTGTCGAGAGCTCAATCTTAAAATCGGTTTGGGAGGCACTCCGATGCAACGCCGAGACAAGCTCTTCGATCGTCGTACTGGTATCCAGCCGCACCCCATCCTGAGTCAATGCCGTCGAAGTCGAGCTAATCTCGGGACTCTCTAAGCTGACGTTCTCATGGATGGCAGACTCGCCAGACAATGAGTGCCTGGTGATATCGGATGCGATTCTGAAATTCTTTCCATCAGCACGAGTGATAATGATTCGAGAGGCAACAACGACATCACCATCGGCATTTGTATCGGTCGAGAAAACATATTGACCAGTCCCCTCGGCTGAATCGAACGTTGCCGTTGTATTTGCCGCCGTATTGGTAATTGAGCCGACGGTAACCGCTGTCGACGCAGTTGCGTTCGCATAGGTCGTCGCCAGCTGGAAAGTATTGGCTGACAGTTTGACGACATGATACTCAAGTCCGTCGGTTAGGCCAGAGATGGCTGTGCCGCCGTGCAAGTTAAACTTAACCCGATCGCCGGTCTCATACCCGTGTCCTGTCGCTGTGATCGTGTTGGAAGCAATACTCGCAAAATTAACCGCGGTCGCAGCCGATGCTCGATTTAAAGCATCAACGACATCAGCAACCGACGCGTCAGCGGACAGTGCGCTGGTCGATATGTTAACAGCCGTCCCGTCAGCATCAGTCAGTTTTAGCGAAACACGATCATTGGCTTCAACATCACCGTTTTTGATCAAATCAACCGAGGCTGACGCTGCAGTGACTGTGGAAAGAGTAGCCAGTTCCGCGTTATTAGAATCTTTCATCGTGAGAGAAACGACTTCGCGATGGGTAATTGTTTGGTTGTTGTTCCCGCCAGAAAAATTCACAGTGACAGGGGTGTCTGCGACAGCATTTGCGTAAGTTGTCGCAAGCTTGAAGGTCGAAGCACTCTCTCTAACAACATAATATTCAGCTTGATCAATCAGTCCGGTAGCCGTTGTTCCTGATTGCGCATCGTACAGTACCCGATCACCGGTGCTCAGACCGTGACCAGCAGCGACCGTAATCGTATTCGCTGCAATCGCTGTCGTACCAATGGTATGCGACGTATCACCAATCTCTGCCAACTCGTCCTCAACGACTGAAATTGAGGTTGAGGCAACCGATGGCGCAAAGTTTACCCCTGCCTCCTCAGTGAGATAGGGTAATCCAACCAATGTGCCAGACGCCTTTGCCGGCGCGGACAAATTTGGATCGGCAAGATCATCCAAGATGTATTTTCTGAAGACCGCATTGTTTCTAACCGCTGTCGGCAACTCATCCTCGGGCAGGATATTGCCGTATTTATCAACATACAGTGGTGTTTGGTCAGTTGCGGTGGCTTGACCGAGAGCCGGGGTGATCTCCTGACCATCAAGCACGATATGGGTTTGCCATTTGTTGAACGGATCATCAGCCGACGCAACCCCGACCCGACGGTAGAAAAAGGTAAGCAGGAAGTCGTTACCATTTTCATCAAAGATGGTGACCGCGGCTGACTTTGCGTACGTCGTTGGATCGTTTTGATCAAATGGTTTGATGGTTTCGATATTCGACTCATTCACCGTCGTTTGAGGCAATGATTCAGCTGGGAAGTTAATCGCTAGATCAATTCGAGAGGTAGCTATCGCTTGTCCCACCGTATTTGGAGCAATTGTTAAAGGAACCAGCTCCGCTTGGAAATCAGCTTTACCGAGGGAGTCAACGGAGGCGACTCGCAAAAATTGTCCGGCTGAGTTTACTACCGTGTTCTGTTCATCCAAAAGAAAAGAACCGTTTCGAGTGAACAGATCCTGTCCATCGGCCGAGCGCAGAGGAAAAAATCCTTCACCGGTAACCGCAAGGTCCAGGGAGTTCCCAGAGAGCTCGATGTTGCCCTGAGAAAATTCTTGAGTGACCTGCTTCAAGGCGGTCCCCTGACCGACGACGGTCGATGCTTTTTGAAGTGGAGAGGTCGCAAAAATATCACCGAAGTCAGATCGTGAGCGTTTAAAACCTGTCGTCCCTGCGTTCGCAATGTTGTTTGAGGTCACAGATAGCTGTGTCGTTGCAGCGTTTAGACCCGTCAATGAGGTAAAGAATGACATCGCTTATTCTCCCGTTGATTCATTACCGGCAAGTGAAGTACCACCCTCGCCAATTCGAGTAACTCGATCCATGGGAAGAACAACTCCACCCACTAAATTCAAATTAAGATTTGCTGTTCGGGCATCCCAGGAGACCGTCTCTACTTGCGAGTACGTTCCAGGAGTGACATCGGTGGCAGCGCCATCAATGGTTGCTAAAGCCCGAATGAAATAGACGCCCGGGGCCGCTGGTTGTCCATCCGCATAACGCCCGTCCCAGGCAAACTCCGCAATGCCTGATGATTGTGGGCCAGCAACGATAGATCGTACCAGGGCACCCGATTCGAGATCGTAAATACCGATATCAACCTGCTCTGCACCGTAGGGCAATGAAACTTCAATTTTTTCTGGCGTTTCCCCGTCAGTACTGATCCGCCCAGTCTGTCCAAAAACCGATTTGCCGACCAAGTTAGCACCACTCATGATCCGATCCGATCGAATGACATCCGCCACGTCAGTCAGTGACGTGGACATATTGGTGATCCCTTCGAGTTGCGAAAACTGGGCCAGTTGAGCCACAAATGCCTCATTTTTCATCGGATCCAATGGATTTTGATTTTGTAACTGCGTGGTCAGGAGCTTCAAGAAAGCGCTCCGATCCAGTTCGTCTTCCGCCGATTTCAGAAGCTGCGCCTCGTCATATTCCGCTTTGGTCAAAGTCCCTGTCGATGCGAGTGAAATTTCCGTGTTCATGATTTAAGCCTTAGTAATATCCAGCGTTCGCATCATCAATTGACGTGCAGTCGTCACCACTTCGACGTTGTTTTGGAATGAGCGTGACGCGGCAACCATTTCGACCATTTCCGTTACCTCGTTCACATTCGATAAAAAGATAAATCCTTCATCATTTGCCTCGGGGTTACCTGGATCATGGACCTTACGAACGGGTTCGGTACTGTCCACAACCTCTTTGACTTTGACGCCCCCCAGCGTATTGAACCCGGCGTTCAGGTCCGCTTGATCAACCAAGGCCCTGAAGACTGGACGCTTAGCTCGAAATGCTTCGGCTTCGGTCGGAGAGACGGATCCAGCATTCGCCAGGTTAGATGCTGTCGTATTCATCCGGATGGTCTGTGCCGAGAGGGCTGTACCGGCGATTGCAAATATATTTTTCAGCATTGTTATGGCCCCTTATTCACCACGTAACGATTTGCGTATTCCAGAAATTCGATTCTCTAGAAATTGAAGTGTTGCTTGATACTGTATTGCTGCCTCACCATACTTACCTTGCTCGACGTTGATTTCGACAGTGTTACCATCGACCGCGGTGTTGTAAGGATTCCGGAAGACGATACCGTGGGGGTCTTCAACCTCTCCGGTATCAAAGTGTCTAACGTTTGTTGCAGCCATCGGACTCGGATTCGCATTCGCGAGTACTTTCTTAAAATCAAGATCTTTCGCCCGAAAGTGTGGCGTGTCTGCGTTTGCGATATTTGCAGAAATCAACTCCATGCGCTTGTTCCTGACAGACAGCGCTTTTTCATGGATGCCAAATGGGTTTTCAAGCAATTTCATATCTGACCTCTAAAGTTATTTGAAATCCTGTCGATTACCCCAACACAATCTCTTAATTCTCGTAGTAGCAATCCGTATGCCAAGCAGCGTTTTTTGGTCCAGACGCTCTATGTCAGCTATTCCGATCATGAGCCCGGACGGCAAAACGGCAAATGTATGCCGGCATCGTTTGCATTCTTTGGCCGGAGTCGCATACTGCACCCATGCGTGCACTGTTCCTGCTCTTTGGACTTCTTTCACTTCCCACGGTTCAAGCCGGGGAATTTCCGGGTGGCCGCGAGGCACTTGTGGTGGTTACCACCGATTGGATCGCGAACGATCAGTCGCTCCATCGGGATCTAATCGAAGTCACTCCGCCGGATCGACGGATCCCCATCGCAAACTGTCAATCCAACCTCGCCATCAGGTTCCCCTTTACCAACAATCAGAAAACCATCGAAGTCGTCTGCGAGAATCCATCTTGGAAAAGATATTTACGGGTAAAGATTAAACGGCAAAAGTTTGCTTGGATATTTACCCAAGATTTGGTTCAAGGGACGCAAGTTCATCAGGATCACATCATATATCAGTCAATAGACAACGAGCGTCCGTCAGACCCCCTCGATCAAGAAAAGATTCTTGGGCGAGTCGTTCGCGAAAACGTATCAGAAGGTGATGTCGTTACTCCTGATCTTTTGGGCGAAGAAATCGCTATCTACATCCCAAATCGACCCTACGAGGCCGGAGAAGTGATCCGACTTGAAGATCTTTCTATCGAAAGGCAAAAGCAGGACGCTTCGAGTAAACCCGTCACACTATGGCCCGAGCAAACCGTTATCGCCAGAACACAGCTAACCCCCGGTCACTCAATCCAAGCGGGCGATATCGAAATCGCAGAACGGATATTGATCGCAAAAACCACGATCATTAATGGGCAAGTCATCACTGAAAACCTGGTGGAATCAAAGCTCGAGGCTATCACAAGCTATGGGCCTCAAGCCTTAACGAAGGTCGAAGAAATCATTGGACTCGAGGCGACACGTACAATTCGCGCTGGGCAACGACTGAGTGCGAGTGACTTCGTTGCCGCAGATCTTGTTCGTAAAAATGAGACTGTACGCTTAGTCATAAAGCGTGGTGCACTTGAGATTACCGTCGAAACCATCGCAATGGAAAATGGTAAAATTGGCGAGCAAGTTCTGCTTAAAAATCCTGATTCCGGTAAGGAAATCAGGGGAATCGTCAGTGGTCGACATGAGGCGCGCGGCCTCTAGCGCCCCACTCGGGACTTTTTTTCAAAAAATTGCTAAAATTTTTAAAAAATTGCTAAAGTTTTAATAAATATTGTCGATCCTTAGATTGCAAGGTTGTTCCAGACTGTGAGGAGATGGAAATGACAGATCCAATTTCAGGCGTCAGTGCGAAAGCACTGTCTGCAATAAAGCCCGAACAAAAGAAAGACGAAGAGTTGAGGAGTGCGGATGTAGAGTCTCAGGATGCTCCAGCTACTCGTCAGATGTCAGATGAAGTGCAACTTAGCGACGAAACGGCCATCGAGTTGAGTCGCGCCGGTTTTGACGATGCGAAGGTTGCTCAGATCAAACAAGCGCTTGCAGATGGAAATTATCCATTGGATCCAAAGAGGATTGCAGAGGGCTTTACGGAGATTGAGAAGTTACTGTAGCCTTCGGGAATGCAGTCAAAACAACTATTAGAAACTCTAAATTCTGTGAAACGCTTGGATTCTCTCCTCACAGAAGAATTCGAAGCACTAAAAAATCAAAATTTAGAGTTTTTCGAGACGCTTCAAGCTGAAAAGCTGAAAATTTTAGAAGTGTTAGCCAGTTTAGATTTCATCGGAGTGAACCTTGATCAGGCTGCAACACAACAGCTTTTAAATAATCCAATCTGGAACGAAATAACGAGTCTGCTTGAACGGTGCAAGCGATCACATCAACGAAATGAACTACTCATTTCAAAGCAGTTGGACAGCATTCGTGGTGCACTATCTGCTCTACAAGACCAAGACCCGTCAGCAACTTTAGAGCTTTATACGAAACTGGGTAAGACACGGGCGACTCGGCGTTCAATTTTATCTGGTGATGCGTAAATCCGAACTCACTCTTCAACAAACAGACCCTGGGTTGCTCCGGGTTACCATGGTCATTGCTGGCCTATTTCTTTTAATTGCCTTCGTGAATATCAGTCAGACTTCGATGACTCAATGGCAGCCTCGGCCAAATATCTCCTGCGATAACGGTGAGCCCGTGCATCGTTTTGCCATCGTCAACGCGAATCGAGTCAACATTAGAGATCTACCGACAGTTTTTTCAAATGTCTTAAATCAAAAAAATAAAAACGATCCAATTACAGTCGTCTGCGAATTTGGAGTTTGGTCACGCATCAGTGCAGAGGCAATTGGCCCTGATACTTGGATTTCATCTGGGCTCATAACGCTCGATCAGAGCCAACCAGTGTCAATTCGCATGAAAGCGACGTTATTAATTTTTCTATCACTCGGACTCACTGGTCTTGTCGTCTGTCGCTGGTACCCAAAGGCTATCGAGCGATTTGTTGACATACTATTGCAAACACAGCAGCTTCCACCGCACGCACGGCCTTTGATTTCGGTTAAACCGCAATACCATCCGGCAAGAGATCAAAAATAGATCAACGCCTTCATTGCTCTGTTGGCGAGAGACCCTTGAGCCAGTAGGCCCAGGCAAGCATCACAGCAACCGCATGATACAACTCTTCTGGAATTTCCTCGGATAAGCCAACCTGCGACAAAGCAGCGACGAGCTGCGGATCCTCAGCAATAAAAATCCCATATTTTTTTGCCTCTTCGATGATCTCTAAAGCCAGTTCATCCTGCCCTTTAGCAATCACCGTAGGCGACTCTTGCGCACCATATTCAAGCGCAACGGCTTTTTTCTTTTGCAACTTCATGCCTGCAAATCCAAATTCGAATGCATTGGTTTACCGCGATCAGGGAAGTTCGTTCGCTCAGAATTCAATATCTGAATGGTCCGGACAGTCAGACCAATCTCAGAAAAGGCTTCTTTCAAATCGATCGATGCTTCCTTTGCAAGACTTGCTGTTTTCGGCTCAACAGCCCACATGACCAAATCGACATCTTTTCTTGAAAACGTCGACTTCATCCAAATTTCACCCAAATGCTCGAGCGACGTATGCACATTAATCACCCATACCGTAGCACCATCATCGTCCGCCGAGGGAAAACGCTCAAAGATAAGTTCCACGGGTAGTTGATCCCTGAATAACAAAAGCGCCGACATCCCGATGTGATCTCGATTACCAGTGTTTGGCATCGCATCGAGTTGGAAACGCTCCACGTCCCCAACCAGGTCAGAGAATCTCGATGCGATTTCTGACTGCGCAGGCAAGAGCCGCAAAATCTGCCGCAACCAAGGTTTCAACGTCTGAGCTGACAAAGAGACTCCATCGAGTACGGCTCTTTCAGTGTTCAATCCACCAAATTGTACAGCCCGAGCAATCGCTTGTGCGTTCAGTGTATTTGAGTCAAGACGATTGTTTTGCAGCACCCGAGCCTCGCGATCAAGCCCTTGACCGGAAAGAAAAGACTCCATGGCTCGTGGCGAAAACAAACTTTGGATCTGCGACTTCCCAGCAGGTCTCGCCAAAATATTGGCGAGAGCAGCAGAAACGCCGCCAACTGCTGCAGCTTGACTAGCAGACACTGTCTGTGCTCCAGCAAAACTCAGTAGAAGACCCTGGGGCCCCTGCATCACTCGCAATTGAACCTGTCCCTCTGGAAGTCGAAGGTTCGAGGGCAATAGAATTTCACCATTTTTTAATTGCAAGGCCATTTTATCCCCAGCATTTGCGACTAGCGCTTGAACAACCTGTCCAGGTTTTAGCCCAAGCTCGGCAGCGATTGGCTGAGAAATCGGTACGTTATTTGGCAACGCATCTGGACCAATGGGTCGCGGCATTGCCGGATTGATATCTGGGATTAGCATGCTCTTATTCCCTTCGATCGTTGGTAACGATGCTACCACCGAACGGACAAGTTGATCGGAGTTTTCTGAACGATTCGGCTCAGGCGAAATCGAGACTGTTTGGTCGAACATCAAAGGCCGTAGTCGCTGGGATAGTGCGCCATTCACTTGGCGCGCATCGATCCGACTGATTACTGTGAATAATGGATTTCTTTCGTTGATTCCGTGCTGGCTTATCTGCTGAGCTGGCTGAATCTTAGTGTCACTCATATCGAACCGATAAGTCAGGACGACTTGCGTCGGCTGGGGCGTTGGTATCACACCTTTAAAAGTCACAGCGTTAGCTGGACCAGGCTCAGCTATCACCAGTCGTAGAGACCCATATTTGATCACTAAAGAGATCAAATCTTGCGATGCTGATACAGGAATGACTTGATTTGCTCGCGGCGTTAACACCGTCAAAACCAACGATTTTGTGGCTTTGTCGTAACTCAGCGTATACTGAGCGTCGTCACCATTGATTGCTAATCGGCTACCATAGCTTGCCTGCAAAACCCGCTCGAGACTCATGGGTCCGAACTCCGATCTCAGCTGATTTGAGATCGGCGATACCATCTATGGAAACCTTACCCAGCCAGCTTTCTCATCACTGATATTCTTCTTCAGCCGATTGGGTGAGTTCTTAAAAATAACCTGGTGCAAATGCTCGATATCCGGAATCTGAAGCACCGCACCGGCATACAACCAATTGGGATTACCACGCCGAAACGCATGTGGATTCGCTCGCACAAATGCCTGACGCAAGATTCGTGGTTGTATTGCCGAATTTGGTACGACTTTTCGGATCACCATATCGAGGGTTTCACCGCGTCGGACACGATGCGTACCATTAGTCACTATCTGCCCGCCAGATTTGCCAGCTTGTCCCTCATGGTTGACCTGAGCCTTTGACGGAACGGGAACCTTGAGCACTTCGACCTCTTGTTGAATATCTTTCAGAAGCCGCGACACCGCCTGATCGACCGACATGTCTGCGGCATTGACAGAATATGTCACACACATCAAAAGAACACTTGCGATTCGCAACATAATCAATCCCTATTAAAACGGTAATGCCACACGACCACCAGTCTGCTGCAGGGAAGCTCCAGCAACAAGCTCGATGGTTGCATGATTCTCAAACGTTTGAGTGACTTGAACAAGAGACAATTCCGCCAAAGCCCCCGGCTCCATACTTCGTTGCGGAATCGTATCTCGATCAATAATCAATAACTGATCACCAACGCGAATTCCTGACGAAGTGCCACCGTCAATATGCATTTGATTATTTGCCTGCTGCATCAACGCAAAATGGATGGGCTCACAGCGAGCATAACGAACGAGATCTACCATCCATTTTGACAACAATTCATTGATCGTTTGGTTCATAGATCCTGGAAGCACTTCATCCGTGTAGGAGACTGGCCTCGCTGGAATTCTCAAGTTGGTGCGCGCTTGCCAGATCAGACCACCATCTGCCGAATCAGTGAGCGACAGGTGGACACGAACCCAAGATTCTGGAAACCAAGATGGCGATCCTTTGAAAAAAGTACTGACAGGATCTGAACCCGGGATACGCTCAATCTGATGCGCTTGTGGAGGTTGGCCCTGACTAATAAACACCCGCATGTCGTATCGAGATACCTCAGGCACTACTCCTGAAACCATCTGCAAATAACCACTGATCACCTGCTGTTGCCGTATCGTGTGCCAGAGCGGACTGTGTTCAAAACCTTGCTGCAACTCCGAGTGAATGACATCTCCCAACTGACGAACAAGCCCCATGTGGTTCACATCAAACTGCCCAGTCTTCATGGCGGGATGCACTTTCACTGTGCGGACCAAGTGATCATCAGGAGCGAAACACTCGGGCAATGCACCTGGTTTCTCGTCCAAGGTAATCTCCACATCAGGCCGGCGCATTTCCTCTAGGTAGCGGTGTACCTGAACACCTTTAACCCGCACGTCTGAGCGAATCATAGTACTTTCGTGAAGTCGCCCGTCGCTGTCGAGCCAGGCCGTGTTCGTAACCTGAGTTTCAGCTGTCTGTGCCTCTGCGACCAATTTTTCTTTGATCGCTTTGAGCACCTGCTCGCTCGTATCTGCACCCAGATGCCCATCGGCCCAGACGCAGACACTCACGCAATAGCTGACTAACCCGGCGACAAAACGCATGACTATGATCGACTCGCAATTGATGCCAAATATAGAGCTCTCAGATCGTCAACGACATCCTGATCTAGCGATAATGTTGTCTCATAGGTGTCTTCACCAACCGGCGCAATGCTCACGACCTTGGCTCCATAAATCACTCCCTCAACCTGAGTTCGGAAGGTATCACTCAGAACCGCCATATCAGCCACCGTTGTGGTCGCATCAAGATATTGCCCATACACTTGCTCGGTGAGCCCTCGGTACGCATCGAGTTTAGATGCTCGGATCGCCAGCAATCGTTGTTGAGCTCCAACATCTGATGGTTGCACACTAATTACGGCGTAACCGGTTGCCCGGATCGCACTCCGACGTTCCACGACTGGAACCACTTTCGTTTCCACGACTGTCTCAACCTGAGGGGTTGCCGTCTGAGCGGCAGGATTTTGCCCCGGTGGTGTCATCGTGATGCTACATCCACCTAGTAGCGCAGTTCCAATTATCACAAGAGTTTTCAGTGATGCTCGCATGTTTGTTCTCCGACCGAATCTTGGCTCACCCGAATTATCCTGCAGAATTGATGCCAGACTTTAATTCGGACTCTGCGTTAAGTATCGGTCGCTAACAAAAAATATTTACCGACGGATTGAAGTCATCCATGGAATCACAGAATTTAAAATTGGCACTGCTCTTGCTAACTAAATCTAGAACGCATCGAATACTGGAATTGATGCAATATAAACCATTGTTTTTAGGAATTAAATCGTGCAACTTGCGCTGTCAGATTTTCGTCAACGGATTCCCAATGTGGATTTCAAGTCCTTGGGAATCCCTGCGCTTGTTCTTCTGATTATCGCAATGCTGATCTTGCCCCTACCGACGGTGTTGCTGGATATTCTTTTCACACTCAACATCATGATTGCACTGATTGTGATTATGATCAGTATTCACACCGAGAAACCGCTTGATTTTTCTTCGTTCCCAGCTGTCCTTCTTTTCGCGACGATGCTACGTCTATCCCTCAACGTCGCATCGACGCGGATTGTTTTATTGAATGGTCACGAGGGGACCGATGCGGCAGGCAAAGTCATTGAGGCTTTCGGTAAGTTTGTTATCAGCGGAAATTATTTGGTTGGATTCATCATCTTCGGAATCCTAATGATCATTAATTTTATCGTTGTGACGAAGGGTGCTGGTCGAGTCTCTGAAGTGATTGCACGATTTACGCTTGATGCAATGCCAGGTAAGCAAATGGCAATTGATGCAGATCTCAACAGCGGAGTGATTGATCAGGAAGAAGCAAAAATACGACGCGCTGAAATCGCCCAAGAATCTGACTTCTTTGGTTCGATGGATGGTGCTAGCAAATTTGTTCGCGGTGACGCTATCGCGGGGCTACTGATTCTGATTATTAACATCATCGGTGGGCTGACGATTGGAATCTCCCAATACGATATGTCGTTCACAGACGCGGGAGAGATTTATGTCCTACTCACCATCGGTGATGGATTAGTCGCACAAATCCCCTCATTAATTCTGTCGCTGGCGACAGCAATTATTGTGACTCGCGTCACGACCAATGAGTCGATGACAGACCAGACAAGAACGCAACTCGCTAATCCGACTGCATTGTTTGTGACAGCAGCGATTTTGCTCCTCCTCGGCATTATCCCAGGGATGCCATCAACCGTATTTATCTCGCTAGCTGCTGTTTCAGCTGGAATCGGAGCAATCGTCTATCGACTGAGAGCCGGCGATAATACCGAACAAACCGCCTCCGATGCGTCAACAGCCTCAACTAGCCCTATCGAGGAACAAGATGTGCAGTGGGAAGATGTCGGCCAAGTCGATTTAATCTCCCTTGAGATCGGGTACGGCCTTATTCCACTGGTGAACACAGAAACCGGCGGTCAACTACTCAGCCGGGTTAAAGGGGTACGCAAAAAACTCTCGACAGAACTCGGCTTTTTGATCCAGCCAGTCCGGATTCGTGACAACCTTGATCTTGAACCCAACACATACCATGTGCTTGTCAATGGCGTACTTCGTGGTCGAGGCCAGAGTTACAGCGGAAAAGAATTAGCAATCAACCCTGGCCACATTACGGTCCCAATTGAAGGCATCGCGACCAAGGAGCCTGCGTTTGGTTTAGATGCGGTGTGGATCGAGCCGTCGCAACGCGATCATGCACGGACAATGGGATACACCGTAGTCGATCCTCCGACAGCGATCGCAACGCATCTCAATAGTCTTCTTTATGGCACAGCATCGGAGTTGCTCGGTCATGATGAAGTTCAACAAATTCTCGATAAAACAGCTGAGCGATCTCCAAAACTTGTGGAGAATCTTGTTCCCGCAAAGCTGAGTCTCGCAATCATCACTCGCACACTGCAAAACCTGTTACGCGATGGCGTGCCCATTCGTGACATGCGAACCATCTTGGAGGTTTTAAATGAAGAAGGCGGAAAAACTCAAGATCCCGATGATCTGACGGCACTCATTAGACCGAAACTCGGCCGGATGATCGTCCAAAGCTTAGTGGATATCTCCGATGATATGCCCGTCATAACACTGGAGCCTCAGCTCGAGCAGATGCTGCACAACGCCGTTCAGCAGTCACAGCAAAGCAAAACCCTGACAATTGATCCAGAACTGGCTGAAGCGATCTTCAAATCCATGCGTACCGAGGTTCAAAAAATTGAGGATCAAGGACAGCCAGCCATTTTGGTTGTGTCACCGATTATTCGTCCTTGGTTGTCTAACCTGGTGCGACCACGGATTCCGGATTTGACGGTTTTGTCTTACACAGAAATCCCCGAAGACCAATCTGTCAATGTGGTGGCCACCATCACCGCGCAGATCGAAGAATCAAGATAAGGAATTAACTGATGGAACTGAAACGCATAATCGGTAAAGACAGCAAACATGCAATGGAGTTGGTTCGTCAGGAATTTGGTCCTGACGCTCTGGTAGTTTCTAGCCACAAAGTTAATCGTAAGTTTGAAATGATCGTCGCAGTCGATATTACACCTGATCCAAGCCTGATCGACCAGGCAGATGACTTGTTAATTGAAGTTCAAGGTGAACAGAAACAAGTACCATGCTTTTCCGCAGTATTGCACGGCGAACAAAAGCAAGGGCCGGCTATGACGAATGATCGCGCACAAGAAATCGTAAATCTGTTCAAAACAGAAATGCGGCTATTGAAAAAAGAACTCGCGCAATTGAGAAGTGCGTCAGCATGGCAACAACACAATACGAAGACTGATAACCGTTTTCAGACTCAGGTGAATCAATATGAACTGCCATCGACCTCGAAGCTGCTGATTCTCGACGCAATCAACAATATAACTAATCCGACAGAAGCTGAGAGCCGTATTCATGACCTCTTCTCACCATCTTTACTGGTGAGTGATCAGACACCCGAAAACCTCAGCGGGGTACATGCGATCTTTGGACTAACAGGTGCTGGCAAAACAACGATGATCGGCAAACTTGCAACACAAATTGTCACAACCTCACAGAGAGACTCATTGACGATCATTAGCTTCGCCGATCAAAAACTTGGCGCCTGGAACCAAATTCAACTGATCTGCTCTGCCCTTGGAATCAGGTGTTTTCGCTGTGCAGATCGCCAGATGCTTGAAACAATCATTCGAGAATTGCCTGATGATCAGTGCATTCTCATCGACACCCCCGGTTTGAACATCGATCAAACTTACCGAGATATTCAGTCTGTTGTTCCTGACACCTTGATGCATCTACTTGTGAATGCCGAAATCTCTCGGTCGAGTTGTGAAAAGTTACTGAATCACAGCCTTGGCTGGGATAGCGTCAACATTGCCGAAATGTCGCCTCAACCCGACACATGGGTACTCATTGATGCGCTATCCCAGCAATCTCAACTGCATCTTTGGGTTAGAACGACTGATGGAGATTTCAGCCAACCGGTCGAGTTAATCAATGCTGATCGGCTTCTCGACGACGCAATTCAGCGCTTGAGTTTTACGGATTCTCAAGACCTTAACAAGACCGTCGGCCATCCTGAAAGCGGTCGACAAATAGGTGAAGAGACGACTACACTCGACTACTTGGCTGGATTGCGAGCTGATCCGAATGATCGCAGTCCCACGTCCGCACAGAACACACAGTAGCCGGAGGCAGATTAAGCCATTATGAGTGCACTAAAGGTCATCGGCATTGCAAGCGGCAAAGGGGGTGTCGGAAAGACGACCGTCTCCTCTAATTTGGCTGTTGCGCTCGCACAAGCCGGAAGCCGCGTAATGCTATTCGATGGTGATCTTGGCCTCGCAAACGTGCAACTGGCTTTAGGAATTCGCCCTGAATTCAACTTTGGACATGTAATTTCGGGCGAAAAGACATTCAATGAAATCGTCGTCCGAGGACCGTCCGATATCTATGTCGTGCCGGGTGCCTCAGGCCTCGGGAAAATGGCAGATTTATCAGAGGCCGAATTACGTGGAATCATTCAGCTCTTTTCAGAATTCAAAGAGCCCTTAGATTACCTTATTGTTGACGTGGCGGCTGGCATCTCTCCCACAGTATTGTCATTTCTCAAAGCCTGCCACCAAACATTAGTTGTCGTACGTGACGAGCCGAGTTCGATTGCAGATGCCTACGGAATCGTCAAAGTACTGGTTAACGAGCAAAAATACACCAACATTGGACTAATACCGAATGGTGTGCCAGATCAACGCTCAGGCCAGCTTTTGCACCATCGCCTGAATGCGGTATGCGTTAAATTTCTGAATCTCCATACAGAGTATTTATATAGCATCCAAAGTGACGATCTCATTTTCGAAGCATCCAAAAAGTATTCACCAGTGATTGTTCACTCACCAGGCGCCACTGCGTCTCAAAACTTTAAGCGGTTGGCTAAAGAAATCAGCTCTCTTGAGATGAATGCAATCAACGGAGGCCTTCAATTTTTTGTTGAGCGATTGGTATCCACTGAGGCAGCGGTCTGACATGGCTGATCTTGATCTTTACACACAAGTACAGAAACAAGGCCAAGATCCCATTTTAAAGCACGTCGGCCTAGTGAAACGGACTGCTCTGCATCTAAAGGCCCGCATTCCTCAGGTGATGGATGTCGATGAACTGGTCCAAGTGGGTATGGTCGGTTTAATTGAAGCGTCTCAAAACTTCGATGTATCGCGCGGTGTGGAATTTGAAATTTTCGCTAGAACTCGAATTCGAGGAGCAATCCTCGATGAAGTTCGACGGATCTCAGTATTGCCAAGATCTGCCATCTCCCACATTCGCGACACAAACGAGGCGACCCAAGAATTGGCGACTAGCCTTGGCCGAACGCCCACTCAGGCAGAATTAGCCGAATTCATGGGTAAAGACGTATCGGAGTATCAGAAAGAGCGATCACACGCACATCAGATGATGATGGTTGATTCTGAAGCAGCTGAAGATGAGATGCTCAATACGCCAGCACAACAAGGTTCCGAGCCTGAAGAAAAGGTCAGTGACGCAATGATGATGGCGATGCTGACTGACAGTATTGCAAAATTGTCTGAACGTGATCAGATCATCATGGCTCTGTATTACACTGAAGAAATGAATCTCAAAGAGATTGGAGCTGTTCTTGATATTAGCGAATCGCGTGTCAGTCAGTTACTCTCGGCGAATGTCAAGAAGCTTCGTAAAATGATGGCTTTGGCAACTGACTAGGAAAATATTCGAATGGCTTTATTTGGTCCCAGTGACAATAAGTTAAAACAAGATGCGCGGAAGGATTACGAAAAAGCAGTTGGGCTGAAAGGAGATTCCCGCAAAGAGCATGCGTATCGCATGCGAATCGGACTGCGAGCTCGTTCTCACATAGATAAGCTTTTCGTTGATGGGGCAACAAAAGCGGAAAAGTATAATGAAACCGTGATGCTGAATATTTCACAGGGAAAAAAGGCCCCAGCAGCGCCAACAACGAATGAGTACATGAAATTGGTGTCCGCAAGCGGCTTGGTCTGGTCGTACCTTCCTGAGGCATTTGCCCAGCTCGTTTTTAAATACGGAATGCAGTATCAAAGTGTCGAAATCACAGGGCCAAAGGCCATTGATTGCGTCCAAAAGATTTCGAACGCGGTCGCCATCGAACTTAAACTAGACAAGCCGCTGATCGCCCTCGAGTTTCTGAGGGAACAATTGACCAATGAAGGCGTCGATGTAGATGAAGAAATCGCCGCCTTGGCCGATGATGATGACGATAACCTCTAACGAGGGAGCCTGATATGGAGTGGGTACTTGGCATTCTGATAATCATCCTCGCGGCGGTTGCAATCTTCGTGATCTATTTGAGCGAGCGCATCTCTGTGTTCGAAACATTGCTTGGGATCAACCCGAAAGTGACTGGCGAAAAATTGGCTGAACACGTCAATTTTGGTCCAAATCCATTTGGGGAGCTTTCTGGGGAAGATCTTTGGCAAGCGATGTGCGGAAACGAGCTAGAGAATCCAACTATCGTTATTGATCGGGCAGACCTCGACAAAAAACGTCCTCGTTATGAGTTTGTTTTATCCAAACATCTTGAGTCGTTACTCGAGGAAGGTCGTTTCGACGCGAGAAATGGCGAGCGGTCTGAGGCGAAAGCCGTCTTGAGGATACAGATGTTGCGAGGCTCAGTTGAGTCCTATATTCCGTTTGCCGAAGCGGCTCGATTGTATGAGATTGGTCAAGAACTAGAAACCAGTCCGGAGAAAAGTGAAAAACTCAAAAAGGAGACAAGTGAAATCGTTGATGAGATTTTTGCCCAGGTCAGTATGGATGTCCCAACAACGCTTATCGATTCAATGTTATCGATGACCTATTCCATTTCAGAAGACGAGTCGAACATTGATGACGACTTAGACGAAGAGCTAAACAATGACCACACGCTTCAATTACCGTCTCCGAGCTCTGAAACAGAGCCCGAAAACGCGAATAAAATCAGCTCTTAATTTATTTGCTCCGGGAGCGGTAATGGTGCATCAGGATTTGGATACCGGATAATAACTTGATCGGCTTGAGGCTCAGCTAGAGAGCCTTGCACCTTAGTTGCATTAGCTTGCGCCTGTAATAACTCGTAGTATCGCTCTCGCTGCAGTGTCACCAACGCCTCAACATCCTTATTCAGCTCAGATACACTCGCAATCTGCTTACGTAACGAACTCATTTGACCTGCAAGCCCTTGCATCGATTTTGCAAGATCTCCTGTGATTTTCTGTTGTGCTTGAATCTGACCCTCAACATCCGATACACGTGCGGTAAAAACTTCACTCTGCCTTCCAACGGATTCAGCTGTCGTCACAGGAACTTCGCTTCTGACCGCTTGGAGTGTTTCTGTCATCCCATTCACTCGCTCTGTCAATAAATACACGCTGTCGCGAAACGTCTCCTGAGTCAGTCGTAACTGATCGAGCGAGTCAGTAACAGTGGTGAACTCCCCGAACGCCACATTCATTTCGACAACCCGTTTACCGACGGCCATCACCATCGATTCGAGCTCACTCGTTCGCTGTGCGAGCTGCGCAGCCATAAAGCCAAACACCGCAACAGAAATAAATAACATCGCGCCACCGACGGATAGTACGATGGTGGAAATTCGCGAACTGCGGTCAGCTGTCTGGGTCAAACGACCAGCAGACTTTACAAGATTAGTGGTCGACGTACTTGCTGCTGCTGATGCACGTGTTGCCGCCTCAGTCGCATCCAATACTGAACCGATGAGCGTTTCCATCGATTCGACAGCTTGAGAGACTGACTTCTCACCCGCCTCATGAATTTTTTCGATCCGTGTCTTCACGAGCTCATCGGCTAAGCGTATCGAATCCGACAGTGTTGCATCGAGAGTTGGCTGTTGACTGGCTGTTTCTCCAACTACAACGTCTGATGCTTCAGCCATCGTAGCGAGGGCTTCAGCAGCCTCCGGATCAACCTCAAAATCACCGTCAACGTCAAAGGTCTCATCAACTTCGAACACATCATCTAAAGAATCATCGTCAATGGAGTCATCATCAGCTGCAGGATTCTCAACCTTTTTGTCTTCTGGATCTTCGCCACTCATTGTATTGCCTCCTAATCCTCTTCCGAGTCATCATCTGAATCGGCTAAATCAACTTCGCCGCATAATACGGCTACTTGCTCTGACAGACCGTCAATCATTGTTTGCATTTTTTCAACAGCGGATTCAGCGTCTTGAATACGAATCTGAAGATCACGGCTCAGCGATCCTGGCTTCCAGGGCTTGAGACTCCAATTCAAAGGAGTCAGCTCAGCCACCGCCTGAAGTTCGGCTTTCAAGTCTTTCGAAGTACGTCGTCTCTGACCATCGAGTTGCGCGGTTCCAAGTGTTGAATCATCCGTCACACGGACAAATCGATCGTTATACTGATCGACCCCAACACTGGGACCTCGTGTGCGCGACGGTAAATGCATTGATGATGGCCCGTCGCCAACGACTGCAGTCTCGGATTGATCACCACTGTCCTGACGAAACAACTCATCACCACTCATTGTACATCCCCGATTAACGCAATTCTTTGCAAAGATCTTGCTGTTCTCACCCAGTAATCGGCTGTTTGGTCCATTCCTTGAATATAAGCCCTGACTTCAGTACGCGTTTCGAATGGCCCACTCACCACAGCAAATCGCCGAGCATTATTGATCGAAACAGGAACTACGATTGCGCGATCTAGCCCGTTTTGCGTGCTAAGCCATTCTTCAGCACGTGCGGCTGATGCGAGCACAATGTGCTGAACAAACTGACTGCGGGGATTTGCATTACCGACGCGCGCGACCAAAGGGTTCTGAATCGCATTATTACTCGAGGCTTCAGGTGAATCTTGATCCTCACCCGCCGTAACCGGAACCAAAGGACCTGAAATCACTTGATCAGAAACTGGATCAGTCAATGCGACCTGCTCCTCCGAATTTGGCAACTGGTCTCCATCAGCGTTCGTAACTTGGGTGGATTGCTCATTCAATACGAGAGAATCAGCACTCTGAGGGATTTCTAAGAGGCTGGTGGTCGGCTCGCTGGCCGGCGCTTCTTCCCGCACATCGGCAGTTATCGCTGCCGCTGCAATTTCTGTCGCTACCTTGAGCCTGTCATTGACATCGGGCTCTGTGGTTTTTGCCTGGTTGATCTCAATGGAATCTTCCAGCAACGGCTGGGCATTTGTTTCCACCGGTATTTTGGCAGACTTGATGTCATAAGCGGCATCGACGACGCTACGTTCCCGTTCTTGTCGATCAAAAAATGGTTCATCCACCCCGATCAACACAAGCAGACGGTTGAGCTGCCTGCCTACATCTGGATTTATAGTCGCTGCGCCGACCACTCCAATGATGCACACTACCAACAGCATCAGCACTAATCGGAAACGTCCTTTTGATCGCGGTGGATCCTCGTCCTCCTCAAACAATGCTTTCATGTCCTCAGCTTCGCGCTCTCCCGCCTCAGTACCGGATTCGAGGGCACGATTCGCATCCAACTGGAGCGATGGCTGCCAATCGTCAAGTTCGAGGCTGGGCTCTAGCTGATCTGCCACTGATTGATTAATCCGGGTAAGTACGCGTTCGACCTGAAACTCGAGCCCAATTTGCATTGATTCTTTGCGTAACTTCATTTGCTCATCGGGCGCCGGTGGTACCACATCCCACCGAACCAATCGAGACCCAAGACGCTCGAGTATCCGCTCCATGTCTTTTGGGATCTGGTCCACCAAAAATACCAACCGCACATTGAGGCTCGGAAAATCAGAAATGAGACGCATCAACAGTGAAAGGTTTTCCCCGTCGATTGCATGTAAATCGTTCACCACGATGACACGACCTGGCATCGGAGCCTTATCATCTCTTGCGTCCTCTACAGAGACGTCACCCAGCATCGAGTTAAATCGCGCAATCAAGGCGTCTGTGCTGACTGGCATGAACGTCTCGACAGCGAGGCCCGAACGCATCTTCAGCCGATTCAAGAAAAGTTTTCCATAGTGATCGACAGGCCCATTGAGTTGACTCGTCATGAGGAGATGAAAGCCATCGTTGACTACGGTCTCAAATAACCGATTCATCCGAATATTGTCACTTTCCCGAAAGAAAATCTCTCCGGCTTCCCCGAATAATAAATTTGCCGGCATGTCTTGAGATTCTTGCATCACACTCCCCTCAGTCGCTTAGATTACCATCTGTATCGAAGCGGTATTGTTCCGGGATCTCCGGATTCGGCACCTGACCTGTTCGACCATCACGACGCAAACTCGCGAGACTGAAGACATAAGCAATCACCTGAGCCACCGCGTAATACAGATCCTCTGGAATCGCTTGATCGAGATCGGTGGTGAAGTACAGTGCACGGGCCAAAGGTGGGATCTCAACTTGGACAATTCCGTACTCTTTCGCTTCATTTCGTATCCGTAGCGCAACATGATCAAGCCCTTTTGCAACCACAATGGGAGCACCATCTGATTCTGGATCATAAACTAAAGCGACAGCGAAATGTTCTGGGTTTGTAATTACAACGTCGGCTTCTTTGACGGCGTCCATCATTCGTAATTCAGCCATCTCTCGCTGCTTCCGACGGATCTGCGCTTTCACTTCTGGCCGACCTTCAACATCTTTGAACTCGTCCTTGACCTCTTGTTTGGTCATTCGCATACGCTTGGTGAATTCGAAGCTTTGGAACGGTACATCGATCATTGCAATGAACACCAATGTAACGGTCACCAAGACTGAGGTCAGTCCTACCATATGAGCAGCCGCTTCCATTGCCGGTTCAAAATTCATCGCGGACAACACAATCAACTCATCAGAAAAGTCGTAAACCATATAAGCGAGCACGGCTGCCACTAACGAAAATTTCAAAATGGATTTGGCTAATTCGACTAAAGAGCGCAAGCCAAACATCCGCTTCAATCCATTTAATGGATTCAACTTGCTGGCTTTCGGGGCTGCTGCCTTCCAAGACCAATTCAAGCCACCCATCGCTGATGAAGAGAGGATCGCGACCACAAAAGTCATTAGAAGCAATGGAATAAAAAGTAAAAAACCATCTCGACCGATATCCCGAAAATGCATTAGTCCGACGTAAGGAGAGAAAATATCGCGACGCTCGATAACAAAACCTGCCGCGAACAACTGTGATAAGTGACTAAGCAACCATCCGCCCGTTAAATACAGGAAAGCCATCGAACTTATCATGACGGCTGCAGCCCCAAGTTCTTGCGATCGCGGAACCTGCCCGTCCTCACGGGCTTTTTGTAACCGCCGGGCGGTGGGCTCTTCGGTCTTCTGATCGTCGTCTGGAGTATCTTCAGCCATTAGAGCACCCCCGGTACTAAGACAAAGTTCTTCACTTGGTCAACACCTTCCATCCATAGCCATTGCATTCGAGAGCCAGTACCAGCCATTGATAGAATCAAAACAGCGTAACCGGTCATAAAAAATACCGGAAAACCAATTGCAAAAATGTTGAGGCTCGGTGCCGCACGGGCAATCACGCCAACTCCGATATTCACGAGTAATAGCGCGACCATAATTGGCAAAGCGAGTAGAATGCCGCCAACAAAAATCATTGCACACCATTCAATCAGTGTTCCATAGGTACTTTGGCTAACGAATGCCAGACCCACGGGATAGGTTTCAAAACTACGCAATAAGATACCTATGAGCAGCATATGACCGCCCACCCCCAAGAATATCAGTGTCGCCAAGATCAACATAAACTGAGAGACCAAAGGCACGTTTCCCATGCTCGGATCAACCATGGTCGCCATTGCGAGGCCCATTGAGTTGGAGATCGCTTGGCCAGCGAGAACGACAGCTGCTGTCACAATTTGGAGGAAGAACCCCATCACTAAACCGATGAGTATTTGATTGAAAATTTCGCGCAGTCCCTCGGCCGAAACAGGATCAATGACCGGCCAATCCACCAAGGGATAAACCAAAATCGTCAACAGTGACGTCAGGAAAACTCGAATCCTGACAGTAACGGCGTCAATCGATAAAATCGGAACAGCGATTAACATGGCGCCAATTCTGAGAAATGGCCACAAAGCCGTATAGAACCGTTCAACCAAATCAGCAACAAAAAGCTCCAAATCAGACTCCTACATGAAAAATGTAGGGATTCGCTCGAAAAGACGGCGAGTGAAATCGACAAGGACAGAAATTTGCCATGATCCCAGTATCATTAGGACGATCACCAACGCTGCGATTTTCGGGATAAAGGAGAGGGTCATTTCATTGATTGATGTTGCGGCCTGCACAATACCAACAAGTAGACCAACCGCCAAAGCAATCGCTAGCATCGGCGAAGCAATCATCACTGCGACCAATAGAGATTCTCGACCCAATTCAACAACCATCGCTGTATCCATATTAACCTCCTACGGCATCGCGAAGCTCGATGCGAGGGAACCCATAATTAGGGTCCAACCATCGACCAAGACAAATAACATCAACTTAAATGGCATCGAGATCATCATCGGTGACAACATCATCATACCCATCGACATCAACACACTGGCCACAATCAAATCAATAACGACAAAAGGAATGTAAATCATAAAAGCAATGACAAAAGCGCTTTTCAGCTCAGAAGTAATGAATGCTGGCGCGAGTATCGAAAAAGGAACATCTTCTGGGCTCACGATTGGACCATCACCGGCAATCTCAGTAAACATCGCAATATCTTCCTGGCGTGTTTGATTCAGCATAAACCCGCGCATTGGAGCCTCTGCTGCTGCAATTGCCGCTTCAATAGATATCTCTTCATTCAGATATGGAAAGATAGCCATGTCGTAAACAACTGTTAACACAGGTTCCATCACGAAAAGTGTGAGAAATAAAGCGATCCCCAACAAAACTCGGTTCGGGGGCGTCTGCATTGTGCCGAGGGCCTGTCTCAACAAAGACAAAACAATAATAATTCGGATGAATGACGTCATCCCGAGAAGCAACGCTGGCAACAGAGAAAGCAGCGTCATCAATGCAAGAAGCTGCAGTGTAAGGCTATATTGTGTAGCCCCCTCTTGCTCGATGACTGTCAAAATTGGCAAGGTCTCCGCCATCGCCGAACCTGAAAAAATTAGAGAGACGAGGAAAACACAAAGACTCCGGCCAATGACTCGGAGATATCGAAACCACCAAAAAAAATTCTTGTGACGACAAATTGACATCAAATTAATTTCCTAAAATCAATTACTTAGATCCATTCTTTTTAAGATCAAAGTACTGATATGAGGAACTGCAAATAGAATGCCAGACACAACTAAAGCTGCCGTTATCATGATGAGCGATTGAAGGGATTTTATTCCGAATCCGGATCCACAGCTTTCAATGTTTCCGCAAACGAAGGGTCTGGTGGCGTTGCATCAGACGTCCATTGCCCGAGATGCGCAAAACCTTGTGGTGACAAACCGACAAGCATTCTCTGATTGTCGCAGTGGATCAGAACGATGCGCTGTCGAGGTCCCATCACATGAGATTCAACAACTTGAATGGCGGCGTCACCGTGCTTTTTCGGGAACTGCATTTGCCCATAACGCTTGAAACCCCATAAAGTCGCAAGGATGAGTGCGATGACCAAGCCAAAACTGGCGGCAAATGACGCCCAGTCGACATATTCCACTTAATTATCCATCACAAGTTGTTGATTCGGTCTGCCGCAGAGACAACTTTGGTCAACCTAACGCCGTATCGATCATTCACCAAAACCACTTCACCTTGTGCAACGACAGTATCGTTCACAACAATATCAAGCGGCTCTCCTGCGAGACGATCCAATTCGACGACGCTGCCCTGCGTCAGACGCATTAAATCACGTATTTTGAGAGATGCTCGTCCAACCTCGATTGCGAGTGTAATCGGAATATTCTGGATCACCTCGCGATTCATTGACGACTTGGCTTCTGAGTTCTCCTGACTTTTGTCTTCAGTGGCTCCAGTTTCGACTGTACCTTCTGTGTTCTCATCGGTTTCAAATTCGCTCACTGTCGTTCTCCTTTCATTAGCTGATTATTCGTTTGAATCATCAGGTTTGATTGGGTTCTCAATCCGCACACCGACTTGAGTGCCGTGCGTGCCCACAGCAACCTCATAGACCGGAATTTCATTAATCAATAGCCGCGCAAAGTCAGGTTTTTTGAAGAACAATACTTGACCTTCTTCAAGCTGTTCAAATGCGCTCACTGGAATTTTTACCCTGGCTAACTCGACTTTGGCGCCCAATGTTGCATCACCTGCAGCGAGCTCCATATTGTGAATCCAGGTGCGATCTTTCTCATCATCACTTTCACCGGTACGAAGCCGGCTCTTCAACAACTCTCGATAAGGCTTGACCGCTGCGTATGGATACACAATGTCGATGAAGCCATTAACGTTTTGTCCAATTTCAATTTCGCATCGGGTCAATATCACCAACTCGTTTTCATCAACAATTTGGGCGAACTGTGGGTTAATTTCTGACCCGACAGCCTCAATCTCCATCGGCAACAATGGGGACCATGCCTCCTGCAGAGAAATAAATAACTGATCTAGCATCAACTTGATGATACGGCTTTCAGTTGGAGTGAATAAACGTCCTGGTGGTAACGTTCCAATACCACGACCAAACCCACCAAAGAAGTTATCCAAGGCCGAAAAAATGATATTCGGTTCGATCAGTACCATGGACGAACCACGCAGCGGGTTAGCCCGGATCGTTGTGACTGATAATGGCGGTTTCAAATCTGGCAAATACTCACCAAACTTCACGATCTTGGCTTTGGTCAAATTCACTCGAGGACTCGTTCGCAATACCTCAAGTAAACCAAGGCGAAACATACGAACAAAGCGCTCGTTGACCATATCAATGGCCGAAAGATTGATACCAAGTGTCGAGTCTTCGGCGGTGAGATCGTGCTTAACCACATTCGCGTGCACGTTAAGACCAGTATCGACCTCGATTTCCCCGGAGCTCACACCCGCATTCAATGCATCGAGCTCTTCAGACGTCAGTGTTGTATCAGCCATAGGATCGTCTCCTACTGAACGATGAATTCGACGAAATATACTTTTTCGATTCCGCCGAAGTCTTCAGCTTCTTCCAAAGTTGCATTCATCGCGATCCGAATATTTTCGGCAAGATTGGTCCGAAAATCTGGACTCACTAGATCACTTTCTGTCACCTGCCGCATGATATCAAGCACTTCAGAGCGCACTGCGAAGACGTGCTTTTCAATATTGGCGATGACCTGCTCATCATAATGTGTCATGATCGCGAGCTTTATTTGCATGACTTTTCGCGAATCAGATACGTTCGCGAGAAATTCCCGGTCGAGCTCGTAGTAAACAGTCTCAAACTTCTCCACTGACGGCGCTTCCAATTGAATCTTCGCCGGTTGCTGAGCGGCTTCTTCAGCAGCTTGTGCAGCTTCTGATTCCAACGCCGAAATCTGCTCTTCGGCAGCCTCTTCAGCTCCAGGGTCAAAAAATCCAGTGAAGTACAATGTCAGACCAATCGTTAGCATCACAACAAAGACGATACCAACGACAAGGAGTACGATCTTAATCAGACCACCTTTCTTACCTTCTTCCTGACCATCAACTTGTTCGTCTGCCATCTTTAATCCTCTTTACACTCGAATGTCCAATCGTCCGGGATCGACTCCCGTCACGTCATTTGTCTCTACTGGCTCGCCAGACTCTTCTGTCGATGCCCTATCTTTCGTCGACTGAGCAGTCTCATTGGTCTGCTCGTCGCTTGTTGACTGATTCATCCCTGAATCTTGCGATAATCCAGAGTAAGCAACATTAATGCCACCTTCTTCAAACCACTGTTTCAAACGAGGCATGGATTCCATCAATAAGTCACGGGTTACCCCCTGACTGGCGCGGAACGTGGCCTCAAGCCCACGCTCTGTCATTTCCATATCCACTTTAATACTGCCAAGCTCAGCCGGATGCAAGGTCAAGTCAATACTCCACCGACCTTGACTCATCTGCGCTGTCACTTGCTTCGCAACAAAGACTCCCAACCGATCAGTCAATTGCTGAATCGTTTCTGCGCGTCGCAAATGATCAGCAAGAAGCGACCGGAAATCCTTCAATTCGGATTGAGTCATAGCAGTCTCGGTGGACGCGCGGGCGGATGCTGAAAATAGTGAGCTCGAATCTCGGTGATTTTGAGAAGATGTCTCGGAATCACCACTCGAACGACTCAAATTTATTGATTTGAACACATCATAGACTGACTCTGTGACGGCTTCGTGTTGGCTCGTACCATTTGTCAGTTGCTGAATTGCGGCTTTACTAGCGATGATCTCTACAACGTAAGATGGCTGTGTCTGACCCAGCTGAGTCTTCAGTTGTGTCTCTAGTAGCTCTTTAAGCACTAGCGCTGACGCGTTCATCTGCTCCGCTTCCGAAGTTTCAATCACCGTATCACCAGCAGGACTTTCCACCTTTACTTTTGTCTGCAGCCAATCATCCGTCGTTAAGACTCCCATTTCCGTTTTTGACTCAACGACTCGACTGATTTCGCCATTCGATAAAATTGCAAGTATTTCTGATCGCGATAATCCCTGCTCGTTCATAAACTCCAATAGAGATTCTTCGGAAACTTGGTTCTTACTAGTGACCAGATGAATCTCTCCGGTGATTGGAATCGCAATTGACTCTTTGACCTCTTTAAGAAAGTCACTTTGATCTTGGATTTGCTGGTTTTCGGCCATTGCAGACCCTTCCTCCGGCAACCTTTTGCCGATGCCAGTCGTCTCAGGAGAGATTTTATTGACTACACTCGCAAATCCAGACGTGTCTTTTTCTGCAACCACAAGCTCCGATTCTCCTTTAGTCTCAGGATTTTCGGCATTTACAGATGTTTGCAGACTGATATTTGTTGGAAGATTTAATCCCGCAGGCATGCGCTGTGATCCTCACCCTATCTCAAGTACTAGGAGGTTCAGCAAAGTTTAAGCCAACTTTAGTTTTGCTGATTAAATCGTTGGATGGAGTACTCGTCCAACACGCGTGCTTCGTCTCGCAATAGCTCAGCTCGCGCCTGGTCGACTTGCTGGTCCAAGAGTAATTGGTACTTCTGGCGCTCTCGTTCAATTAGCCCCACTTTTGCCCGAGCTTGACTGATCTGCATCGCCAGCTGATAGATTTGCCCATCAATTTGCTGAAGGGCAGTTCGCATCTGCGCAATCGAAACCCGATACAATTGTGTGTCTGTCAGCGAGCGTGACTGATCTTGTACCGATTCAAGCTGTTCTTCGTACTGCGTCAATATCAAACGGGTTTTCAACCGTAGTTCAGTATATTCAGCGTGACGACTGAGCAAGTGACTTAACTTCTTTCCTTCGCGATCACGCGCCACTTGCTCTCGCTGGACCATGACCTGCCAATTAGCCATTATACAATTCCCGAAAGTAGTTGTTCAGTTTGCTGCACGGTGAAACGCTCTGTAGACCCTTGCGTCATAAATGCCTCAAGAGCAGCTCGTTTTTGAATGGCCTCGTCGATTTCTGGATTGGAGCCCTGTTCGTAAGCACCAATTTGAATGAGATCCTTATTTTGCTGATAGAGCGTCCACAAGCGTCTGAATCGATTCGCACGTTTCAACCAGTCCGTCGAGACAATCTGGTCTGCAACCCGACTCACTGAACCTTCGAGATCAATCGCCGGATACATCGCTGCATCAGCCAATCTACGCGATAGCATGACTTGTCCATCCAGAGACGCCCGCGCGATATCAACGATTGGATCAACACGGTCATCACCCTCAGCGAGTACCGTATAAATTGCTGTAATTGAGCCATGACCATGGCGACCCACACCTGCTCGCTCAATCAGCCGTGGAATCAGTGCGAACACCGAAGGCGGATATCCTTTGGATGTTGGCGGCTCACCCACAGCTAAACCAATCTCGCGTTGTGCGTGTGCAACCCGTGTGATGGAATCGACCAATAACAACACATTTTTTCCCTGGTCCCGCCAGTATTCAGCAGCCAGATGCGCCAGCAAGGTGGCACGTAATCGCAAAACCGGGGACTCATTGGCTGGAGAAGCGATGACGATCGACTTTGCCAAGCCCTGTCGCCCCAAACTATTGGAGATGAATTCTTTAACTTCGCGGCCCCGTTCGCCGATCAAGCCAATCACAACGACGTCAGCTTCGGTGTATTTTGACATCATGCCTAACAGCACGCTTTTTCCAACACCAGATCCCGCCATTAAGCCAACCCGTTGCCCACGGCCAAGCGTCAACAAACCATTGATCGTTTTAATGCCAACATCTAATGCTTCAGTAATCTCGCCTCTTTCCATCGGATTAATGATCAGGCCTTGGAGTCCAAGCGTGCGATCAGTCAGCGGCATTGGCTTACCGTCGAGTGGGCGACCCAATCCATCAAGAACACGCCCCAGTTGAGCGTCTCCGAGCTCTGCTTTTGCGGTCATACTGAGGAGCCTCACGTGAGATCCGGGATGAACGCCAATCGGCTGGGTAAACGGCATCAAATAGAGCGTTTCGTTATCAAATCCGATCACTTCAGCATGAAAGTCATGATGTCCTTCGCTCGCAATACTACACAACGAACCCACAGGAGCGATTAATCCTTTGGCTTCGAGTGTCATTCCAACGACACGGACAACCGTACCGACTCGATGAGGAGGTGCAATTTTGAGATTCGACATTAAAGAATCGGCAAAAGATTCAAAGTCCAATGACGTATTCATTGTTCTGACTGATCCGTATCGTCAATTTCAGTGTCGTCTCCACCAATTTGACCCTCGCCAAGATCATCTGATACCAACGAAACATCCAGGTCGTTGGTTTCTGCCAATGCGTCCGACTCAAAATCGTCTTGTATCTCAGTCGAATCATCCAACACCTGTTTTTCCGGTTCATTAGAGACCATCGGATCGTCCGTGTGCGACTCGATTTCTGGCGAATCGAACTCCTCGTGACTCGGGTTCTCGGTTAGCTCGCTCGGATCAGTCGACACTGCCTCAACATCCTCCACAGGTAGTAAATCCTCATCAAGAATTGAATTGTTTTCCTCATCGAGTAATAAATCGTGATCACTCGTTGAGCGTCCAAATACGTATTGAGCAATTTCCTCTAATCGGTGTGACAGCAAGTCATCAATTACTGAGTGATCCATTTGTAACGACACATCGCCTCGCGCGAGTCGGTCATCCGCTACAAGAGAGACGCCCGTTGGCTCACCATCAAACCCGTCTAAGAACATCTCCAAATCTGCTGGATGCATCTTCAAGATCGGCTCTTTTTTCGATACACGCTCTTCGATTGCATCAAGACATCCTTGCACGAGGCGGGTAATTGCGACTGGACCAACCGTCAATTCACCTCGAACCAGCTGCTCGGCGATATGCACTGATAGCCGAGATACGGGCTCAAAAAACTCGGACACCCGTGTCGAAGCCGTTCGGATTTTCTGTGTCAGCTCACGGTACTGCTGGATCGTCTTGTCAACTTTCGCTTCTGCGTCAGCTTTCGTTTGCTCCCGAATTTGCTGGCATTCCGTTTCATGATCGCTCTTTAACGATGCAATACTTGCTTCGAGCTCACTGATTTTTTGAGAATATTCATCAATCAGTTCGGCTCGCGCACTGGCAACAGCCTCTTCAACCCGATTGACGATCTCCTCCTCTGGAACCCCAGTCACCAGACTTTCAACGTCAGCGACTTCTGCCCATTCAGACGGGTTCCCATCTGTTTGAATGGACTCGCCTAAGGCATCACCCTCGGTCTCTAGGGTGTCGGAAACACCCTCAGTATCGCTCAGATTCGCGGTTTCAGTCGTATCGTCTGATACTCCATCAATCCCATCGACAGGTTCAAAACCCTCAACGAACATCGGCTTAAAATGAATATCTGAATCAATGACCTTCCATGGCGGATCTTCAAATGAACGATGACTGGAGCGATTTAAAACATCATCGCCCGTAAATCCAATTGAGGCATCTTCACCAAATGCCACATAAGCAACTTTAGACGAAGCCATCGCCGCCACCGCCCGCTAGCACTAGTTCTCCTGCATCTGATAGCTTTCGTGCTGTCCGCATGATCGTTTTCTGTGCTTCCTCAACGTCACTAATTCGCATCGGACCTTTAGCCTCCATATCGTCAATAAACATGACGCGTGCACGCGAAGACATGTTGTCGAAAAACTTCTCCTTCACTGGATCACTTGCACCTTTCAATCCCGTCATCAATAGATCTTGATCGACGTTACGCATAATGACCTGAATCGCCTTGTTATCGACATCCAACAAGTTATCGAAGGTAAACATTTGATCCTGGATCTGCAATGCCATTTCCTCATCAAGGCCCATCAAACCGGCCATGACTTGGGTTTCCATATCGACTTTTGCAAAGTTCATAATCTTAGCTGCAGCCTGAACACCACCCACGTTTGAAGAGCGCGCCGAGGAATTGTTACTAAACTGTTTCTTCATGATCGCTTCGAGTTCTTGCATGGCTGCCGGCTGCACAGTTTCCAATGCACCAACCCGCTGCACAATCTCAGGCCGTACATCCGACGGAAGATAAGATAATACATCTGCGGCAACCGCATGTTCGAGAACAGATAAGATAATTGCGATCACCTGAGGATGCTCGTTCGAGACCATATCAGCAATGGCTCGAGCATCCATCCAACGCAGAATTTCGAGGCCTTTTGAGCTCTGACCTGGCAGGATCCGCCCTAGGACTGAAGCCGCTTTATCTTCGCCCAACGCTTTGTTCAGGACCGACTCAACATAGTCAGTCGCACCGAGGCCCAAGCTACTTTGTCCTTTTAAGGTCGATACAAACTCATCAAGTACATAGTTGATTGCCTCTTGCGATAAGTCAGCGGCACCGACCATGGCACCTCCCAATCGCTGAACTTCGGCCGGATTCATATACTTCAGGATATTGGCGGCCTCTTCCTCTCCGAGGAGCAATAACAAGACCGCTGCGCGATCCGCTTGCGTAAGGCCTTCGATCTCCTCGCGAAGAACTTCCGGTAGATTTGATAAATCAGGTGCCTCAGCCATCTCCAGTTCCTATCGTTGCCTCACCATGCCTTTGAGCACGTTAGCCACACGCCCAGAATCTTCCTGCACGAGCATTCGAATCAAAGCAACTTTGTCCTCATAGGTATTTGCAGTATCCAATAAATCTGCTGAGATTGCTGACTTCTTCGGCTTCAATTTCGCACGAATTTCCTCGAGGCTTTCACCTTCACCAATCTCAATCTCCGCTTCTGGCACGATGACCTCCCCATTCGCGTCAACAGGCTCACCGTTTTCATTAACACCGACAGCACCGGCTGGTAGTGGCGTTCCATCAGGACCCAGCACCGGTTGTGCCGCCAACTGCTCGGCTGCAGCCGCCTTTGCCGCTGCTTCAGCAGCTTTCCGCTCATGTGGTAACGGAATGCCAAGTAACTTGTAAGCGACCGGACGAATCAAGATGTACGCAATCAATAAGAACACGGTCATGGCGAAGACGCCTTTGATCATATTCAATAACAGAACGTTCTCGTACCAAGGCATAAGGTCCTCCAAAGCTACAGGTGGATCAAAGGGTGTCGCCACGACTGTCACCTGATCGCCACGCTCGGCATCAAAATTCACGACGCCACGCACCAAATTATTAACTCGTATCAATTCATTCTCTGAGATCTCTTGTAACTCTGGGCCTTCAAAATCCTCAGGCGCGATACCTTCTGGCGGTTGTGGATATTCCCCAGGTGCAAACCGATTAACCGCAACCGCAACTGATACTTTTAGAACTTGACCATTTGCGTCTTTCACGGTCCGCACAATGCGATCCAACTCGTAATTTCTCGTTGTCCGAGAACTTACTGTTTCGCCCAAATTTGAGAAGGATTCTGCAGTTGCACGCCCATCCAATTTGAATTCAGATTCTGCCGGGGGCTGATTGGTTGTTGCCCCAGGAACACCCTCGGCATCTGCCGTGGCTGTTCGGTCTAGTGACAGGACCTCTGACCGGGTTCTTTCACCCTTTTCGTTCGGATCATAGGTCTCAAAAGTACTTTCCACTTCGGTGAAGTCCAATTCAACATCCACCTGAGCCCGAACATTGTTTTCACCATAAATTGGACCCAACAGCTCATAAATCCGATTGCGGTAGGTCGTCTCAAAACGTTGCTTATGGGCCAATTGAGCGCTGGTGAGGCCCAAAGGACTCTCACGAGTTTCGTCACTCAAGAGGTTACCCAATGAGTCAACAACAACTACATCCGTCGGATTCAAATATGGGATGCTCGCCGCTACCAAGTTAATAATTGCATTCACCTGCTCTCGATCGATATTACGACCCGCGAACCGCGTCACCACAACGGACGCCTTAGGAGGCGTCCGGTCACGAACAAAGACCGACTGTTTTGGTAGCGCAAGATGGACTCTTGCATGCTTAATGCTTGAAATCCGAATAATTGATTTTGCGAGCTCCTGCTCGACAGCAGCTGCATAGTTGGCTTGTTCCATGAACTGCGAGGTGGTGATTGAAGCAGAGCTTGATAAGGCCTCAAACCCCGAGGCAGTTCCCTCCGACGGTAGTCCTTTCGATGCCAAGAAAATCCGTGCTTCGTGATAGGAGCTTGCGTCAACTTCCAGCTGACCGGTGGATCGGTTAACCCGTGGCGAAAAACCCCCTTCTTTCAGTGTTTCCGACGCCACCTGCCGATCGGCTTCTGTCATTCCTGGAAAAATAGGACGGTAGACGGGCTCCTGCATCGCCATATAGCTGGCGACAAGGAAGACCAACAGCACCGCAATCATGATCGCTGGGGTTGCCTTTTTCACTGCAGGTTGAGCGAGAATCTCGTTCAAATTGGGAAACGACGCTCCTTTGGTTAGCCCAAGCGGACCAGCCTGCCCTGACGGCGCTGTGGTCGACAGGCTAGTCTCTGTACTTCCGTCAGCTGCCTGCATTTCCTGCATTTCTGTAGTCGATGTTGCCATATCTCTAATCTACCCTGTCTAAACCGGCATATTCATAATGTCTTCATATGCTTTCAAGACCTTATTACGCACTTGAAGCGTGGCTTCGAACGCTAATGAGGATTTCTGCATACTTAAGACAACGTCAGTCAATGGGATATCGTCCCCTCGTTCAAAAGCAGCTCGCATCTCTGCGGACTCCATTTGTGCGTCATTGACAGAATTCACAAGCGCCCGAACTGCTTCGTTGAACTGAGGCTTATTGACTTCCGTCGGCGGAATTGCAGTTTCAGGTTGATGTGTTTGTTCAACACGCGTCTGATACGCTTTAATCTGATCCATGATCATCTGCGCACTGCCACTACCTGTTGGGTCAATCATCGATCAATCTCCTAAGCGCAATGTGACATACCAAGATGCGATTCACGCAGCTTAGCCATTTTGTAACGCAGTGTGCGCGGACTAATTCCGAGCTTTCGAGCAGCCTCTTCACGGGTGCGTGTCGAATTGATTGCATCCATGATGACGTCGTATTCGCTCTCACGAACCGCAGACTGCAGATCGTGATGGCGCGGCAGCGTCGGTGCCGATGGCATTGGCTGACCTAGACGTACCGAGTAATAGTCTTGCCCTAGCATGTGATGACCAAATTCTTTTGCTTCACATGCAACAGGTTCATCGAAGAACAGATGCTGCGCATCAATCCGTCCATAATCAGCGAAAACCACGGCGCGCTGAATCACATTATCAAGCTCACGAACATTACCAGGCCAGCTGTATCGATAGAGTTCGCTCAAGGCTGACTCTGTAAACTCCGGATGATCGAGGCCGTGCCGAGTCGCGAGTGTATTGGCCAAAGGTAAGATGTCACCTTTGCGCTCAGCAAGATTCGGGATCTGCAACTTAAATGCACTAATTCGGTAATACAGATCCTCCCGAAATGTCTTCTCAGCAATTCCTTCTTTTAAATCTTTGTTGGTCGCAGCGATTAAGCGAAAATCTAATGGAATGGTGTCGCGCCCACCAAGTCTGACCACTTCTTTCTCTTGCAATACGCGAAGCAATTTGGCCTGCAGTTGAATTGGCATTTCTCCAATCTCATCGAGAAACACAGTCCCCGATTTGGCCTGCTCAAAAATGCCGTGAAGCTCACGCGTCGCGCCTGTAAAAGCACCTTTTTCATGCCCAAACAACATATCCTCGACCAAATGCTCGGGCATCGCGGCACAATTCAATGCAACAAACGGGGCGTCAGCGCGGTCTGACAACGCATGCAATGTTCGCGCAACGATTTCCTTTCCTGTACCAGTCTGGCCCTGAAGCAGTACAGCGGCTTTTGTTGTCGCAAGCCGCTCGACTAGCGCCAGCAGATGCTTAGACTTCGGATCGACAAACACATAACGTGCTTCCGATGTTGATTCCTCCTCTTCTGTCAATTCGGCAGATCTCTCGAGATACCGTCCAAACAATTCATTCCAGGAAATCGCATCGATCGTAGATACACAAAAAACAGACACACCAGGGATTCGTTCAAGTGTTTTCACAGACTGCTGGTCGCTTGTATCGGTTAAGACAATGAATTGGATTGCATCATCGAATAATTTCATCGACTCAATGATTGACTGAATCGACCCATCCTTTGGCAAATGAACAACAATCATTCCTAATTCAGATGCTTGAGATTCAAAATTGTCAGGAGTCGAAGTCACCACGGTCTCATAGCCTAGTTCAATCGCTCTTTTCTCAATAAGACTCGTGGTGGGCCAGCTCGGATCAGCGATGCCCAATAAACGATTCGTATTGCTTTGTGTCATTGTCAGTCACCCGCTCTCATTGGAATACGCTCGCTTCAGCAAGCATCATGCCAAAGGCGGCAACCATTCGTTACAAAGGGGGTTTCAGTGCCGGCAAAAGTAAGCCGACCTGGACTTCAACAGTGGTTGCCAAAAATCCGACAGGGTGGATTACGGCTGGATTTCGTACTTGTTAATTTTTTCGATTAACGTTGTCCGTTGAAGATTCAGGAGCCTTGCAGACTGCGAAACATTGCCGTCACACTTTGAGAGTGCATCAACAATCAATTGCTTCTCAATCTCAGCAAGATGATTTTTTAGATTCAGTCCGTCAAACGGCAGCGTCGCGTCCAAAGCAGGCGCACTACCTTGTGCTCGAATGATAATCTCCTCGACGGGATTATCGCCAACGTCAAAGATAGTCAAATCCAATTCACTTTGCTGCGGGGAACTTCGATCAAAGCTGATTGCACCACCCGCACCGAACTCCGCGATCCCTCTAGGAAGCAGGGGCGCAGGTATCTGTGCCAGTCTAACCGGTTGACCCGGGAAAAAGCAGCACAATCGGTGGACCAGGTTCACTAATTCGCGAATATTACCAGGCCATCGATACTTGCACAAAGCATCCATCAGCGCGCCATCGAAGCTCGACATCTGACCGTCCTGCGTATGTTTTTTCAGATAAAACTGAATCAACTCAGGGATGTCTTCTTGGCGCTCTCTCAGCGACGGCAGAATGATGGGAATCACGTTGAGTCGATAATACAAATCCTCACGGAAGTCGCCTGCTTGGATGTAAGAATCCAGGTTTCTGTGCGTTGCTGCTATGATTCGGGCATTGACATCGATGGATTTGGTGGAGCCCACTGGATCAACTTTCTGCTCCTGCAGAACTCGGAGCAATTTCACTTGCATCTCAGTGGGCATGTCGCCAATTTCATCGAGAAACAATGTTCCATTGTGCGCTAATTGAAATCGACCTGTTCGATCAGCAATGGCACCTGTGAAAGCTCCTCGTTTGTGTCCAAATAGCTCGGACTCGAGTAGTTCATGAGGGATTGCACCGCAGTTAACCGGCACAAAATTCGAGGCAGCACGATTGGATTCGGTATGCAAAGCGCGCGCGACAAGCTCCTTCCCGGTGCCGCTTTCTCCGAGAATCAGCACGCTGGCGTCACTTGAAGCCGCTTGACTGATGAGTGCTCGAAGTTCATTGATCGCACGACTACTGCCGATGATCATATCGGATGTTGTACTCAATGATTCCCTCAAGCACTTATGTTCCAGAGGCTTGAGTATAAAAGACTATGCAAATAGCTCAAGGTTGGTCTGCGATCACCCTAGCTCTGAAGCGTGGCAACTGATCGGGAGTACCAGTGATATTTCCGAGCAGTTCCCTGGACCAACCGCTGTTGCGGCTGGTGCAGTATGTCAAACAACTGAACGTTTTCTATTGCAGTTGAAGGAACAGAATATGGCAAGATCGCATCCACAGACAGTTGCTCGGTATTGTCAGCCTCTTGCTCTATCGACGCGTCGATATCGATCACAACCCCTCTCACCCAAATTTTGCTGCTGACTGACCGTCAATCAAATCCGGCACTTGAGCCCAAGCATCTCTGATTTCACCCATCAATTTCTTGACTTCGCGAACGGCCTCGAGGTCGTTTTTCAGATTGGCATGCATTAGTCGACGCGTGCAGTAATCATAAAGGTCAGCGAGATTTCCAGCGATCTCACCACCCTTCTCCATATCCAATGACCCCTGCAATCCCCAGACGATTCGCATCGCCCGACTGAGTGACGCTCCTTTTGCCTGAATTTCATTTCGTTCGATTTGACCTTCGGCTGCCGCCAGGGAGTCGATTAATCCATCAAACAACATTTGGATAAGTTGAGCACTGTCGGCGAAAGCCGTTCCAGACTGAACTTCAACCTCATCGTAACTCGCCAAACCTTTTTTTCGAAATGCCATCAGCTCATCCTCGATTGTTGTCATATGCGATACACTAACTATCGGGTGAACTCGGAAACTCTTTAGGTTTTAAAAGGGACAATCTGTAAAATTACTGGAATAACATGCATCGGCCTTTAACGCTTGTTCTGCCTGCTCATCGTCATCGAGTAATAACGTCGTGAGATAATTGAGATCAGGGGCGATTTCGAGATTGTAGTAATCACCCGCGATTTTCGACCAAACATATGCCAGATCAGCGCGCACCTCTCCTAGATCCCCGGATTGATAGAGAAAGGCGAGCATGTACTGTGACTCTGGATATCCGAGCACTGCGGCGTCTCTGAAATGCTGAAGTGCTGTCTGAAAATCAGACGGAACACCGATCCCTTGATAGAGCTGAAGGCCTAGCATGTGATGAGCCTCGGGAAGTTTGTCGCGCGCAGCAATCGAAAACAGGCGAAATGCTTTCTGCTGATCCTGCGTGACACCCAGCCCATCAAAATACAAGAGGCCAAGATTCACATTGGCTTCAGGTAGATTTTGTGCAGCAGCTTTTTCAAACCATGACAGTGCTTTTTGAAAATTTTTCGCGACGCCAAGTCCTCGTTGATACATGACACCAAGATTGTTTTGCGCCCGCGCGTTTCCATTGCGCGCTAGAGGAATCCAATAACGTAATGCCACCGAGTGCTTATTCTGTTCATACGCATCAACTCCTCGATCGACTTCGGCAAACGACCACGAGCTGATTAAACCGAGCAAGACACCGATTAAAGCCTTAGCCACCATTCACGATAATCTCTATTCGACGATTCTTCGCGCGTCCCGCAGCAGTTTCGTTCGACTCGAGTGGTTTGGTATCGGCATACCCAGTAACAGTTAATCGACCCTGCTGAATTTCAGTATTTCCGAGCAGGTAATCAGCAACGGCTGCAGACCGCGCCGCTGATAAATCCCAATTGGATTGGAATCGGTCACTGAACGCGATCGGCACATTGTCTGTGTGCCCCTCGACCGTCACTGGCCCTTCTGTCGTACTCAATGCATTACCAACTCGATTCAACAACGGCTCAAATCCCGGTTGGATATCGGCGAAGCCTGATCGGAACGATCCCTGTTCGGCAAGTCGAACAATAATCTTATCGCCTTCACGTTCGACTTCAGCCAATCCTTTTTCAATATCTTCAGACAGCTCCATACGGATCCGGGCCAACTGTTCATCGACGTTCTGCTTCTCTCCAGGGCCACCAGTGGCTTCACCAACAAAACCTGAATCTGCTACGTCACCCTCACGATTACCTGATTTCGCCTGGTCAGCAGAGGTGTCTTTCACAACAATTTCGCTTTCAATTTGTGATTGTGCCTCGGCAACCTTGGCGAACATATCAACCGTCTTTTGATCGATAATCCCTGCTTCTTTCGACCCATTGTCAACGTCACCTTCAGCACCAGAACTGGCCGGGGAAACGAGTTCAACAACAATCTTCTCGTCTTCGACCTTCACTTCGACCTGACCCTCTGCAATTTCTTGCGCAAGGATCTTTTCAATCGCTTGAAAATCTTCGTTATTCTTAAAGTCTTCAGTCTTATTTTCGGTTTGTGGCTCGACCTCACGCTTCATTTCATCTGTCGTATCTTGCTTGACAGTCTGTTGTGGCGTTGGCTTCGCAACGGCAGGAGAGAATTCCCTCGCGATAATACTCTGGGCCTTGGGAGGCTCCACAATGGGAATTAATCGCTGGACACCGAAGGCGGACTTTAATGATCCCGTAATTTGCTTGTATTTCGGTACATTCATCTCAGCAAATGAGAGGATCAACACAAAGAATGCCATCAGTAATGTGGCCATATCCGCAAAGGTCGCCATCCATGCCGGTGCACCACCCTTACAGGGGGCACACTCTTCACATTTTACGGGCGGCTCTTCCTCTATTAGAGGAGCTTCGGACCCACCACCCTCAGAAGCTTCGCCAGCTTCGTCGTCAAGTAGTTCGTCATCATCAGCCATGGTTCCGCCGCCTTACTATCCGAGCGCCGCGACGGCACGTTCACGTGCTTTCGAATCCAAGAACGATCCGAGCATGTCGCCCATGATTCTCGGATTACCGCCATCATTGATAAACATTACTCCCTCGATAATCAGTTCGTTATTTAATGACTCCATCGATGACTTAGTCTTCAATTTCATCGCACACGGAATCAGAACCACGTTGGCAAGTATCGCTCCGTAGAGGGTCGTCAATAAGGCAATCGCCATCGCGGGACCGATCGCCTTTGGATCTGACATGTTTCCAAGCATCAACACCAATCCCACAAGGGTTCCGATCATCCCCATTGCAGGGGCAATTTCTGCCCAGGCTTCAAAGAATCCAGCCCCCGCACCATGACGCGCTTTCATCTGATCATTCTCGCGCTCTAACGATGTTCGAATCAGTTTTCCGTCAGTTCCATCAACCAACATCGCGATGCCTTTCGAGAGGAATTTATTTTTTATTTCCTGACCTTCAAGCGCAATCATTCCGTCTTTCCGAGCGATCGTCGCTAGCTCCGCTAATTGAACAATCAAATCATCGGGCTTATCTGGGTAACCGCCGAACGCCTTACCCATCACTTTCGTGAATCCAAGAAATTCAGGAAGTGTTGAGCGGTACAACGTAGCCATGATCGAGCCACCGAGTACGATCAAGATCGAGGCTGTATCGGTGAATGGACCCGGATCGCCCATTGCCATAACAATGAGTACTAGGGCACCAATCAGGCCAACTACACTTGCGATATCCATTTATGATCCCCTCTGGACAGGACGCCAAACCCACAACGTAATCCAGTTTATCGGCAATACAACAAAAATTTTAAGCGAAATAAAAGTTTTGTACTTTATACCGATACATTAAATAGCTTAAATTGGAAACACACAATGAATCTGTATGGAGCAATTCGAGTGAGGTTTTTTCTTCTGGTAATAGCTCTGATATTAGCTGGCTGCGATCGAGAGATTGGGAGACCTTACTGCGGTGATGTTACCTCTCCGCAGGACTACGGAAAGTTTGTCGTTGATGGAGAGAAAGGGATCGCCCAGCACATCTCCGGCAATGTGTGGTACCGATGTGCAGCGGGACAATCGTTCCGTGGTAAAAAGTGCATTGGTGAGCCTGTCCGTGTCACACGAGCTCAGGCCGATGGTTATATCCGAGAGTTTTCGGAAAAATCTGGTCAACGATGGCGGCTGCCTAAACGCAGGGAATTCGAGAGTATTCTCGAAAAAGATTGTGATAATCCTGCCCTGAATCCAAATGTATTTCCAAACGTGGAGGTCAACAATTATTGGTTACAGGAAGATTCGTGGCACGGCAGTCGATTCGCGTGCTCAATGTATATCCTTCAAGGCTCGAGTTTTTGCAGGCAGCCATCAAATATCAACTTGCCGATCCTACTGATTAAAGATTAATCACGCCAAATGATCATTGGATCGATGAGTGCCTGAGGAGCGCTTACGATACTTTTTGTCTGTTTTTTGGGAAAACGACTGACATTCACGTCCATCAATCCCGAGTACCTGTGCACATGGCAATCCTTGACTTTTAAAATCCATGGCTTGGCATTCGTATGGAAAGTTGGGATCCCA